>JAYZBY010000123.1:0-7122 GCA_036338555.1 Acidobacteriota bacterium | reverse complement strand
CCAAAGTCATTGTCCGAGCCATAATCGCTTTACTGATTCCGGCTTCAGCCTGGGGCTGGGAAATACCCGAACGGGTGAGAACCGACCTGGTGCGCTTTGTGACCGAAGACGGGGTGCAGCTGGACGGGGCGCTCTATCGGCCCGACCCCCAGGTCAATCCGCTTCCTAAAAGGGCGGTGCTGGTGACCCATGGGACCGGAGGAAGCTTCTACGGCAGCATCACCGGATTTCTTCCACCCCTGCTGGCGGAGAAGGGTTATCTGGGGTTGAGCATGAACCGTCGGGACCACGGGCACGGCTACTATCGTTCGACCTTCGAAAACGGGCTGAAGGATTTGAAGGCGGGAGTGGATTTCCTGGTGGCCCAGGGAGCCGAAGAGGTCTTTTTGATGGGACACAGTCTGGGGACCACCTTTGTCCCTTACTACATGGCGATGACCGATGATGTTCGGGTGAAGCTGGTGGGACTTTCCGGGGCCATCGCCGATCTCAGACAAGCCACCATGGAAACTCATCTGGGCTCCCGGGACAAATACCAGGAAGTCGTCCAGCTGGCCAAGATGAGACTCGATCAGGGCCGGGGCGACGAGATGTTCTTGATTACCCTTTTTGGCAGGACCGAGGCCATGTCCTATCACACCTTTCTAAATTACCGGGGTCCGGACACCAACGCGGTTCCCGTCAAATGGATTCCCCAGATTCAGCGCTCCATTTTGCTGCTGCACAACACCACCGACAAAAGTGCAAAGGAGGAGTGGCAGGTGGCGTTGCGGCAGGCGGGCGGCGACCGGATGGATTACGTTGAAGTCGAGGATCCCGATTCCTCCCATACTGCGGGCCAGGGCCACTCCTACTTCGAGGTGGAAGAGGAAGCGGCTCAACTGGTGGTTCAGTGGTTAGAGCGGAAGGACTTTCTTCCTCGATAAAGTTTCACGTTTCGCCCAGTCAGCCGGTCAGCCGCTCATAGGGCGGCCGCTACAACGACCTTGCTGCGGGCGCACTCAGTGCGCCCCTACACTTCCTGAATCTGTCTTCTTCTCTCTGTCTGCGGTACTATGTTTTTGTGAGTATCGCGAAGGTGATATCCCTTGACGTGGGCGGCACCCTGCTGGATTTGGCGGAACCGGAATCTGCTTACGCCGATTTCCTGGAGCGATTCGGCTACCCTTCCGACAAGGAGCAAATCCGCTCCTGGATCCGAACTTCACAGATAGAGAGTGGGGGCGAGGGTGTGAGCGTTACTTCCGAGTTCACCGTCTCGGGTGAGAAAGAGAAGATCCGACGCGACAAAATGATCTCGATCTTTCTTCGTGAAGCGGGAGTGGACAAGGGACTGGAAGATTGTCGAGAAGCGATGTGGGAGTCGTGGCTCAAGGAGCCGGTGTTCCGTCTGTTTCCGGAAGTGATTGCGGTTTTGGCTCAGCTCAGGGAGCGGGGTTTTGTGCTGGGGGCCGTTTCCAATTGGGAACCCAGGCTATCCCAGTTGTGTGAAAACCTAAAAATAGGGAAGTATTTCGATTTCTTCGTGGTTTCGGAGCTGGAGGGACATGTCAAACCCTCGACTCGACTCTTTGAGCTGGCACTCGAGAAAGTCGGTGTCGCTCCAAAGGAAGTCATTCATGTCGGGGACGATCTGGCCAACGATATCCAGCCGGCTCACAGTGTGGGTATGCGCAGTGTTCTGATCGAGCGGGACAGCTCCATAGAAGTCGCCTTTTCACCCCGGATTCCCACCTTGAGGGCCCTGCTTCCACTGGCCCGGGCCCGTTTCTGGCTCAAGGGCAAGGTGGTCTCAGGCAAGAGGGAGGCGGCGGACTTCACCCAGCTGGCCTGGGTTCGAGAGCAGTTCAAGAAGGCCTTCGGATTTGAGCCCTATCCGGGCACGCTCAATCTTCAACTCGAGGATCAGGAGGATCTGTCCATCTGGTCCAAACTACGCCAGGAGCCGGGTGTATTTCTGCAGCCCGAGCCCGATTATTGTGCAGCGCATTGTTATCCGCTCAGCGTGGAGGGCCAGATTTCCGCAGCGGCGGTCTTTCCGATGGTCCCGTCTTATCCGGAAGATGTGGTTGAAATTCTGTCCCCGGTGGCCCTGCGGGAAAGACTCGGACTGAGCGACGGAATGACAGTCACCGTTGCTTTTGATTGAGTGGGTTCCAATCATAAGGCGGACCCGCTGACCACCTGACCGAGACCAGAATCCAATCCAGGAATAGGAAGGACGGTGGTTCCATGATTTTAACGACCGAGGCGCTGCGCCAGGAACTCAAACCCATCAATGATGAAATCAGCGCGGCCATCCCTTTGGGCTTCGACAACTACCAGGCGGGACTCGTGCTCTTTCAGCCACGTCAACAAGAACAGGACAAGTGGATCACTCACGATGATGCCGAGGTGGTGAGCTATGTCCTGGAGGGAAGGGGACGTCTCCGTTTACCTGAAGAAGAATCGGGTGTGGAGTCGGGGATGATTTGCCACATTCCCGTCAACACTCCTCATGACTTTGTGGCGGAGGGTGAGGAGCCTCTGCTTATGTTTTATGTGACCGTCAAGGTCGTTCACCACCAAGACACCAAGAAGGTTTTCACCACAGAGACACAAAGTCACAAAGAAGAAAACTGAGCCAGGGCGGGACGCCCTGACTCAGATTCTGTCGCTCCTTCGGAGCGAGGCCGGAAAACGTGAAACCTGGAACGTGAAACGCGCTGGTCGAAGACCAGCGGCTTCGTGCGCCCCTACAATTTAATCCTCTGAGATTGTATTCTTTTGCCATGCGAAACGTCATCGGAGCGGATCAGGCGGTGTTCTCCTTGAAAGCCCGATGGGAAGAGCGATGAAGCAATCCTTCTCGCTCGGGCAGTTCGGATCCTCCATCCGGGAAACTACCCAACAGATGGACTCCGATCGGTTCATCCAGCGCCTCTGGAGCCGGGATGTCACGCTGTGGAAGGACGATCCCGAGCATCAAAAAATCATCGCCAGTTCACTGGGGTGGCTCAGCCTGCCGGAGATGCTGTTTGAGGAGGCTCCCCGGTTGAGTGCCTTTGCCGAGGAAATACGCGGGGAAGGCTTCAGTCATCTTTTGCTGATGGGGATGGGGGGAAGCAGTCTGTGTCCCGAGGTTTTTCACAGAACCTTTGGGAGAATCCAAGGCTACCCTCAGCTGCTGGTTCTTGACAGCACCGATCCAGCCACGGTTCGGAGGATGGAGAAGGCGGTCGATCTTTCCAGGACCCTGTTCATAGTTGCCAGCAAGTCGGGAACCACCACCGAGCCCTTGATGTTCTATCACTATTTCTTCGACAAAGTGGCTGGCGTAGGTCCGGATCCGGGTCGAAACTTCATTGCCATCACCGATCCAGGTTCCGAGCTGGAGCGGATTGCCGGGGAGAAAGGTTTTCGCCGCGTCTTCCAGAACATGGCCGACGTCGGGGGTCGCTATTCCGCTCTGTCCTACTTTGGAATGGTCCCGGCCGCTTTGATGGGACTGGATGTGAAGAAATTCCTCGAAGGGGCCGCTTCGGCCGGACTCAAGTGCGGTCCAGATGTTCCTGCTGCCCGAAATCCGGCGGCCCAGCTGGGGGCCGCCCTGGGTGAACTGGCCCGCCAGGGTCGGGACAAGATCACCCTGGTGATTCCTCCCCCTCTGGATTCGTTGGGGCTGTGGATCGAACAGCTAATTGCCGAGAGCACCGGTAAGGAAGGGAGTGGGATTCTGCCGGTGGCCGGGGAACCTCTGGGTGACCCCGCTGTTTATAGTGACGACCGAGTTTTCGTCTCTATCCGTACCGAGAATTCGGTGAACCCGGAAATGGAGGCAGCCCTGGAGGCCCTGGAACAAGCGGGCCATCCAGTGGTAGGCCAGGTACTGCCGGAACCCCTCGGTCTGGGTGGCGCATTCTTTTTGTGGGAGCTGGCCACGGCTCTGGCCGGGGCCTTGCTGAGGATCAATCCCTTCAACCAGCCCAACGTACAGGAGAGCAAGGACAACACCCGGCGGTTGCTGGAGGTCTTCCGCAAGGAAGGCCAACTGCCCGCCCAGGAGGTACTGGTCAAGGAGCAGGGTTGTCAGATCCTGGGGGAAACGGCATCCAAACGCGAAACCCTGGTCGCCATCACTCGAGCCCATCTGGCTCGGGTCGGAGAAGGGGGCTACCTGGCGTTAACCGCCTATCTCCCGGAGACCGATCGGCACCATCAGTTGCTGGAAGCCATCCGCCTGAGAATCCGCGATGCCCTGAAGGTCGCCACCACGGTAGGCTACGGGCCTCGCTTTCTTCATTCCACCGGACAACTGCACAAAGGGGGCGCCGACAACGGAGTCTTTATCCAGATCACCGCCGATGACGTTGAGGATCTCGCCATCCCCGGGGAGCCCTACACCTTTGGGGTGTTAAAGGAGGCCCAGGCGCTCGGTGATTTTCAATCTCTGGTGGCCCGGCGACGCCCGGCCATTCGCTTTCATCTGGGAAGAGATGTGACAGCCGGATTGAAAACTTTACTTGATGTGGTAAGTGGTGTCGGGGTGCTGTAGTGCAGTGGTGCCGAAGGGCGGTGGTACCTTACACCGTTGCATCCCCCGGCAGCCCCCTACTACAGCACCATGGCACCACAGCACTATAATAGGGAAATCATGAGCAAACCGAAGGCTGAGAGTGCTCAATTCGGAGTGGTGGGACTGGGTGTGATGGGACAAAACCTGGCCCTCAACATCGAAAGCCACGGCTATGCAACGGCGGTGTGGAATCGGGAGCAGGAATGGACCGATGAGTTCATCCGGAACAAGGCGGAAGGAAGGCGGATCACCGCAGCCGGATCCATCGAAGCGTTGATCCAATCACTGCAGAGGCCGCGTCGAATCCTGATGATGGTCAAGGCGGGTGACCCGGTGGACTGGACGATCGATCTGCTGAAACCTCATCTGGAGAAGGCCGACATTGTTATTGATGGCGGAAACTCCCATTTCAAAGATACCCAACGAAGAGAAAAAGAGCTGGCCGCGGATCACCTCCGCTTTGTGGGAACAGGAGTGTCGGGAGGGGAAACGGGAGCTTTGCTGGGACCCTCCTTGATGCCGGGGGGAGAGCGTGAGGCCTATGATGAACTCAAACCCGTTTTTGAAGCCATCGCCGCCCAGGTTGACGACGGGCCCTGTGTGACCTACTGCGGACCCGAAGGGGCCGGTCATTTCGTCAAGATGGTCCACAACGGGATTGAATATGGCGATATGCAGCTCATCGCCGAGGCCTACCACATTTTTCGGGATGTACTCGATTTGAAGAGTGCCGAGATGGCCGACATCTTTGCCCGCTGGAACGAAGGTGTGCTCGACTCCTATCTGATCGACATCACGGCCAGGATTTTCACCGTGATGGAACCTGAGACCCGGCGGCCTCTGCTGGAACTGATCCTGGACAAGGCGGGACAAAAGGGCACCGGGCGATGGACCTCCGAGGTGGCGCTGGAACTGGGTGTGGCGATCCCGACCATTCACGCCGCCATCGAGGCTCGATTCCTCTCGGCTCTCAAACAGGAAAGAGTGAGGGCCAGCCAGTCCCTCTCCGGACCCGAGAGGCACCCCTATCAAGGCGACAAGCAGGAGATGATTTCGGCCGTTCACGATGCCCTTTATGCCAGCAAGATCTGCTGCTACGCCCAGGGCTTTGCCCTGATCCGTGCGGGTTCCCAGCATTATGGGTGGGACATCGATCTGGCTGAGCTGGCTCGTATCTGGAAAGGTGGCTGCATTATTCGTGCCCGATTCCTGGATGAGATCAAGCAGGCCTATCGGCGCCGGGCCGATCTCGAGAATCTACTCTTGGATGACAATTTTTGTGGCTGGGTGATGGGAGCTCAACCGCGCTGGAGAGAAACGGTTTCCCGGGCCCAGGGACTGGGACTTCCGGTCATCGCCATGTCGGCGAGCCTGGCCTACTTTGACAGTTATCGAGCTGCCAGCCTGCCTCAAAACTTGACCCAGGCTCAGCGTGATTTCTTTGGCTCCCACAGCTACCAGCGGGTGGACAGGCCGGAGCAGGGTTCGGTTCATACCGACTGGATTGGTCTCACCGGTTCAGACGAGAAGGTGTGAGAAATGCGGGCTAAAAATCCCCTACGCGAAGGATTGCGCCTGGAGCGCACTCCGGAGCCCTCAACGATCCTGATCTTTGGGGCCTCGGGGGATCTCACCCGGCGCAAACTGGTGCCGGCGCTTTTCAGGCTGGCCCAACAAAATCTTCTGCCTGGAGGATTCTCAATTCTGGGAACCGGACGCTCGCGTTTTACCCATGAAGAATTTCGGGGTCGGATGCGGGAGGCCGTTGATGAGTTTCTCTCGGAGCCGGTGGACAGCAGCGCCTGGGAGCATTTCAGCTCGGGAATTTTCTACACTCCTACCGATCTGGGAGATCCTCAGAGCCTGGAGCGCCTGGGAGAACTGTTACAAGAGATTGATCAAGGGCGTGGAACTTCCGGCAATCGACTGATCTATTTCTCAACGCCCCCGAGTCTTTACGTTCCCATTGCTCGAATGCTCGGCTCGGCCGGCCTCAACCGTTCCCAGGGTTGGACCCGAGTGGTTGTCGAGAAGCCATTTGGACACGATCTTCCCAGCATGCAGGAGCTCAACCGGGAGATCCTGGAGGTCTTCAGCGAGGAACAGGTGTACCGAATCGATCACTATCTGGGAAAGGAAACCGTTCAGAACATCCTGGTGCTCCGTTTCTCCAATGGAATCTTTGAACCCCTTTGGAATCGCCGTTACATCGATCACATTCAGATCACCGCGGCGGAGAGTCTGGGAGTCGAAGGCCGGGGAGGATACTTCGATCAGGCGGGAACCTTGAGAGACATGATCCAGAATCATTTGTTTCAGATTTTCAGCTTGATCGCCATGGAACCTCCAGCCTCCCTGGAAGCCAGCGAGGTCAGGGATGAGAAAATCAAGGTGATGCGAGCGATCAGGCCTTTTTCACCGGAACAGGTGGATCAGTTTGCTGTGCGTGGACAGTACGGACCGGGAGCCGTCAATGGAAGTCCCGTCCCGGGCTATCGAGAAGAGCCGGGCGTGGCTCCCGAATCGAGCACCGACACCTATGCTGCAGTCAAGCTGCTGGTCGACAA
>JAYZBY010000122.1:0-6210 GCA_036338555.1 Acidobacteriota bacterium | reverse complement strand
ATAGGTCTCCTCCCAAGGTTCTATAGTTCAGATGTTATTTTGTGAACTTAGTTTCAGGCTAGACCGGATGATGCATAGGTTTTCTTCGCTTCGCTCAGATAAAGGCGGCGTCACGAAGACCTTTGCATCATGCGGTCTGGTGCATCGGGACGATGGTTCGTCGATGGGTTCCTTCTCCGACCAGCTTCTCTCCTTCGGTGACTTTCACCTCGAACAGAAGCTTACGGCCGTCGACCTCCACCAGCTTGGCCCACACCTTGATGTTTGCGCCTAAAAAGGCAGGCGCCTTGTGCCGGATATAGACTTCATATCCCACGCTGGCGAAATCAGCAGGCAGTAAGGGGCGAATCAGATTGGCTGAATTGAGCTCCATGTGCCGGATCATCATGGGAGTGCTCAACACCTGAATGCCGGCTGGGGAGACCACGTGCTCCTCTTCAACCGTGAGCAGGTGTTCCCGTGTCATTCCGGGTCGAATCTTATCCAACGGCTCCATTGTTTCTCCTCCGGTGTGCCTGTGACACCAATGATCCCTGGCTCTCCGGCGTCACCTCTGTGTGGTATAAAAAACCGCTCGATGGGTAAAGGTGGGGTGTGCCTTCTTGTATCCAACGTGCATAACGTCTATCGGGGAAGTTAGCAAAGGAGATGAGATTATGTGGAAAATGCTCAGATGTTTCGTGAGACGTTTCACCCCAGACCCTCATCTAGAGGAATTGCTGAAACGGAACCGAGAAGCGCTTGAGAGGAAGCGGCGGGAAGCTCGAATTGCCACTCGCACCGAGAATACAGTGGTCGAGGAGCTTCAGCAGAGTGCTTGAACGGGCCGATTCCGATCTCACCGCTTACATCGTCGGTTGTGCCACATCCTCCAGAAAGTAGAAATCCGGTTCGTCACAGACACCGGACCGTTCCATTTCCTCTTTCCAATCGCCCGATTGGACGAAGTCACGACTGCTCTCGTGGTTGTCCCATTCCAGCAGGATAAACACTTCCTCAGGCTTGTCGGTATTGCGAAAAACAAATCCACCCCGTGAGCCACTCTTCCGGCGGGTGAGGCGGTCTTCAATAAAGGAATCCTTCCAAGCCGAATAGTTTTTCACCTGATGCCGAATCAGTAGATACGCCATGTTTGATCATCTCCATCCATCGAATTGAGGTTGGTTTGAGCCGGGCTCAGGGGCATCATTCGCTAATGACATCGAAGTTGGTGGATCGGGGAACTCTCACCTCACTCCAGGCCTCAGCCCACGGGACGCGGGCGGGATGATCCGAATAAGCCACCTTGTTTTCGACCGTATCAAACTCCAGCACCAGACCATGGGTGCGGGTGATGTCTCCCACCACCAGGGGTAGTCTCAAGCTGCCGACCCAGGCCCGCTGCAGTCCGGGCATGGTGGTGACCAGCTCTTCAGTGGCTCGCTTGAAATTTTCAAAGCCTTCGCGTGTCGCATCTTCAGCGGCAGTCCAGGCGACCGCATGAACGGTGGTGGTTTCCAAACTTGCCCGACGCTGCCCCATCACCCATCCTGCCAGGCAGAGGGTCCCTCCGATGAGCATCAACATCAGTTTGCGGCTGATCGTGTTTTTCATAAATCCTCCAACTCTAAAGTTATGGTGTGTTTGATTGTGGCTGAATCAGGTCCCGGCTGGCAAGGAGAGAATGGTGGAGCCCCCCCTTTCTTGACACCGGGGTTCCTGGATCATGTAGAGTCGGCCTGTGGAAGACGGATCTGCATGCACTCATTCATCAGCGGGGCCACCTCCTTCATAATGGCCAGGATGGATTCTACCAAATCGGAGCCGCCCGAACTTTGCACTTCCTGTGGTGTCATCGGATAGTAAAGCTGGAACACCACCCAATCCGGGTCGGCATATTCCAGCAGGGCGCTTTTCAAGGTCTCTGCCGAGGGGCATTGGGCATCATCGAAGTGGGTGCCCGTCTCCCGCGTCCCGCAGTAGATCTGGAAGCCGTCCTCCCGGACCAGTTGCCGAAGTTGGCGGTAAAAGGTGGATTTTCCGTGGATAGCCCGGATCATCCGGTGCCAGTCCCAGTCCTGTTGCAGCTGATAACCCGAGTGCTTCCCGGAGGCTTCGATCCGCCCCCGCTCGATGTGAAGGCCGGTCTTGAAGAGGCCTTCGGTCCGGTCCATTTTGATGAAGAACTTGGAACACCCGAAGTTCACATCAGCGGAGAGGGGCTTGGCCGTGCGGTTGGCCCTGGGCAAAAAACAGATCCATTGCCAGTAAACCCCCCGGCCCCAGCGGTCAAGCACGAAGTCTTCCCGGTAGAGTGCCTGGAGGCTCAGTTTGAGGATCTGGGTGATCCGCTGGTGAGGCTCCAGATGGCCGACTCGAATGCCCTTTTGAAAGTCAAGAAACTCGGTTCGGAAACCGTCAAAACGGGTTGCCAATCGTGACTCAGAATCGACCTTAATCGATTCCCATGACCTCGATGGGCGCCGTCAGTTGCAGTTTTCCCCAGACCACTCTCAAGGTGATATTGGTGGGATCCTCCTTCGGGTAGTCCAGGGTGATCGTCAGGCTCTCGACGTTCTCATCGGTGCTCGAATAACTCATGGGAACCATGAAATCCACCGTGGCCTTGCCGATCTCAGAGGCATCCAGGCGGGCCTCCCGAATCGCACCCGGGTCCAGGAAGGCCAAACTCCAGTTGTTCCCATCCTGAGAGCGATGAACGCCCAGATAGTAGGATCCCACGCCAATGTCCCGACCGCTGACCTTCAAAGGCACATGGGTGTCCAGAACGCTCCAGAAATTGTCTCCCATGCGCCAGACCTGGCCCTTGGTCATCTTGTCAAACAGGCCCAGGTCTTCATACTCGGCCTTCCAGACTGGCTGCCCATAGTTGACCACCAACTGGCCGACAAAGCCGTTGGTGTCCTGGTTCATATAAAGAATCCTGGCGGATGCACGCTGCGCAAGTCTTCCTCCCAGGCCCACAAGTGAGCCTTCCTGGGCGTAAAGAGCAGGGCCGACCAGGACCCATAGAGCTAGAACACAACTCATTTTTCTCATCTTTCAACCTCCCTTGATTCGTTGTTCCAATTTTCGGGTGCCCCTCAGGACGAGTGGGCGATTCCTTGTTTCTCAAAATACTGCTGGTGGTAATCCTCTGCTATATAGAATTCCGAGACGGGGATAATCTCTGTCACGACGGAGTTGGGATATTGGTTGCTGGCCTCCAGCTGGGCCTTGGAAGCCTCGGCTGCCGCCTGCTGCTCCGGAGTGTGAAAAAAGATGGCGGACCGATACTGGTTTCCGATGTCCGGACCCTGCCGGTTCAGAGTCGTGGGATCGTGGACCTTCCAAAAAAGATCGAGAAGGTCGTGGTAGGAAACTCGGTCAGAATCGTATTCGATCCGCACCACCTCGGCGTGTCCCGTCTGCCCGGAGCAGACGTGCTGGTAAGTGGGGTTTTCGAAGTCCCCTCCCAGGTAGCCCACTGAAGTGGTCAGGACTCCATCGAGTTGACGAAAGGCCGCTTCCACTCCCCAAAAACAGCCGGCTCCAAAAGTTGCTTCTTCCATCTGGTTGGCTCCCTTCCTCCTTCGCCTAAAAGGCTACACCACAAAGGCACAAAGAAGAAATTTTCACCACAGAGACACAAAGACAATGAGAAGAAAATTCTTGTTTTTATCTTTTCTCTCCCGTCCCAGCCAACACAAGTAGGGGCGCGACCGTGCGCCCACAGCAAGGTCGCGCCGAATTCGGCTTACTGCACGACAGCACCACAGCACCACAGCACCAGTCCGCGAAGCGGACAGGCCACGGCCGTGCGCCCCTTCTACAGCACGAAAGCACGAAAAAACGAAAGGACGATTGCACGAATGCACGAGAATCCGTGCCTCCCTGTCGGTTTAACGACAGCTATGGGGGGGGGCTGGCTTGTACTGATCCAGTTTCAGTTGTTAAAACCAAAATGAGACACAATGAAAGGAGTGTTCAAGATTTGAAAAACAAAAACTATGCTTTGGTTACAATCTTCGTTTTTCTCCTGCTAATTTCCTTTGCGGCGGTGGATCTCCAGGCCCAGTTGAGTCAGCCCGAGATGATCACCCTCTCCGGGAGAGTCATCGACCTGACCTGTGCCTCCAAGGGCAACGCCATGATGAACAACTGGAGAAACGTGGAAGACAATCACATGATGCCCACTGGTGAAATGAAAAATTGTACCACCATGTGCCTGAAGGGTGGGTAGCCGGCTGCCCTGTTTTCAGGTGGTCAGATCACCGCGGTTCTCTCCTGTAATCCCCAGGCGACTCTTTCCAATTATGCGGCCCAGTCAGTCGAGGTTCAGGGTCACTGGGCGGGTGCCGGAGCTGCTGTCAAGCCTTTCGTCCCGATGAAGATTCGATCCGGCGGAGGTGCCTGGGAAGACGTCAACTGCGCCACCATGCACTAAAATTTAACGATCGCTCGCTTGCCCGCAGGTGCCAGGAAGTCAGCCGGCGGGCAAGGTCGGGCGCATCCAGGATCGCGACCACAAGGAGAATCCCACCGGTGGCGATTTCATGGACGAATGGGGATGCTCCAATGGCGTTGAGGCCCGATCGCAGGATACACAGGGTCAGAACCCCGGCGGCGATACCAAGTGGTTTGCCCTTGCCGCCTCCCAGTGAGACGCCCCCGAGGATAGCGGCGGCTGCCGCAGGAACCAGCACATCAGACAGGGCAACGGGTGAGGCCGCGGCCAGGCTGTAGCTGAGCAAAACACCGGCCAGAGCAGTAAGAAAACCGGATAGCGCAAAAACGCCAATCAGAATCCGATCGGTATGAACTCCAGCAATCCTGCTGGCCTCCGGGTCACTGCCGGTCGCCACCACATCCCGACCGAGGCGCGTATTGGACATCACCAGGACCACGATCAGGAATACCCCCAGCGTGATCAGGCTTCGATAGGACAAAAATCCCATAATGGGCTCGGTGAGGATCAGCGCCAGGTCGTAGTTGGGATAGGCGATCGTCTGACCCTCGGTCAGAACGTAGCTGAGACCCTGAAACGTGAGAAGACCCCCAAGCGTCACTCCCAGGGGAGGGATCCGCAGCCGGGTCATGACCAGACCCTGCAGGGTGCCGGCTGCCAGTCCCAGGGCGAGACCGGCCGCTAAACCCAGCCAGGGATGGTTGGCTCCGGTCAAGACCGCCACACAGCCCGCCAGACTGAGCATCCCGGCCACGGAAAGATCAAATCCCCTTA
This sequence comes from Acidobacteriota bacterium, assembly GCA_036338555.1. Classification (GTDB taxonomy): domain Bacteria; phylum Acidobacteriota; class UBA6911; order RPQK01; family JADFOI01; genus JAPYTY01. The sequence goes on along the minus strand of JAYZBY010000122.1, from coordinate 989 downwards.
CCACCAGCGAGAGACCCAGAGCCAGAGAGACCAGGCCAAGAGTGGAGAAAAGCTGCAGTACGCTAAAAGCGGTGGCCACGCTCAGGAAATTGCCGCTTCCTCGATCCACCAGACCCAGGATCACAATGGCTCCCGAGAGAACGGCAAAGGGGCGAAACGACTCGCGAGTGATCGTTTTGAAAAAACTCATGAGTGTCTCTCCCCCAGGCTGTGAAGCATGATCACCGTCAGTACGATGAGTCCAGTCATGAGATATTGCATTTGCTGGCTGAAGCCATGCAGAAGCAGGACCACCTGGATGGTCGAGACCACGGCCACCCCCAGCAGGGTTCGCATCACCGATCCCTGTCCTCCATGGATGGCGGTTCCACCGACCAGCACGGCAGCGATTGCGTCGTAGTCGTAACCGACTCCCAACTCCATATCGCCTGATCCGTATCGTGCCGAGAGCAGGATACCCGCCAGAGCTGTGAAGAAGCCGGCCAGTAGATAGGACCCCGTCACTGTGGCCCAGATGGATACCCCGGCGGCCCGGGCCGCCCTAGGGTTGCTTCCCACCATGTGGATATGACGTCCAAATCGGGTGTAGGAAAGGATGATCTGGCCAATCCCCGCCGAGGCTAAAAGGAAGAGGACTTCAACTGGAATGCCCCACAGGGTTCCGGTCAGGGGAACGAGGCTGTCTCCGGGGGAGTAGATGCGCTGACCTCCGGTGAGGAAATCGGCGCTGCCCACGAGCAAGGCCAGGGCTGCGACGCTCACGATAATGGGATTGGCTCGAAGATACCCCACTAGAAGGCCCTGAGCAGCGGTGAACAGGGTACCGAACCCGAGCCCCAGGGCCAGGGCCGGGCCCACCCCAAAGCTGAGGCCGGCCATGAAGATGAGCGAAGAGGCCGCGAGCGTGGCACCCAGACACAGCGACATGATGTTGCCGGAGAGGGTGATGAAGGTCATTCCCACCGCGACGCAGCCGATAAAGGAGATGG
>JAYZBY010000121.1:0-7053 GCA_036338555.1 Acidobacteriota bacterium | reverse complement strand
GAAGAATTTACTCAGACCTTGGGCCTCAATCATGATGCGCGAGGGAGTTTCAGTATCCATATTCCTTCAACCTGCTAGCCCGGATGATGCATGATCAGGGCTCGAGTTCCATTTGAGTGTTGCTAAGTAAAATCAAAATACGATTAAATAATTTTTTGACGCTGTGCCTTTCAAGGGTTGACACGAACCGAGGTGCCGAAAACCGGGAGATGGGAGGGAGGTGGAAAATCCTCCTGACGGCAACGTTAGTGTCTGGGTGTTTGAAAAAAAAGCAGATTTCGGCATTAGCTCAGCCGCCCGCTGCTTTGTTGACCTCCGATTGAATTTTGGCGATATTGGAATTCCGCTGCGGACAGGTAACGTCGGTGACCACACACTGGGCCAGGGTCAGCGAGCAGCCGCAGTTGCAGTAAGCTGTGTTGACTTCGTCCAGGACGGTCTTTTTTTGTTCCTCGTTGAGTGCTGAGAAGTCCACCTCCGGAAGGTTGGCGACTGTATAATAAGGGGCACTCGAAAGTGTCCTGGAGCTGGATCGAACCCGTTCCGTCCCACTTCCACCCATCTGGGCAATTGAATACCCGAGCAACATGGCGATCGCTAAACCGGCCACCACGATGACCGCCTTTCCCCCGGGCCTGCTGGTCCAGCTGCGACTCTCTTTGAGGGCACAGCACTGTTTGTATTTTTTGCCTGAGCCGCAGGGGCAAGGCTGATTGCGACCGGTTGTGTCGTGTGCTCGCTCTTTAACCATCGACTCCATTTAATTGGGCAGATTATACCCCAGGCCCTGTCTCTGAGTCGAACCTGGACCAGGAGTCTGTCAATTTCATGGTTATGATCCGCCCGGTTCGGAATTCAAGGGTGGCAACCGCCTCATCGCAAGCGGCCCTCCCCTTGGTCGGCTGCTCGAAGCGCGCTTCTCCTGACTCCTGTTTTCTTTCGTCCTGTTGCAGTCAGGCGTCTTCCCGTTTATTCATGACAACCTATGTCGGATGAAGTCTCAGCAACGCGCTGGTCGAAGACCAGCGACCGAGGCGCCTCCCACACTCCGGACTCTAAGACAAGGTCAGGAGAAGTGCGCTTCGCGCACGGAGAAACTCCTCGCTGATGCTCCGCGTGGAGAAAGATTCGGCTTTGAATTTCGGATTGGATTCGGATTTGGGACTTCGGATTTCGATTTTTCTTTTTATGAGAGACAATCGAAATTAGTATAAAGGCACGAACGTACTTTAGAGTTACAGAACTACCACCAAAGAGGAGGTTCGACCCATGCAAAGGATAGACAAGTCCCAGCCGGCACTGATGCTCGTAATCTGGTGTGTGTTTCTGACCCTTCCCGTCTGGGGACAGGGTACCTTCCCGCCCATCCGGGATGCTTTTATTGCCATTGAAAACACTACTCTCATTGACGGCACTGGAGCGCCCCCTACGACTGGAGTCACGATTCTCATTGAAGAGAATCGAATCCGTCAGATCGGCCGATCGGGTGAGGTTCAGATTCCCTCCGGGGCACGGCTCATCAATGGCCGCGGAAAATACATTATTCCCGGGCTTATTGACGCTCATGTTCACTACAGCGCTCCCTTTCTGCACCGCCTTTATCTAGCCCACGGAGTGACCACGGTGCGAGATGTCGGCACTGCCGTGGATAAGATTCTGACCCTGCGCGAGGAAGTTGCCGTCGGCAATCTACTGGCCCCCCGACTGGTGGTTTCCGGGATGGGGATCAACCCACGATCGGTAAGGTCGGGGGGATTCGAGAGCGCCAGGGCCATGACCGAGTACCTGGCGGAACGGGGAGTGGATGGGATCAAGGTGACCGGTTATACCCTCGATGAACTCAAGCAGATCGTGGAGGTTGCCCATGCCCACGGACTGCTTGTTTACGGCCATACTCGAATCGATCCGGGTGCCCTGGCTGCCGTCGAAGCGGGATTGGACGGTATCGAGCATGTGACCGATTTAATGGAGGATTGCATTGATGAAAATCCTCCCTTCCCTTCCGGCTTTGACTGGGACAACCGCGAACATTTCTTCAAGTACTACTATGGACGGCTCAATCGGGTGGTCAATCTGGATAAGGTGGACCACCTGATCGAGCGAATGGTGGCGAATGATGTCTACCTGGATCCCACCCTGATCAACCACTATCGGGGCTTTGTGGTACGAAACACTCCGGAACTGGAAGCCGATGAGGCCTTTCGATATATGCCCGAGCAGTATGACCGCGCCAACCGTTATGGCATCTATGGACCGGAGGAGCGAGCGGAATGGACCCGAACCTTGAGTCTCATGCAGGAGGTGACCCGCCGATTTTACCGAGCGGGCGGCTTTCTGATCATGGGGGCCGATTCCCAAGCTGCTGCGCCCGATGGCGCCTTGCCCGGCTGGAGTATCCACCAGGAATTGGAACTCTTTGTCCAGGCCGGCCTCACCCCCATGGAGGTCATCCAGGTCGCGACCTTCAACAATGCCAGGGTCATGGCCAGGGAAAAAGATCTGGGGACTGTGGAGCCGAGGAAGTATGCCGACCTGATCATTCTGGATGCGGACCCCTTGGCAGAGATCAGAAACACCCGCAAGATTCATCTGGTCATCAAGGATGGCTTGGTCCTGGAACCCGACATCCTGCTAGCCGAGCACATCCGTCATTTTGGCGAGCGCGGCAGCAACTAAAGTTTTGTCGGCCCTTCACCACCAAGATACCAGGAAGATTTCACCACAGAGACACCCTGGGAAAGAATTTCGAAATCCTAAAATCCGAAATCCTAATGGATAACCGTTTCGAATTTGGGACTTCGGATCTTGGATTTTCTGGCAAGTTGTAGCGGCCGCTCTGAGAGCGGCCTTCCGGAATCGGCGCGCTGAGGCGCCTCCCACCCTCTGGGCCCGATGTCAGAGGAAATGGAGCACCATCCCCTGTCAGTGGTCAGTGGTCAGTGGTCAGTGGTCAGTGGTCAGTGGTCAGTGGTCACTCCCCCATCCTTTCCCAGACCACCGTGGAAGACCGTTGGGCGCCGCCTCTTAGTGTTGTGGGCGTTTGCAGGATGAGTCGATCCCCTTCGAATCGGAAGTGGCGCACCTGATTCGTTCCGATTCGATTCGGAAAGGCGGCCCCCTTCACGTGGTGGGTCACCGTACCCTCGTTCCCCTGGACGCTGAAGGTTCCGTAATAAGAGACCAACCCGTCAAAAGCCCCTTGAGTTTCCTCGGGAGTTCCACTGAAAAGATCACCCGATGCGAAGTGCGGACGATCTGGTCGAAAGGCAAAGGCCGACATATTTCCATTGCTGTCGTAGGTGATTCTCCCTAGCGGATGGTCTCCGAAGGGCTTGGTGACCTCCCCGTCGGTGGACCTGGATTCCAGGGAAACCAGCTTCCAAATACCTACAAAACGGCTCTCGGCACTCCCAGGTTGCTCGATGAGCAAGGCCGCCGTACATCCCACAAAAATCATCAAAATTATGACCAAGCGTTCCATATTTCACCTCACTTATGGTTGGAACCTCCCCGTTGGAGCGTCTTTTTTCGCTCTCAACTATCAGACGATAACGAAAGATGGGGATCTTGCTCCCCCATCAGGTAGCGAGCCACATCCACGGCATCAATGATCAGCGAGAGGCTGTTCAAGACGATTAACGCCAGGATCCAGTAGGCGAAGATCGAGAAGTCCCAATCGAGCCGGGTCCAGAGCCAGACCAGCATGGGAATCCAGGGACTGTGTCCAATTCCGAGCAGCCGAACAAAACCCTTGGCCTGGAAGATCCCCATCTGGATCATGGCGCTCACAATGCCCGTTCCCAGCACCACTTGTCCTTCGAGAGTGGTAATAAAGATCAAAGGGGAGATGAAATTGGCAAACATGAGCATCCCCAGCCACCCCACCCAGGGCTTGGGCATCATTAGCATGGTTTTCATGAAATTCATCATTACCTTCGCAAGCTTTCCCCATCCTAGGAGCTATCCCCCTCAATAATAACCTTAGTAGCGTCCCTCCGGAATCGGCGCGCTGAGGCGCCTCCCACCCTCTGGGCCCGATGTCAGAGGAAATGGAGCACCATCCCCTGTCGGTGGTCAGTGGTCAGTGGTCTTCCCACTTGTTCTTGATATCCCAATCCCGGAGAATGCACTGTTCTCTTACGAATCACCCATGAGCATCGTGAACCTCATTAAAACAGCGTGGCTTGTTGCAGCCGTCATCCTGATCTGCTCGACCCACGCTTTCTCCGCCAGTCAGGATATCTTTTCCAATCCGGGCAGTAGGAAAGTCACCGCACTTCGCATTGAAGGGGAGATCGTCATTGACGGGAGATTCGAGGAGCCGGAATGGAGCCAGGCCCAGCCCGCCACTGATTTCATTCAAAACGATCCGGCCATGGGAGAGCCGTCGACCGAGCGAACCGAAGTCCGGGTCCTTTATGACGACCAGAATCTTTACATCGGCGTTTACTGTTTCGATTCCGAGGGACGGGATGGTCTCGTCATCACCCAAATGACGAGAGATTACGGGCCGCGTGAGAACGATCACTTCTCGATGGTTTTTGACACCTTTGATGACAATCGCAACGGTTTTGTCTTCGGGGTCAATCCCTCCGGAGCCCAAAGAGATGGCCAGACAGGTGGGGATGGAGTTCAGGTCAGTTTTGACTGGGACGGGATCTGGGATGCCAAGACCAGCATTACCGACGCGGGTTGGCAGATCGAGGTCGTGATCCCCTTCACAACCTTTCGGTTTCGAGAACTGGAGACTCAGGTCTGGGGAATCAACTTTGGACGACGCATCCGCCGTAAGAACGAATCTACTTATTGGTCGCCCATCCCGCGGCCTCACACCATGAGTCGAGTCTCTTATGCCGGCACCCTTGAGGGAATTAACGGGATGCACAAGGGCCGAACTCTGTATGTCAAACCCTACCTGACGGTACCGGTGGTTCGGAAGGAAGGCGACGACGTGGATTTTCTGCCCGACGCCGGACTTGACGTCAAGTACGCCGTGACCTCGAATTTGACCCTGGATCTGACGGTAAACACCGACTTTGCTCAGGTTGAAGCGGATCAACAGCAGGTAAACCTGACGCGATTCAGCCTCTTTTTCCCCGAGAAACGGGAGTTCTTTCTCGAGAACGCCAGTATCTTTCAGGTTGGCAAATCGCTGCGAAGGTTCGGTCGCGACAGTTCCCGCGACCTTATCCCTTTTTTCAGTCGGCGGATTGGAATTTCCCAGGGTGCATTGGTCCCCATCCTGGGCGGAGCACGCCTCAGCGGCAAAACGGGCCACTATACCCTGGGCTTTCTCTCCATCCAGACCGATGGTTTCGAGGAGACTCCTTCCGCCAACTTTACGGTGGGGCGCATCAGCCGGGAGTTGTTTCGAAATTCCGACATCGGAGGAATTTTCATCAACAAACAGGAGAAGGACGGCCAGTACAACCGCACCTACGGCTTGGATGCGAACTTCAAGTTCTTCAACTATTTGGATGTGGTTCCCTTCATTATGAAAACCGACACACCGGGAAGAGAGGGCCGGGACATGGCCGCCAACCTGAGCCTTGCCTGGAATGATCCTTTCTGGGACATTCAAGGGGAATATCTGGACATTGAAGAGAACTTCAACCCTGAGGTTGGCTTTGTGCCCCGCGCCGGGATTCGCAAATCCAGAGGAAGAGTTTCCTTCAGGCCCAGACCCGGTGAGCGAATTCCTTTCATCCGGCAGTTCCAACCTTCGGTGGAGATGAATTACATCACCAATCAGGAGAACGTACTGCAGACTCGGACTCTGGACAGCGCTTTCTCAATCCAGTTTGAAAACACCAGTAATTTCCGGATCGGCCACACCGCCCAGTTCGAGAGACTGGAGGAGCCTTTTGAGATCCGGAAAAATCAGGAGATTCCCATTGGGGACTACCGGTTCAACGAGTTCGAAATTTCCTACAACGGGGATCGAAGCCGCATGATCAGTGCGAGTACGGCTCTGGGGTGGGGGGACTTCTACGACGGAGAGAAAAACTCCTATCAGTTCGCTCTTCGCTTTCAGCCCAGCCACCAGTTCAATGCCGAGGTCAGCTGGAAACATGATGATGTCACCCTACCTTTGGGCGACTTCACCACCGATCTGGCCACCACACGTTTGCTTTATTCTTTCAATACCAAGATGTTCTTGAATGCTCTGATCCAGTACAACGGCACCGTTGATGAGATCGAGAGCAACATCCGGTTCAATTGGATCTACAAACCCTTGAGTGATCTTTTTCTGGTCTACAACGAACGGCGCTCCACCACCGGGGGAGTAGTGGAGCGGGCCATTATTGCCAAACTCACCTATATCTTCGATCTGAAATGATCGCCCTATCTGTCAGCCGATAGGATCTTGTAGCGATTATCCCAAAAAATAGGACTTTAATGGATAGATAATTACCGAATATCCTATGATTTAGGTTTAAATAATGTAAATAATGATTTTCAAAGGACTATTGTAGTTCTAATCATTGGATTCCCCCATAGTCAATGGAGGCTATTAATCTTCCAATTTAGGACTGGCACCTACTGTTTTACGGGATATTATGATTTAAATAGGACTAATCTAAGGCAGTTTATCCCCTGGAAGGGAGTTTTTTGGATAAAAAGGGGAGCTGAAATCCCTTTCCAGCTCAATGGTCCAGATCGGGTATGCTCTGGAACCGGATGGCGATGCCGCATTGATCCTCGGACAACTGCTCCACTCGAATGACCTTTTCTTCTGCTGCAAACGAGAACATCGGCTCCTCCTGGTGCAGATGTACCTGGACCGGATCACCCACTTCGGGAGTGGTGCTACTCACCACATAGGTGCCATGCGCATTGAGATCCTTGGCCGTGACTGGGCTCTCAACCTTTACCATTGCACCCTTATCTTCGCCCGGAAAGACAACAAGCTTGAAGCAGCGTAGCCTCCACGAAGTCTTACCAAATGCAGGGGCGGGAATCTCACCAGTTGCGGGAAGGCGAGACGGATTTCGGGCCGGGAGAAATGATTCCGCGGAACAGGCCCTGCGGAGACGCCCCCGTTGGGACGCT
>JAYZBY010000120.1:0-14859 GCA_036338555.1 Acidobacteriota bacterium | reverse complement strand
GTCGTTGGCGAAGACATCGTCGATCAGCTCAAAAAAAGTGAACAGGTAAAACAGGGAGACCACTATCGACAGGGTCAGCACGAAGTAGAGGAGAAAAGCACGAATCACATAGAGATCGATCACACGAGCCAGTTGCAGGCGAATTCCTTGAAGGGAGACCAGCCAGCCTCGGAAGCGGTTGGCGAGGTCTCGGAATAGAAATCCAGATGCCTTTTTCAGTTTTCGAGATTGATCCGACAAGAACATGGTCAGTCGGTTGTCCAGCAGGAACTGCAGCCCTCGAGAGCCTACCTGGGCATAACGGAGAGTTAACAAGGCTATAACGGTCATCAGCAGATTCGCGCCCCAGACGCCCTCGACGATCGAAAGAGTCCTAGTTGCGGCCAACCTGCTTCCGCTGGCGAAAAGGATGTAGTAGGTAAAGGCGATGGTCATGCCGACCACAAAACCGTAACCCCGTACGCCTCGGAGGGAGTGAACCCCCAGGCTGACTCCCAGGATGGAAAAAATCAAAGCCGCAAGAGGCAAGGCCACTCGTCGGTTGAGTTCAACCAGGCTTCTTCTATGAATCTCAGCATCACTGTCCTGAAGATCTCCCCAAAGTTCACCCATGCTCTTGTCTTTGGGCCGCTTGGGTCCTGTTTCGATTTGTGCTGCCGTGGGAAGGGTCACCGGTACATCCAGAGTCTGAAATCGGGTCAGGCTGTCCCTTTCGGGAGTGTCCGGGTTGACCGTGTAAATGGAGCCCTCCTTGAAATGCAGTTGTAACCGGCTGGCATCCTCGTTGAATAGGGGAAAAGCCTGGCTGGCCAGGATGATTCTTCTCTGGCCGTCGCGTGCCGTATCAGAGAGAAATACTCCGCTCCAGCTGGAACTTCGCAAATCTCTGTCCTCTACATAAAGAAGGATCTCAGGAAGATCTTCATTGAATACTCGAGGTTTGATTTCAGACTGTGCCGGACGAAGGCCGACCTGGTGACGAAGCTGACCAAGGGTCCAGTTGCCGTGAGGGAAAAGAACCGTGGTCAGAAAAAGAGTAACCATGGCAACGCCCGTGCCGGCCTTTAGTACCGGCCACAACATCTGGTAGATACTGATTCCACCGGCCCGCATGGCGATTATTTCACTGTCGTCGGAAAGGCGGCTGAAGCCAATCAGGGTTCCAATCAGAAAAGAAAAGGGAACGGTAAAAATCAGAACAGCAGGCAAAAGTGACAGGACAACTTGAACGACTGTTAGGGTATCAGTATTCTTCCGGATCAGTAATTCCGCCAGCCGTCCAAACTCGCGGGTAAAGATAACGAAAGTCAGTACGGTCAGGGCGATCAGAGAAGGAGAGAGGATCTCAGCGTAGATGACTTTGTGAATTCTCTTAATTGCCACGGTTTAGCCGCTTCTGTAGATTTTTCATTCTATCATTAGACCTTCACCACCAAGACACAGAAAGATATTCGTCACAAAGGCACAAGACACAGAAGAGAGAAGACTGGCTCAGGGCGTGCCGCCCTGAGCCAGTCTCTGTCGTTCCGTCGGAGCGAGGCCGGGTGGAACCTGGAACGCGCTGGTCGAAGACCGGCGCCTACTCCGGTTTCGGTGAATGCCCTGGGCAATCCCTGGAAGATAAGTCTTATCCCAGAATCCCAGCCTTCTTTTGATTTTCTTGATGGCCATGTCTCTAAAAGAATCCTAACAGTACCAACAATACTGTTACCAGGATGCTGCCAACTGACAGCGGGAACTGAGAGCTGACAACTGACTGACCATTCGGAATCCGAAGTCCTAAATCCGAATCCGGTTTGAAATTCAAAACCGGACCGTTCTCCACGCGGAGCCGAAGCGAATCGTTTCTCCACTCCGAGCATTAGCGAGGAGCCTCTCCGTGTGCAAAGCACGCTTCTCCTGTCTTCCATCCTCATCCTGGAATGGTTCCGCAACGTCTGTTATGGTGAAAGAGGCGTGACGATCGAAAACAACAAGGCTCCGGCCCAGCGGCGGCATCCCGACTGGCTCAAGGTGCGCGCACCTTTCGGAGAACGTACCCACCAGTTAAAGAAGCTCATGAGAGGCTTGTGCCTCAATACCGTTTGCCAGGAAGCGATGTGCCCGAACATGGGTGAGTGCTGGAGTCATGGTGTCGCCACCTTCATGATTCTGGGGGATATCTGTACCCGGGGATGTCGTTACTGTGCGGTGAGCAAGGGAAAGCCGATGCAGTTGGATCAGGAGGAGCCCCATCGGGTGGCGGAGGCCGTCGAGGTGATGGAACTCAAGCATGCCGTGGTGACCTCGGTTGATCGAGATGATGTGACTGACGGGGGCGCTGCCATTTTTGCCCTCACCATTGCAGCGATTCGTGAACGCAATCCCGGTTGTGTGGTGGAGGTTCTGATTCCCGATTTTCAAGGCTCCAGGGAGTCACTTGATCGAGTTTTGGAGATGAGGCCGGAGGTGTTGGCGCACAATATTGAGACCGTGCCCCGTTTGTATCCCAAGGCCCGTGCCGGGGGGGACTACCTGCGTTCACTGCAACTGCTCGATCGAGCCCACGAATGGGCTCCGGATGTGGTCACCAAGACGGGGATGATGCTGGGACTCGGTGAAAAAGAGGATGAAATTCATCAGGTCCTGAAAGACCTGGTTGAGAGAAATGTCCAGATTTTGACCCTGGGCCAGTACCTGCGTCCCACGCCCTGGCATCTGCCTGTGGTTCGTCACTATCACCCGGATGAATTTCGGTGCTGGAAAAAGGTGGGAGAGGAAATGGGGTTTGAACATGTGGAAAGCGGTCCATTGGTTCGTTCAAGTTATCTTGCCGACCGGCAATTGAAACAGCTAAAAACTGACAGCGACAACTGACAATGAAGCCTTTGCTAACAACACACGGTTTATCAGGCTTTTGCTGTCAGCTGTCAGTTGTCAGCTATCGGCGGTAATGCTAATATTCCCGTTCCGGAGGAAAGAATGCCTAGATATTTACCCGTTCAGCTAGATGCTGCCAATGATCACATCGAGAAAATCTACTCGGAAATGGAGCAGGACATTGGGTTTGTTCCCAACTTCATCAAGACCCTGGCGCACAGCGGGAACTTTCTTGAGGGTGTGGCAGATCTTTATCGCAACTTGATGGGTGAGACGAGTCTGAGTGAAAAAATTCGTCAATTGGCCATCCTGAAGACCTGCAAACTGAACAAGTGTCAGTACACGGTGACCGTCTACTCGGAACTGGCGAAAAAAGGGGGGTGGACGACCGAGCAGATTGAGGCCATGGATGACTTTACCAACAGTGAGCTGTTTAACTACTACGAAAAGGAAGTCCTGCAACTGGCTGATCAGATCACTGAGGAGCCGGATGAAATTCAGGATGCATTTTGGACCCAGCTGGACAATCACTTCACTTCCGATCAGGTGGTGGAACTGGTCACCCTGATAGGATTCTTCAATATGATCAACCGTTTCATTCTTTCCCTGCAGGTTGAGCCCGACCCAGAATTCACTGCGCAGAAGGCCTGAACCCAGGTCACGGACGCTTCGGTTGTTTCGTGAAATTTGACGCCGTATTCCTCGATCTCTATAACACGCTGCTCCATTTCAACTTTTCCATTCTCCCCGAGGTGGATTTCAAGGGAAATCGACTTCCCACCACCAGTGTAGAGGTGCATCGGCAAGTCGAGAAGAGATTCAAGACGAAAATTCCTTATCGGCGGTTCCTGGATGAGTTTCTGGGAAGTATGGAGATCATCGCCCAAATCAGGAAGCAGGAGGATCGGGAAGTTGCGTGTTTGGAGAGGTTTCAAATTATGTCCAGAGAACTGGATCTCGATACTCAGGCCGCGGATTTCATGACCCAGGTTCACATGGATGAAATGTTCCGTACCATGTATTGTCCTGAAAATACAAAAATCCTTCTCGACAGACTCTCGGGCACTCCTCTCGTTCTGGCCTCCAATTTCGATCATGCGCCGACCGTCCGTCGGGCTCTGCGCAGCTTTGATCTGGAAGAGCGATTCGAGGAAATTTTTATCTCCGATGAGGTGGGTTGCCGCAAGCCGGGGCGGAAATTCTTTAAACTTATCCTCGAGAAATCCGGATACGATCCAACCCATTGTTTGTACGTGGGAGACGATGCCGAGGACGATGTTCGGGGAGCCGTCCGGGAAGGTTTTCAGGTGGCCTGGCTGGCGGAGGGGGAGGCGGCGGAAGATCCTCCGACGGCTCCAGATTGGATCATCAGAGACCTGTTGGAGGTAATCAATATTGTCGAATCATGCGCTGAATAAGAAAACTGATCAAAAATCCGAAATCCCAAATCCGAAAACCCAAAATTTTAAAGTTTCGGATTTAGGTTTTAGGATTTCGGATTTCTGATATTTAGGACGAGATCTTTTCGGTGGCTGATTCCGGTTTGGATGCCAATTGCCAGGGTTCGATGCGTCCCACCAGGAACACATATGCGCAGGCGCTCATCAAAGCCATGCCTCCTGCCACGATCAGCGCGACCTGGAAGGACCCGGTGACGTCAACGATATAGCCGGTCAGGATGGGGGCGATCAGGCCTCCTGTATTGCCTCCCAAACTTTGAATCGAGGCCAGCGAGGCGGTTGCCTGCGGGGGCGCCAGATCGATGGGGATTGAATTGGACGAGGCGGTGGTCAGTCTCAGACTGCCCATGCAAAGGGTCAGAAGAACAACGGCCAGCCAGGTTTCTTGTGCAAAGGCCGCGGCAATGATCATGATGGTTGACCCGGTTAGCCCTGATCCAATGATGGCCTTACGGGCAACGGTCGGATTGACACCCCGCCGGATCAGAAAGTCTCCCAGCACCCCACCTCCTATGGTTCCCAGCATCCCCACCAGGAAGGGAAGGCTGGCCACCAATCCGGTTCTCAAGACCGTCATTCCCCGTTCCATCACCAGGTAGCCGGGCAACCAGGTCACAAAGAAAAAGTAGCCATAGAGGTAGCCTACCTGTCCCAGAGCGATTCCCCAGGTGGAACGGTGGCGAAGAAGGGTGCCCCAGCTGACCCGGTCTTTCTGAGTCGCGGGCTTCTTCTCCTGATCAGGAGTGGTCCCGGGTCCTCGCCGTTCCAGCGGATACAGTAGAAACCAGGCCAGCGAGAAGAAAAGGCTGGCTGTGCCAACAATGTAAAATACCCACTGCCAGCCAAAACGATCCAGCAGCAGGGCCGCAGTGGGGGCTCCGAAGGCCAGACCCATGGTTCCACCGGCAAAGGTGAGTCCAACGGCAAGGGCACGCTGATCGCGGCCCACCCAATCGGAAAGGGAGGCGGCCCCGCCCGGAATCATCATGCTGTGGCCCGCCCCGAACATCCCACGCATCAGAAAGAAAAAGACAGAGACGGTCACCAGAGGAAAAGCGATCGTGGCCAGTCCCCAGACCAGCGATCCATACCCCATCACCAGAAAGGGACCAAATCGGTCGACCAGAAAACCAATGGGAAGCAGACTGGCCATGTAGAACCAGCTGTAGCCGGATAGAATGAGGCCCATCGCTGTCGGCGAAATACCGTACAGGGTGATCAGGGTGGGGGCGACCACTCCCAAAGAGATACGGATGACGAAGGTGATGAAATGGCTGCCCCAGAGCAAGGCCACGACCATCCACCTTTTGTAAGCAAGCGATGAAGTGTCTATCATTCTCTTCCCTTTAGATCAGGGTCTGATGGACCTCGACCGGTCCGAAATGGGTGTTGCTCCCCATAAGAAATCGATCCATCTCCCTGGCCGCATCCCGACCTTCACGGATGGCCCAGACAACCAGAGATTGGCCCCGACGGCAATCGCCTGCGGCAAAAACTCCCTCAACGTTGGTGGCAAACTCACCAAACTCGGCCTTAAAGTTGGAGCGTTGATCGGTTTCCAGGCCAAGCTTCGACACCAGGGTATCTTCGGGTCCCAGGAAGCCCATCGCCAAGAGCACCAGGTTGGCGGTCCATTCCTCTTCCGTGCCGGGGATTTCCTTCATCTTCATGCTGCCATCATTCGCCCGGTCCCAGTCGATTCGCACTGTTCGAATACCCGCCACATGGCCGTTGCCATCGTCGATAAATTCTTTGGAGAGAATACCGAATTCGCGGGGATCTTTCCCTGACCTGCTGGAGGACTCGGCGTGGCCGTATTCAACCCGGAAAATCCGGGGCCATTGGGGCCAGGGGTTATCCGCTGCCCGTTCGGCCGGGGGCCTGGCCAGGAGCTCGAAGTTGATCAGGCTATTGCAGCCATGGCGCAAGGAGGTCCCAATGCAATCCGTACCCGTGTCACCCCCTCCAATCACGAGCACATTCTTATCGCGAGCGGAGATAAATTGACCATCCTTGAACTGGGAGTCGAGATAGCTCTTAGTGCTCTTGAGTAAGAAATCCATGGCGAAGTGGACACCTTTGAGTTCTCGCCCCGGAATCGGAAGATCTCGGGGGGTGGTCGCCCCGCAAGCCAGAAGCAGGGCATCGTGCCGCTCGACCAGTTCCCGGGCATCGGTATTGACTCCGACATGAGCGTTGGTCACGAATGTGATCCCTTCCTCACGTAAAAGATTTACACGGCGGTCTACCATTTGCTTTTCCAGTTTCATGGGTGGGATGCCGTACATGAGAAGCCCACCAATCCGGTCGTCGCGTTCATAAACTGTCACCTCGTGCCCCAGCTTATTGAGCTGGGCAGCAGCGGCCAGACCGGCCGGTCCTGAACCGATGATCCCGATGGTGTTTCCGGTGCGTTCGGTCGGAGGTTCGGCCCTGATCCAGCCTTCGGAAAATCCACGGTCGATAATAGCGTTCTCGATGTTTTTGATGGTCACTGGAGGATCGGTAATTCCCAGCACACAGGCACCTTCACAGGGGGCCGGGCAAATTCGACCGGTAAACTCGGGAAAATTATTCGTTTTGTGTAAACGATCCAGGGCTTCCCGCCATTGTCCCTGGTAAACCAGGTCGTTCCATTCAGGAATCAGATTGTCGATGGGGCAACCGCTCTCGGATTGACAGAAGGGCACGCCGCAGTCCATGCAGCGGGCTCCCTGAGACTTGAGATGCTTTTCGGGAACCTCGGCCAGGATATCCAGGTAGTCCTTGAGGCGTTCTTTGGCCTGCCGGTAGGGCACCGCTTCGCGCTTGAGTTCCATGAATCCCGTATGCTTCCCGATGACTCTTCTCCCTTGTCAGGCCGGAATGAAGGTGAATTCAACCGGGCTAGGCGGCTTCGATCCCTTGCTCCTGCTTCTGTTCCTCGAGGTATCGTTTGTAGTCGGTTGGCATGACCTTGACGAACTGGGGGAGTACGGACTCCCATTGTGACAGTATCTGCTCCGCCACCGTCGATCCAGTGTAACGATGGTGGTTTTCGATGAGCCCTCTTAGTTCTTCAGTCTCTTCCTCATCTTCGACGCGTTCCAGGTCCACCATTTCATGATTGCAGGACTCGCTGAAGTTGCCGGCGGTATCCCAGACATAGGCGATCCCCCCACTCATGCCGGCGGCGAAGTTGCGTCCGGTCGGACCCAGAACAACGGCCCGGCCACCTGTCATGTACTCACAGCCGTGATCTCCGATCCCTTCAATGACAGCCCGAGCACCCGAGTTACGTACGCAGAATCTTTCTGCGGCACAGCCACGGAAGTAGGCCTCACCTCCAGTAGCTCCGTAGAGAACCACGTTTCCCACAATGACGTTCTCCTCGGATAGAAAACTAGCCCTCTTGGGAGGATAGATGATCAGGCGGCCGCCGGAAAGGCCTTTGCCGACGTAATCGTTGGCGTCTCCCTCGAGTTCGATGGTGACACCCTCGACCAGCCAGGCAGCCAGGCTTTGACCTGCCGATCCGCTGAATTTAATGTGAATGGTTCCCGCAGGTAGACTCTCTTCTCCCCACTTTCGGGCGATGGCATTGCTTAACATGGTTCCTACGGTTCGATTGGTATTCCGGATGGGGAGATTGAGAGTCACGTGTTCAGCCTTCTCGATGGCGGGAGAACACTTCCTGATGAGCTCCTTGTCCAGAGCCTTATCCAGGCCGTGATCTTGAGCAATGGTGCAATGGACCGCCACCTGAGGATGAGGTTTTTCAGCTGGAGTGAGTATCGGGGCAAGGTCCAGACCGTCTGCCTTCCAGTGTTCAATGGCCCTGTCAGGGACCAACGCGTCAACCCGTCCCAGCATATCGTTGATCCTTTTAAAGCCCAGCTCGGCCATGTATTGTCGTGCCTCTTCGGCGACCATGAACAGGTAGTTCACAACATGTTCCGGTTGTCCCTGGAATTTCTTCCTCAAGCTCGGATTCTGGGTGGCGATTCCAACAGGGCAAGTATTGAGATGACACTTGCGCATCATGATGCAACCGAGGCTTACCAGGGGGGCCGTGGAGAAACCAAACTCCTCGGCTCCCAGAAGGGCCCCGATCACGACATCCCGGCCCGTTTTGAGTCCACCATCCGTTTGCAGAACGACCCGAGAACGAAGATCGTTTAAAACCAATGTTTGATGGGTCTCCGCTATTCCCAACTCCCAGGGCAAGCCTGCGTATTTGATGCTGGTCAAAGGTGATGCTCCGGTCCCACCGGAATGCCCGGAGATCAGTATGTGATCCGAATAAGCCTTGGCTACCCCGGCCGCGATGGTTCCGACTCCCACCTCGGAGACCAGTTTGACGCTCACCCGTGCTAGAGGGTTGGCGTTTTTCAGGTCGTGAATCAACTGCTTGAGATCTTCAATTGAATAAATATCATGGTGGGGCGGTGGACTGATCAACCCCACACCCGGAGTGGAGTATCTGATTCTCCCAATAATCTTGTCCACCTTGTGGCCGGGCAGTTCGCCTCCCTCACCAGGCTTGGCTCCCTGAGAGATTTTGATTTGAAGCTCGTCGGCGTTGGTCAGGTACCACATGGTGACGCCGAAACGACCGGAGGCCACCTGTTTGATGGCTGATCGCCTAGAATCCCCGCCGGGAAGGGGCAAGAAACGTTCGGGGTCTTCACCGCCCTCGCCTGTGTTGGATTTTCCTCCGATTCGGTTCATCGCCACGGCCAGGGTTTCGTGGGTCTCGGTTGAAATCGATCCGAAGCTCATGGCACCGGTACAAAACCTTCGGACGATTTCACTGGCCGGTTCTACTTCATCGATGGAAATGGGCCCGCCGTTGAATCCCTCCTGAAAACGGAGCAGTCCTCGAAGGGTACAACGTGTTTGGGAGTCCTCATTGATGAGCCTGGCATAGTTGTCATAGGTCTCCCGACTATTGGTGCGGGCGGCCATCTGGAGGTCAGCGATGACCTGGGGATTCCAGGTATGCTTCTCTGCCCGTGGCCGCCAGTGGAATTCACCGGGATTCGGAAGCATCGTCTGGGCATCATTTTCCCGCTCCGGGTAGCCGACATCATGGCGGACCAGAGCCTCCTGGGCGATCACATCCAGACTGACGCCCTGAACACGGCTGGGGGTCCCTGAGAAGCATCGCTCCATGACGTCATCTCCAAGGCCCACGGCTTCGAAGATCTGAGCTCCCTTGTAGCTTTGCAGGGTGGAGATTCCCATCTTGGCCATGACCTTGAGCATGCCCTTGGCCACTCCCTTGCGGTAGGCGGACAGGATCTCTTCCTCACTGGATCTGTCATCCAGCAGGCCATTACGGGAAGCGTGTCTGAGTGCCTCGAAGGCCAGATAAGGATTGATGGCGTCCGCCCCGTAGCCAATGAGCAGGCAATGATGATGAACCTCCCTCGCTTCGCCCGTTTCCAGGACGATGCCGATACGAGTTCGTTTGGCTGTTTCGACCAGGTGATGGTGAACGGCGCCACAAGCCAGCAGCGAGCTCAACGCAACCCGGTCCCGGCCGACGGCACGATCGGAAAGCAACAGCAGGGAAGATCCGTCGTCGATGGCCTGCTCCGCTTCCTTGCAGATGCGATCCAGGGCGACCGCCATTCCCGTCGCGCCCTCCGACCTGGGCCAGGTGATGTCGATGGTCCGGGTACGCCATCCTCGGTGGTCCAATGTCTTGATGGCCAATAACTCTTCATTGTCCAGGATCGGGTGTTTTACCCGCAGTCGATGAGCATGGCCTTCGGTGGTTGCCAGAAGGTTGTCCTCAGGGCCGATATAGCATTCCAGCGACATGATGACATCTTCCCGGATTGAATCGATGGCGGGGTTGGTGACCTGGGCAAAGAGCTGTTTGAAGTAATCGTAGGGAAGTCGAGCTTGATCGGAAAGGCAGGCCAGACACGAATCGTTTCCCATGGAGCCGACCGGATCACGCTTTTCCCGCACCAGCGGAAGCAGCATGAACTGGAAGGTTTCAACGGTGTAACCGAAAGCCTGCAGTCGCGGAAGCAGGGTTATCGAATTCAGACCGGGCACTTCGGCTGAGGTCTCAAGGTCTTCCAGGAGTATTCTCTGATTGCTGAGCCACTGGACATAGGGATGGCGACTGGCCAGATCGTGTTTGATTTCCGGGTCCGCCACGATTTTTCCCTGGTTAAAATCAACCAGGAACATTCGGCCCGGTTGAAGTCTTCCCTTGTGTTTGACATTGGCAGGATCAACGGAAAGCACCCCTACTTCCGAGGCCATGATGACGCGGTCGTCATGAGTCACGTAATAACGGCTGGGGCGAAGGCCATTGCGGTCTAAAACGGCACCGATATAATGCCCGTCGGTAAAGGCGATGGAGGCCGGTCCGTCCCAGGGTTCCATCAAGCAGGAGTGAAACTCATAAAAAGCCCTCTTCTCAGCGGACATGTTCAGTTGGTTCTCCCAGGCTTCAGGAATCATCATCATGGCCGCTTCGGGTAAAGTCCGTCCGGTCATGATCAGGAATTCCAGAACGTTGTCGAAATTGCCTGAGTCGGAGCAGTCCGGTTCCACCACCGGAAATAGTTTGGAGAGCTGATCTCCATAAAGGTCACTCCTGACCATTCCTTCACGAGCCCGCATCCAATTGGTATTGCCCTGCAAGGTGTTGATTTCTCCGTTGTGACACATAAACCGATTGGGTTGAGCTCGATCCCAGGAGGGAAAGGTATTGGTCGAAAAGCGGGAGTGAAGCATGGCCAGATGGCTGGTGTAATCGGTGTCCGCCAGGTCGGGATAGTAGGGGACCACCTGTTCGGACATCAGTTGTCCCTTGTAGACCAGGACCTTGGTGGAAAGGCTGCAGATGTAAAACATCTTGGCCTGCTCGAGTTCAGAGGCGCGCAGGAGGGCACTGACCCTCTTGCGAATGATGAAGATCTGACGTTCGAATGCCTCACCCTCGAGGTCCTCACCGGCAGCGATGAAAAGTTGTTCGATGGCCGGGGCCGTGGCCAGTGCGGCAGGGCCGATATCGGCGCCCTTGGCGTCGGTAGGGACCGAACGCCATCCCAGGACCTGTTGTCCCTGCTCGGAGACGATATCCTTGACAACCGCCTTGCAGTGGTCCCGTTCCTTGTCGAGGGTGGGCAGAAAGACAACACCGGCTGCGAATTTTCCCGCTGGGGGCAGTTCGATATCCAGGTCCTTCCTGGCTACCTTGGCCAGAAACTCGTGGGGCAAGGCCGTCAGAAAGCCGGCGCCGTCTCCCGTGTTGGGCTCACAGCCGCAGGCTCCCCGATGGCTCAGATTAATGAGCATTTCATTGGCATCCACCAGGATCTGGTGGCTGCGTTGACCCTTGATATGGGCGACGAACCCAATGCCACAGCTGTCTTTTTCGTTGCGGGGGTCGTACAAACCCTGGCGCTGTGGAAAATGCATCATCAGTCTCCCGGTAAATACCTAAACGCAGATAGAGGTTGGGAACTGACGATTGTATCGTGCGAGGTAGCGGAGTGCAAGAGGACCCGAAAGGCCCGAACCCGGGTGGGGACACCCTTTTAGCCGAATTTCGAGCTCCCCGGAAGACGAAAACGCAGGCTCCTCAGCCAGCTGACAAGACCCTACTCAGGCCTTTGCTATACTATCTTTCCAGGAGATGGGTTTGTCACTGTTAAAGCTGGATCCGGAGTCGCAATGGACTGGGAACACAAAGGCCTTCACTTTACCATTACCACCGAGCCCATGGGCGCATTGTGCCTGGCATCAGCCCAGGTACCCGGGGAAGGGATGTTCGTTCGAGTTCGGCCCTCTTCAGCCATAGGGACGGACGATGACGAAGCGGTGGCGCTGCTGAAGGATCAGATTCGCCTGGAGTTCGAGAGCGTGCCGGATTCTCCAGATTAGAGAGCAAGTTCATGGCCCGGATCATGCATAATCCGGGCCGGAAGGCTCATTCGCCGAGGGCGCTTTTTAAAAAGGAGATCGTCCTGGGCCAGGCTTGCTCGGAGGCCCTTAGATTGGCTCCCTCCCTCGCTCCCTGAGCCCGCAGAAAGCCATGGCCTGCGCCCGCATAGATCTCGTTTTGATAATTCTTGTCCAACCCTGCCATTTCTGTCTCAGCTGAAGGGATAGTCCGGTTGACGCGGGCGTCATCTTCGCCGTAGAGGCCCAGAACCGGTGCCTGGATTCGTGTCATCACCTGAGGGGTTGGCGTTGATCCGTAGTAGACAACTGCAGCACCCAGGTCGGGCCGTTCTCCCGCGTAGGCGAAACTGCTGCTGCCGCCCCAGCAAAAACCCAAGACGGCAATTGAATTGGTTGCCGCCCCAAGAGCCATGGCATGACGAGCGGTATCGTTCAGGTGAGATACCATTTCATTCCATTCCAGCGACCGTACCAGGGCCACTGCTCCGTCGCGGTCGACCGATTCCATGCCACCACCCTTGGGTCCCTTGCCAGAGAGAAGGTCGGGTGCGATGGCGATATAGCCATCTGCTGCCAACTGATCAGTTACGGCACGGATCCAATCGGTAAGACCGTATATCTCGTGAATGACCACTACCACGGGTGCTGGATCACTCCTCTCAGGAAAAACAATCCAGGCATTGATGTTTTCTCCTCCAGATTCAATCCTGAGCCATTCACTATGTCGTGGGGATGAGTTGAGCCGATTTCTCGCCTCTTCGTCCGAGGCGGGTAAACTCAGTTGCAGAGCATTAACGGGACTCACCGCCATCACCACTAGAACAAGCATCATGAGCGATGCCCGCGTTTGGGAAATTATCCTGAGCATGTCGCGCTTCCTTCTTGGGGGAAAAATATCGTCAGTTTACTTTTACAGCATAATTCTAGAGAATAAAACCCTCTTCGATGTTGAGTAAAGAGGAGAAACTCAAACAAAGCGAGCAGATTACCCGCCAGATCGTCATGGACTGGTATGAGCGGGTGAAGCAGAACTATGTCACGGTGGAGGACAGTCGAGACCTGGGCGTGGAACCGGAATTGAAATATTTTCATCAGGCGAGAATTCATCGGATCAAGTTTTCGCGGCAAAAAGATCTGGATGTGACCTACGGTCTGGGAGTGAGCCAGAAGGACAAAAGTTTGGTGGTCGAATCCAGTGTGAACAACAAGTCGGAAGGCTTTGATTACGAGGCTTTCGTCAACGGGTTGAAATCTCACTACTGGCGCAGCCGAAACGAAAAGCCCTGGACTGATCCTGATTTCGATCACTTTACGTATGAAGACTTACTTCTTTTTGAACCCGTGATGGGACAATCGGTGAGTTTGGACAAGCGCAAGGATAAAGCGGACATCATCCGGTTGAAATTTGAGGTCAACCCTCAACACGAAGATCTGCTGCTGGGCCGCAAAGATATTTTGCGAGATCTGATCGAGGATTACTGCCTGGCTCCGGTCAAGCGTATCTACGCCGAATCCTACCGTGGAAGTTAGACTCAACCCTGACCCCTGACCACACACCAACAGACCAGAAGAATCCAGAATTCAAAATGGTTGAGTCCGGAGTGTGGGAGGCGCTTCAGTGCGCCGATTCCGGAGTACGAAAAGACGCAAGTGGGCCGTGTGCCCTCCCATAAGAACCCCAGGTTTCGGATTTGGGACTTCGGCTTTCGGGTTTTCTGTCAGCGGGCATTGATTCAAAATCCTGACCAGAATTGACTCCAACCCCGTTTTTCCTCCATCATGGAGATCCCATGAAAAAGAGTGATCTGAGTGAACTACGGACTGCGTTCCTGGGACTGGGTACGATGGGAGGCATTCTCCTTGAGGCGCTTTTCAGTGAAGGAAAACTCAAACCCCAAAACACGGTCGCCACCGTCCGGCGTCCGGAACGAGCCGAACAGCTGACCGAAAAGCTGGGTATCCCGGTGACCACTGACAATAGTAAAGCTGTGGGGCAGTCCGAGCTTGTGCTGCTGTGTGTCAAACCCCACGCAGTGGGCTCGGTGGCTCGGGAAAGTGCTTCGGAGATAAACCAGGATAAGCTGGTCGTCTCCATTGTGGCGTCCATTTCCACCCACTCCATCGAGCAGATTCTGGGATCGGAGGTTCCAGTAGTCCGTGTCATGCCCAACACGCCGAGTGTGGTGAGATCCGGAATGACAGGTATGTGCAGGGGCCGGCATGCCGAGGAATCGCACCTGGAAGTGGTGCGAACACTCTTCGAATCAGTTGGAACCACGGTCGTGGTCGATGAAAAACAGATGGACGCTGTTACCGGTCTTTCAGGAAGTGGACCTGCCTTTGTCTACATCATCCTGGAATCCCTGGCGGAGGCCGGGGTCAAGGTCGGGCTCCCTCGAGATGTAGCCACTCTTTTGGCTGCCGAGACCGTGCAGGGTGCGGCTCGCATGACCTTGAAGACGGGTCAAAATCCTGCCCTTTTGAAGGATGCCGTGACGACTCCGGCCGGCTGCACCATTGAGGGAATACTGGCCCTGGAGGAGGGTAAGCTCCGGGCGACTTTAATCAACGCGATCGTGAAAGCCACCGAGCGGGCCAGGGAACTGGCAGCGGAGCTGAACGCTGA
>JAYZBY010000119.1:0-5106 GCA_036338555.1 Acidobacteriota bacterium | reverse complement strand
AAACCTCCCTGTTGGTTCAGTCGATTACAACCTAACCGGGTTCAACTTGCAAGTCGTAAGGGAATGGTAGAGGCGCACGGTAGCTTGTGCTTTCGTGCCGTCGCCCGGAATCGGCGCACTGAGGCCCCTCCCACACTCCGGAGTCTTCATTCTGGATTCTTCTCATCGGCGCCCTTTTTGGTTTCACAATCCTTGCTGTGGGCGCACTCAGTGCGCCCCTACAACAGGCTGTATGATCGTTCCGAATAGGAAGGTGGAATGTGGAACCTGGAACGTGGAAGGCGCTGGTCGAAGACCAGCGCTCTTCAAGGAATCGGAACTTGCTCCAGGATGTCTGCCAGGATATCGTCGGTGGACAACCGGGCGGCTTCCGCCTGCACACTTCGGATGATGCGGTGGCGAAGAGCGGGAGGGACAATTTCCTTCACATCGGAGGGCAGTACGTGGTCACGCTCGTGGAAAAATGCCACCGTTTTGGCCAGGGACAGGACGTGGTGATAGGCCCGGGGTGAAATTCCGACGGTGACGGCTTCACTGATTTTTTCTAGGCCGAAGTCCTTGGGATCCCGCGTTGCCCGTCCCAGCCGCACCACGTACTCCCTGAGGCGTTCATCGACATAGGTATTCCGGATCAGTTCTCGAATCTCGACTACCGCCGTCGGTTCGAACAAGGGCTTGAGCTCAATCTGGCCGATATCCGCACGCAGCATTCTCAACTCGTCCTCGTGATCTGGATACTCGACTTTCAGCATCATCGAAAAACGGTCCTTCTGGGCTTCCGGCAGGATGTAAACACCTTCTTGTTCCACCGGATTTTGTGTGGCCAACACCCAGAAGGGATCATCCAGCTTGTAGGTACTCTCTCCCAGTGTGACCTGGCGTTCCTGCATGGCTTCCAGCAAGGCACTCTGGGTCTTGGGCGTTGCCCGGTTGATCTCATCCGCCAGCAGGATATTGGTGAAGATGGGCCCACGCTCCACGCCGAACGTACCTGCAGAAGGATCAAAGATGCGGGTTCCCACGATGTCTGCAGGGAGCAGGTCGGGGGTGAGCTGAATTCGCTGGAACTTGGCGTGAATCATGCTGGAAATGGCTACCACTGCCAGTGTTTTGGCCACGCCCGGAACTCCTTCCAGCAGGATGTGAGCACACCCGCCTCGATGACCATTGGACTCTTCATCTTTCTTGAAAGAGTAGGGGATCTCCGTGAACAGGCCGACCAGCAGGAGACGGACCATCTGTTCCTGTCCGATGATAATCGTGTTGATCTCGGCTTCGATTCCGCGCAAAAGTTTGATGGCTTCGTCTTTGTTCATTTATTTTTTACCAGGAAGAGACTGATATTGTAGGGCGTAAGCTCCACCGGGTCAATCAATTAAAAATACTGCCAGCGAGGCAAACCCGGAAATGATAAACCAATAGTACAGAGGAGTCGTCTCGGAAACGGTTTTGGTGCCGATCACCTTTCGTTCATTCCAGAGAATATCATTGAGATTCTTGTAAAGTTCCGTTCCCGATGCCGATCGATAGTATCGGCCTCCCGTGGCGCCGGCCACCCACCGCATGGTGCCCTCGTCGAAGGTGGCCAGGATCCTGTTTCCTTCCTCGTCGACGAGAAAAACCGTATGGCCATCTCTCTCTCCTATGGGAATGTAGCCACCGAGTTGGGTCCCCAGGCCAACACAGTAGGTTCGCACACCCAGTCCGATCGCCTTCTGTACTCCTTCCCGCAGAGCCTCCCCCTGATCCTCTCCATCGGAGATCAAAATAAAAATGAGATCTTCCGGTTCAAGCGATGCCTCCACCGCCTGCTCCTTCTCCAGCAGCAACAGTGCGTTTTTGAAACCCGCTCCGATGTCGGTGCCGAACGTGGTACCGATCTCGGCACGAAGGTAGTCCAGGTAAAAGAGAATGTTGGAAGAATCGCTGGTAAGATAGGAGAGAATGACGCTGGATCCGGCGAAACTGACCAGTCCAATCTGACCGATGTTTTCATTTCGATGCAGGATGAAGTTCTGAATCTCCTGTCGAGCTCTCTCCATTCGGGAAGGAGCGATATCCCGAGCTCTCATGGAAAGGGAAGTATCCAGAAGGAAGACCACATTGACCTTCCGGTAGATCTCCTCCTCTCCGGTGATTTCAATCTGGGGTTCCGCCGCCGCCAGAATTAGACTTCCGCACCCCAGCACAAACAAGAAGGTCAGCCGGAAGTAGCGGAAAGGACTTGAGGTGGAGCTCACACGCCTCACGTTCTCCATCTGGAACTGTTCTCTCACCCTTTCCACGTAGTAAAGGATGAACCAAAAAAGAAGGGCGGCTACCGGCAGCAGAAAGAGCAGGTTGAGCGTCCTGGGAAAACCGAAGGTGACCGGTACCACGAAGTAGACGACCAGCCAGAGAAGAAAGGCGACAACGGCCAGACAGATGACGATAAAAAGTGTATTGAGCGCTTTGGAGACGCCGATGGACAAAAGTCTTATCCTGCTATTTTGGTATCGGATTGCTGTATCTGGTCTTTGGGTCGCAACACCTTTACCGGCTTATCATCCTGATCCTGTTCCGCCTGTTCCAGGGCGGTTCTGATCAACTCATAGTTGAAGCGGATGTTCCATCTCTGCTGACTATCTTGTTCCAGTGCCTTGCGAAACTGGTCCTGAGAGCGGTTAAACCAGGCAAAGGCATCTTCCATCGCCTCTTCGTTGATGCCCTTCTGGAAAAATGCATTTCCACTCCAGAAGTATGCGGCCGCCAGGTCGCTGATCTCTTCCTGAATGCAGATATCCGCCAGTTCAATCGCTTCGTCGAATCTTTCCATGGCGTAGAGAAGCCGCAACTGGGCAACCATGGCTGAGGAATACTCTTGTTCAAAGCGCGACCTCAACACCGATAGGTTTCCAAGGTATTGGACCAGGCCCTGGTACTCCTCCATCGCCTCTTGTGACTGATTGTTGCTTTCGAGTTGCTGTGCTCGTTCTTCTTGGCTGGCTACCGAGGATTGAAGGTAGCCATAGGCCAAAAAGCCCAGGGAAACGATAACCAGTAAGGCCAATAAAAGAGGGAGTATCTTGAAGTCGGGTGTTCTCACGGCGCCTCAACTTATCAGAGATAAAATCAATCCGTCAATAAAATAGTCCCTACACTATATCCAATATCCGATATAAATTGAAATCATCCGGGCCGGCAGGCTGTCAATCAGGGGCCGGAGTAGGTGACAATGAAAGGTTCAGTCCGATTTAGGCATAGGTTTTCGTCATCACAGCAGACAATTTATGCATAATACGGG
Source organism: Acidobacteriota bacterium (assembly GCA_036338555.1). GTDB lineage: Bacteria > Acidobacteriota > UBA6911 > RPQK01 > JADFOI01 > JAPYTY01. The sequence goes on along the minus strand of JAYZBY010000119.1, from coordinate 1,823 downwards.
CTAAGGAGTGAGTGATGGGAAAAGTCGTAATTCTTTCAACGGGCGGTACCATTGCCATGGATCGCACGGCCAGTTCCGAGCATCCTGTGCCCTCCTTGCAGGGTCAGGACTTTCAGCAGCGTCTGGCCCAGCACCTGCCCGACGACCTGGAGGTTTCAGCCCAGGATCTCATCAACATTCCCAGCGCCCACATCTCCCTCCAGAACATCCAGATGATCTCCCAAACGGTCAACCGCTATGCCTCAAAGCAGGATCTGGATGGAATCGTGATCACCCATGGAACCGATACCATGGAGGAAAGCTCCTATTTCGTTCATCTCTGCTACGCCGGGTCGCAACCTGTTGTTTACACGGGCTCCATGCGCTCGGCTAACGAAATTGGATACGACGGCCTCAGAAATCTCCTCTCCTCGATCCGGGTTGCTTCCTCTCCCCAGTCGGCGAACCTGGGTGCATTGATCGTCATGAACGAGCAGATTCATTCGGCCGGAGAACTCAGGAAACTCCACACCCAGCGAGTGGATGCCTTTCAGTCACCTCCTTACGGCCCGGTGGGGGAAATCGCCTTCGGAACTGTCACCATTACGCGTTCCGTGACTCGTCCCTCTCCCGTCCTGAAGCCCAACTATGCGACCCCGGTTCCACTGGTCTCGTTGACCGCGGATTTTGAGGAAGCTCTTCTGGATGCCGTCCTGGAGATGTCACCCAAAGGGATCGTGATAGAAGCCCTGGGTGGAGGTCGGGTCCCTCCCAAGATCGTTCCTCACCTGACTCGTTTTATCGAAGCAGGGATACCCGTGGTGATGACGACCAGATGCGGCATTGGCCCGGTGGTGGACGCCTATGGTTATGAGGGAGCCCACCGTCATTTGAAGGAAATGGGATGCCACTTTGCCCATCACCTGTCCGGGTCCAAGGCCAGGATCAAGCTCATGCTGGCGCTGGGAAACGGTCTCGATTCCGATGCACAGTTGCGAACTATTTTTGAAAGCTGACGCTTGAGCCCCCGACCCCTAAAAATTGTCGGGTCCGTTGTAGAGGCCGCTCTATGAGCGGCTAGGGAGGCCAAGCTTTTGAATAAACGGGTGTGAATGTGTGTTCTACCGCGGCGAATGGGCCGCTCGCAGAGCGGCCGCTACACGATCGTGCCAACCTGGAACCTGATACATGAAACCTGGAACGTGAAACGCGTGGGTCGAAGACCCACGGCCGAGGCGCCTCAGGCGGCGAATCGGTCCGTCCATCATCACGAAAAAACGAAAAAACGAACTAACGAACAAACGATCAAACCAAAGAACGAAAAAACGAAATTCGCTATACTCGCCGGAATGTCCACCTTTGCCCACTCTTTGCGAGGATGGTTCCTTCGCTTTGCCCGCAATCGATTGGCCCTGCTGGGAGCGTTGATTGTGGTGGGGATGCTTCTGCTGGCGCTGTTGGCACCCTTTCTGGCCCTTCACGATCCCAACCAGATGAGCATCGCCGAACGCCTGGCCCCCCTTTCGGTTGATCATCCCTTTGGAACCGATCAATTTGGTCGAGACATCTACTCCCGAGTTATCTATGGAAGGCGAGTCTCATTGGCCGTCGGAATCCTGCCGGTGGCTCAGGCCTGGCGTTCCCGGGTCCAGGGCCTCGAGACCAATATTCGGGGCGACATTGCCTTTCACGGCGGAGGCATGGCCTACGCCTGGATAGAAGAATGACCTATGATCTTGGAATCGAAGGGGGCATGCTGGTCAGCAGCAGCGGCCAGTTAAGGCAGAACCTCTACATCCGGGACGGAGTGGTAGCCAATGTGACATCCGATCGCCACCCGGCTC
>JAYZBY010000118.1:0-6849 GCA_036338555.1 Acidobacteriota bacterium | reverse complement strand
GATGTCCCTGGGGGTGTCCCCCACCACGAAATCCCTTTCGACCTGGCCTTTACTGAGATCGTGAGCCCGTTTGATGGCCGTGCGGGTTAATTCCGTTCGGTCCTCTGAATCCGAACCGAAGCCGCCAAAAGAAAAAAACGAGCCCAGTCCCGCACGGTCGAGTTTGAGGTGGGCGCCTTCCTGGATATTACCGGTTGCCAGACCCACCAGGAAATCCTGGTGTCGGTCCAGAAAGCCGACCAGCTCTCGAGCGCCGGGGAGCACCCGGAACTCTTTGCTGTCCAAGAGTTCTTCCCGCAAAAAGGAAAGATAGATCGGGAAAAATGACGGCATCGCGTCAGGCGAGAAGAGCCCTTCGGTGCCATGCTGGGAAAGGATCTCCCGCACGATTTGAGGGTCTGTTTTGCCGTCAAATCGGACTCTATTCGTGCCATCCGTCAGGGAATATCGATCGGCCAGAGCCCGACGTAAAGCCCGGCTTCCAGCTCCGCCGTTGTCGATCAGTGTGCCGTCAACATCGAACAGGACTACGTGCATGGGGGGATTATAGCAAGGCAGCCGGAGATCAGGAGATTTTCCGAGATGACGGATGGTCCGGGAGTGGAGGTCCAGCCCGTTCATCAAGAACGAAGGACCTCCGGCCGTGCGCCCCTCGACTTCTATTCTGAATTCTGGATTCTGAACTCTGAATTCTTCTTCTTGAATTCTTCCGCTTTTTCTTTCATGCCCACATCCAGAGCGGTCTGGTCGTCCAGACCCTTCTGGGCAGCGTAGTCGCGGACCTCCTGGGTGATCTGCATGGAGCAGAAGCGGGGCCCGCACATGGAGCAAAAATGGGCCAGCTTGGCTCCCGCAGCCGGGAGGGTTTCATCGTGGAATTCTCGGGCGGTCTCAGGATCGAGTGAGAGGTTGAACTGATCCTCCCAGCGAAACTCAAATCTTGCCTGGGACAGTGCGTTGTCCCGACTCTGGGCGCCGGGATGGCCCTTGGCCAGGTCGGCCGCATGGGCGGCAATCCGGTAGGTGATAACTCCGGCCTTGACGTCTTCCTTGTTGGGTAGTCCCAGGTGTTCCTTGGGGGTCACGTAGCACAGCATGGCACAACCAAACCAGCCAATCATGGCGGCTCCGATGGCCGACGTGATGTGATCGTAGCCGGGAGCCACGTCGGTGGTGAGCGGGCCGAGGGTGTAAAAGGGCGCCTCCGCACAGTCCTCCAATTCCTTTTCCATGTTGACCTTGATCAGATGCATGGGGACGTGACCCGGACCCTCGATCATTACTTGAACGTCGTGTTTCCATGCGATTTGTGTCAGTTCTCCCAGAGTCTTCAGTTCGGCAAACTGAGCCTCATCATTGGCGTCCGCAATCGATCCTGGTCTCAACCCGTCTCCCAGACTGAAGGCGACATCGTAGGCCTTCATGATGTCGCAGATGTCCTCGAAGTGGGTGTAAAGGAAGTTTTCGGTATGATGGGTCAGGCACCATTTGGCCAGGATGGAACCTCCTCGGGAGACGATTCCGGTGATTCGATCGGCGGTCAAGGGAATGTAGCGAAGCAATACCCCTGCATGAATGGTGAAGTAATCCACTCCCTGTTCCGCCTGCTCGATGAGAGTGTCGCGAAATAATTCCCAGGTGAGATCCTCGGGCGTTCCATTTACTTTTTCCAGGGCCTGGTATATGGGCACCGTTCCGATGGGCACCGAGGAATTGCGGATGATCCATTCCCGGGTTTCATGAATGTGTTCCCCGGTGGAAAGATCCATGACCGTGTCTGATCCCCAGCGGGTGGCCCAGATCAATTTTTCCACTTCCTCTTCGATCGATGAGCTGACTGCGGAGTTGCCGATATTGGCGTTGATTTTCACCAGGAAGTTGCGCCCGATGATCATGGGCTCGAGTTCCGGATGATTGATATTGGATGGAATGATGGCTCGCCCCTGAGCCACCTCCTGGCGGACGAATTCGGGTGTGATCACTTCAGGGATATTGGCCCCATGGGAATTTCCGGGATGCTGACTCCACAGATGCTGACCCCCACCATTGCTGTTGACCAGTTCCTTGGCCTGGTTTTCGCGAATGGCCACGTATTCCATTTCCGGAGTGATGATGCCTTGTCGGGCATAGTGCATCTGGCTCACATTGCGGCCCGGCTTGGCCCGCAGCACCTTGCGGGTATGGGGAAAGCGTTTACCGTTGAGGGCGGGATCGGAAGCCTTTTGACGACTGAACTCGCACGAAAAGTCGTCCAGTGTTTCAGCATCCTGGTGGGCTAGAACCCAGGGAGTGCGCAGGGCCGGGAGGCCTTTGCGAATGTCGATCTGTGCGTCCGGATCGGTGTACGGTCCCGAGGTATCGTAGACCAGGAAGGTTTTCCTGGGGCCGTCTGATCCGTTTCCTTCTGAAGCCGACCCGGTCAAGGTGATTTCACGCATGGGAACACGCACACCAGGCTGGTTGCCCTCGATATAGACCTTCCGGGAGGCGGGCAGCGGAGTGGTGGTCAAGACCGAACGGTCGGTCCCATTGCCAGGACTAGAATTCTTCTTCATAAATCACTTCCTTGTAACAGCCATCTAAATCTTTTCAAGAAGTTCAAATGACAGTTTTTGATCCGAATCAATCTCATTGTACCGGTTTTCACTGCTGTTAACTACACCTGGATTAAAAAGGCCACAGGATGGGAATTACCAGAACACATACCACTCCGATCAGCAGTGCCAGGGGAAGCCCGACACGGGTGTAATCCATGAAATGGTAGCCGCCGGGACCCCACACCAGGACATTGGCTTTGTGTGAAACGGGTGAAAGAAAAGCGCAGGAGGCCGCCACAGCGGTGAGCATCAGGAAGGGGAGAGGGCTGAGTTCCAGGCTGTGGGCCACATCAATCGCTATGGGGGCCACCACCACGGTCACCGTGGGGTTGTTCAGGACGCTGGTCAAAGCAGTGATAAGCAGGTAAAGGGCCGCCAGTACCAGATAGGGGTTGGAGCTTCCCGTGATCGCAATTAGCGAGCTAGCCGCCCAGCTGGCGCTTCCAGTCTTGACCATGGCGGTCCCCAGAGGGATCATTCCCGCCATCAGGATCAGGATGGGCCATTCGATGGCCTGGTAGAACCCCCGAGGCGTGATACAGCGAGTGAGGATCATCAGAAAGGCTCCCAGGGTAAAGGCCATTGCAACGTGTAGAATTCCGGTGGAGGCCAATAAGATCGCTCCCATAAAAATGATCAGTATGCGAACCGGATGGGCTCCTGTCTTGAGGGAAATGGCCCGGTCGGCCAGAGGCAGGCACCCGGTTTGAGGCAGGGAAGTATCGATCTTCTGGCGGTCACCCTGGATTAAAAGAACATCACCCCCCTTGAGGCGTACCTCCACTAGGCGCCTTCTCACCGGTTCTCCCTGTCGTGAAATAGCTATCACGGTCAAATCATAGCGTCGCCGGAAATTAATCTGGCGCAGGCTGCGACCCACCAGTCGGGAGTCGGGGAGGACCACTGCCTCGACGATCTCAACCTCTTCGGAGCTGATGTCGGCTTCGTCCGGATCGACCTCGGGAATGATTTCCAGCCCTCCCTGCTGGGTCAGCCGGGCCAACTCGTCAGGGCTGGCCTCCACCAGCAGCAGGTCGCCCTCATCGATTCGCTCCTGGGGAAGTGGAGTCAAGACAGTACGTTGATCGCGAATGATCCCCAGGATGGAGAAGTCGATTTCCTTGGTCAGGTCCAGTTGATCCAGGCGTTTGCCGACCAGAGGCGATTTCGGTCCGATGGCCAGTTCCGTCAAATAGTCGCGGATTTTGAACCGGTCCATGAGACTGGTTTCTCCCCGGCGCTCAGGTAGTAATTTGTTGCCGACCAACGTCATGTAGGCAATGCCGGTCAGGAGCACCAGGATGCCAATGGGAGTGAAATCGAACATTCGAAACGGTTCAATTCCGTGCTCCGCCATGATCAGTGTCACCAGAATGTTCGGTGGAGTGCCAATCAGGGTCAGGGTTCCCCCCAGAAGACATCCGAAGGCCAGAGGGATGAGAAGCTTGGAGGGTGGAATCTTTATCCGCCGCGCCACCATCATCACCAGAGGCATGAAAAGGGCTGCCGTGCCGATGTCATTGATGAAGCCAGAGATGAGGCCTACTGCCACCATGATCATGAAAGTCAGTCGGATCGGGGTTTTGCCCCATTCGATCATCTTGATTCCAACGATTTGCACCACCCCGGAATCCTGGACCGCCCGACTCATCACCAGGACGCCGGCCACCGTGATCACTGCAGCATTGCTGAACCCCGCGAAGGTTTCTTCCAGGTTGAGAATGCCGCTCAGGTTCAAGGACACCAGGACCAGCAGGGCGACCACGTCGTAGCGAATCCACTCGGTAACAAATAAAATGAGGGCCACTATTAAGAGCCCCAGTGTGAAACCGATCTCAGGCATTCCCGCTACTGTATCAATTTTCTCTGGTCAAGCCACAAAGACACGGAGAAGAATTTTCACCACGGAGACACAGAGGCACAGAGAAGAAATTAACCACAAAGACACCAGGACACAGAGAAGACAAGACTGTCCCAGGGCGGGGACGCCTCGAGCCAGGCTCCTGTCGCTCCTTCGGAGCGCGAAGGAGGTTGAGTCCGGAGTGTGGGAGGAGCCTCAGTGCGCCGATTCCGGCCGACTGCACAAAAGCACGAAGGCACGAACGCACGAGACCGCGAAGCAGTCAGGGGTCAGTCATTTTCAGGTGGGTTCGTCACATCCGACAAGAAGTCCAGTACAGCCTGGTTGAATTGGGAGGGTTGTTCCAGGTTGACCATGTGGCGGGCTCCCGTAATCAGTACCTTGCGGGCGCCCGGGATTTCCCTGATCAGAGAATCCGCCATGCCCTGAATCGATTCATGATCCTCACTGCCGGCAATGACCAGGGTCGGAATCCCGATCTCCGCAAGGCGGCCCAGTGCGGGCGGATCCGGGGAGATCATCAAGGCGAGGGTGGGGAATCCCAGATAGAAGACCTGAGGGTTGTCCAAAAGGATCCGGCTCATCTTTCCCTTGACCTCCGGATCCTGGGGCAGGTAGGGATTGGAGAGGACAATCTGGAGGGCTTCTTCCAGTCCATCTGTCCGTGCCACGGCGGCCAGGGTTTGAAGCGACTGGATTAGCTGGTTGTCGTCGCCGTAGCCGCTGATCCCGGGAGATGCGGCAATCAGAGTGCTGACCCTCTCAGGATGGGCCAGTGTGAAATCAATCGCCATCCTGGCTCCCAGACTCAGGCCCACGATGTGGGCTTTTGAGATGTTCAAAAAACTCAGCAGGTGATCCAGGTCCTCAGATGGGGAGTAAGGCTCGCGGGGAATTTCCGATTTTCCAAGACCTCGGAGATCGTAGCGGACCACCTGGTAGTGGCGGGAGAAATACTGGAACTGGTCATCCCACATTCTACGGTCAAGGCTTCCTCCTCCACTGATCAAAACCAGCGGATCGCCCTGGCCCAGTAATTCGTAAAAGAGAGTGGTTCCGTTCACCTTTGCCGTGGCGGCCACAGGGTTCGTCTGAGCGACGATGTGGAAGGTGGAAAAGTTGCCGAGAACCAGAATTGCAAGGAGGGTCAATATCCAGGTTCGGCCATTGTCCATGCCCTCAGGTTAGCACATCAGAGGAAACCTGAGCCTGTACGTCTTCAGCAAGGATTGATTCATCTTTTCTGTGCCTGGAAGCTCAGGTCCCTGAGAGAACCTGCCGGTGGAGTGGCCCCGAGGAACCAGCAGGACCCGGTCGGAACGAAAAGAAAGAATGAGCCTGAGGGTTCGGGATTTCAGGTACTGAAGCGGGAGCCCTATCTGCAGGGTATGGCCGCACTGGTACTTTTGGGAGCGTTGAGCAAGATCTTGCTCGACTACGTTTTCAAAGCTCAGGCCACTGCTATTTTCCTCGAAGCTGAGGACCTGCTGCGGTTTTTTGCCGTTTTCTATACGGTCATAGGATTGATCACCTTTATGATCCAAACGGTTTTGAGCCGGTATTCTCTTGAGAGACTGGGGTTGGCGAAGACAGTGGCGACACTCCCCTCGGTAGTGGTGGCAGGTGCTCTGGGTGTACTCTTCTTTCCTGGCCGCGGAAGTGCAGCAGAAGCTCGTGCCGGTGAGGGAGTTCTGCGCAGTTCGCTGTTCCGTTCGGGATATGAACTTCTCTATACGCCGGTGCCGCCCCAGCAGAAACGGGCCACCAAGTCGATCATCGATGTGGGTTTCAAGGGCTTTGGAGTATCTGGAGAGCATCCTTCCCGGCTCTCTCCGGGAAGGGCTCTGGCCTTTTTTGGAAGATGATCGTGGTGAAAAGAGTGCCAGTGGATCCAGGGAACAGATACTTGCTGATCTGATGCGTTCCAATCAGTCAATTTAGTTGAATCTGGCTGAGCTGAGACGGAAACCGGAATAGCCTGAGGCGCCGAATCCAGCCGACAGCACGACAGCGTGAATCCGCGAAGCGGTCTTCACCACAGAGACACAAAGACACAGAGAAGAAAGTAACCACAAAGACACCAAGGCACAAAGAAGACTGTCCCAGGGCGGGACGCCCTGAGCCAGACTCTGTCGCTCCTTCGGAGCGCGGTAATGGTGGGGCCGCTCTGTGAGCGCATTCTAGAATGTGGGAGGCACCTCAGGTGCCGATTCCGAATGCCAGGTTCCAGGAGGTGTGAAGTCGGGAATTTGTATGTATAATCCGGGCTAACACTTGACCAAAAAAATGCAAACGCCCTTTGAAAGGACCAGTCATGGCCGATGAGAATTATGATGTGATAATCGTGGGTTCCGGAATGGCGGGTTTTCTGGTTGCTGCCCGAATCGCCGA
>JAYZBY010000117.1:0-9356 GCA_036338555.1 Acidobacteriota bacterium | reverse complement strand
GACTCCTATGATATCTGAACGATGGGAATACAAATCAAGGCTTTCGCGAATCAGCTCGATGCTTTGCCTGGTCAGCACAATATCCGCATCCAGAAACAGTACAAAGGGATGGCTTGCCTGCCGGACTCCCTGGTTCCGTGCCACTGCGGGACCTGATTTCTTTCCCAGGGCCAGGTACTGGATAGCAGGGCTCTCATTGCCGCCCTGAGCAAAATCCTCAACGACCTGAGCCGTCGAGTCACTGGAGCCATCGTCCACGACCACGATCTCCAGATTGGTTACATCGTTTCTGAACAGAGCCTCCAGGCAAAGCTTCAGTTCTCGCTCAGCGTTGTGACAGGGAATGACGACCGAGATGGGAAAACGACTGGCAAGATCAGAACCCGGCTTGGCAGGACTAGTGCTCATTGCCGGACTCCAGATTGGCGGGTAAGGTTTCAAAACGCTCCACAACCGCCAGAGAGACACGGATCACGGCCATGATCACCTGCACACCCCAAAAGAGGCCCACGACTCTCCGCTTTTTCATGGTTTCTTGTTTATTTATTCGTTGAACGGAAGTGGAGTCTTCCTTCTGTGTCTCGGTTCATTCAGCCTGAGGAGTCGACGGGCGTTCTCACCAAGGATGTTTCGCTTGGCCTGCTCGCTGAGAAAGGGCAGATCAAAGATCGCACTTGGCGGGTCGAAATCCCAGTGAGGCCAATCCGAGGAATACAGCAGCTGGGTCTCGGCGTTGATCATCTCAAAGGTCAACTCCAGAGCCTTACGATGATTATCTTCAAGGGGTTGGGAGGTATAGTACATCTCGCGCATGTATTCGCTGGGCAATTTCTTGAGCAAAGGGGCCTCTGAGGTTCGCATCAGATACTCGTGATCAAGCCTCTGCATCAGAAAGGGAATCCAGGCAAGACCACTCTCGATCCAAATGGTCCGAAGCTTCGGAAAGCGCTCGGGAAGACCATTCAACACCCAATTCGTCATGTGCACCAGATTGCATAAAACAAAGCCCAGTGCATGCATCCCGATGAAACGGTTAATCTGCGACATCGAAGAATCCTGCCAGTAATACCCGGCATGAAAGCACAGGGGCATGCCCCTTTCTTCGAGGGCGCTGTAAACCTTCATGTAATAGTTGTGATGGACGGGCTTGTAGCGGGCGCTGGTAATGGTGAATCCAACACCGCCCTTCACGTCTGAGAACTCCTCGATGGTCCGCAGACAGGCTTCCGGATTGTTGAAGGGCAAATACCAGAAACTCTTGATGCGGTCATCACCTGGCAGCAGCCTCTCCGCCAGCCAGCGGTTGTAAGCCGTACCCAGCAGCACCTCCATCTCAGGCTGAGGATGGGTTCCCAGAAACAGCATCGGCGTGGGAAAGACCACCATGTAGTCAAATCCAAAGCTTTCGATAGCACGGCGAGTCAGCACCACATCCCGATGAACGTCGGCCTCATCCACCTTTTCAAGCCGGTTGTCATTGTGGGGAATGCGTCCACCAACGCCCTGATACTTCAAACCCAGATCTCCACTCAACCCATAGGGCGGAGAACCGGTCCTGATACTTTGATATTCCTTGGCGCTGGCCCGAACCACCGGATCTTCGATGTATTCGATGATCTCGTGCCAGGATGCCGTCTCCGTATGGTGGGAATCGACATCTACGATCAGGTAGTCTCCCAGTTTTCTTTTTTCCGCATCCCGCCGGGCATGGGCCAGGATATCTCGCGTGTCGGTGTGAACATTGATCTGCTTGATGGGGTCTTCCCGGACTCCCTCATTTTTTGTCGCCATGGTCTTTTCTCCTGACAAGCTTTCAACCTGAACCTTCACTCTGACAGGATCTAGGTCCCGGGACGCTGCCGGTTGAACCACATGGCCAGATCAAAGGGATTGAGGTCAACGGCCCGCAGGATTTCGGACACGACGACCACCGCCTCTGTTGCGGTTAGAGCTCCATCTGTTTGCAGAACCGGCAAAAAAAAGCGATCCTCCGCTTCCACCTTGGCGGCAAACAGCTTGACCGCTGAAGTCATCAACTGCTGCACACTCTTCTCGGAGAATTGATCCAGCTCGCCATCTGCCAGAGCTTGCTGGGCTCGCACCCAGATGGCTTCTACGGCTTCGACTGTCTCCAGTGATTTGGACCTGGCGTTAGACAATGACATAGACACTCCCATCTTGAACTTTCACATCGTACTTTTTCAGGCGCAGATGCTCATCACCGGCGTTCACTCCACTCCTGAGATCGTACTCAAATCCATGCCAGGGACAGATAATGTGAATCGACTCTTCAGAGAACTTCAGGCCTTGACTGGTTTGATCATCTGCCAGAACCTCCTCAACCTTTCCCAGGATTTTTCCCTGGCAAACCGGCCCTCCCCGATGGGCACATTGATTCTGGTAGGCATGAAAGTCCCCACCAACTCGAAAAACCCCGATCTCCAGCTCTCCCTGAACAATGATCTTGCGATCGTCCTTCGCGAAATCCGTTTCTTTCCCCACAAGTAGTTCTGGCATAGGGAGCTAGTGTGAAAAATGAGGGCTGGGATGTCAAGGACTCGCTGACCAGCTGACCCCTGACCGCTGACCTGGAACTCGGAACCTGAAAGATCGAACTAATGATTGTGGATTTTGAATTATCATGAGTTGGTTAGGGGTTAGGGGTTAGGGGTCAGTCTTCCTTCGGATTCTGCCAGAGTTGGGCCCGACTTTGATCGGGCAGCAACCAGGTATTGACCAGCGGCCAATTCAACTCCTTTAGAAGGCGGTAGGTCGGCTGGTTCCAGGCTGTCATATAGGATAACCCCTGGGATCCCGATTTTCCGATCACAAACTCGAACTCCGACAAAGACTCAGCAGAATGTTGCGCATCCCCCAGAAAAACAACCTCCACCTTGCTTTTTCTTTGAACCGCAGAGAGCTCGAAGGTGACCGGGTTGAATCGGGCCGCATCTGGCAAAAACCCGACCCGTCCGGCGGAGCCCAGGGCATCGAGTATCTTTTCAGTTTTCCAGTCCTCCCGCCTGGGAGGGCCCGCTATGTCAAAATAATGGGATTGATAGAGCACCCACTCCTGTCGGATGCTGCGGTAGTCGGTGTCCTGGCCCTCATCGAACAGTGCAATTTTGAGAGGCGGGGTGAGGAAGGAAACACTCAGCATCTGAAGAAAGGCCAGGACCAGAATCCCTATAACCCAGGCGTCGCGCTGCCTCCAGGGAGCCACCAGAAGAATGGCCAGAGGACAAGCCAACGGCATGATGTAGCGCGGGTCCTTGGCCGGGAGCAAGGTCATGAAAAACAGGCCCCCCAGTAACCACCACCAAAGAAACTGGAAAAGTCGCTGATGGATCCCTTCTTTGTGCCTTCCTGCCATGATGACGCCACACACACCCAGCACGGTCAAGGGAAAATAGAGGTAGTAACTGGCGAGCGAGCGTGGATAGTAAATCCATCCCAGGATATGACTCCATCCGGGGTCTCCCTCACCAACTGCCGCCTGGGCCGTGATCTGGAAGCGCTCCATCAGCGAATCCAGATTGGGAAGATACCAGAGCAACACAAGGGGGAGAGCAAGACAGGCGGCAAAAGCAAAATGAAGCAGTGATTTCCTTCTGTGAGGAGAGTAGATCAGAACGTGAGCCAGGGGAAGGAGTAAGAACAACCCAAAAGTCCATTTGGTAAGGCTTCCTGCAGCGCAGGCCAGACCAAAGCCAAGAGCCCAGGATCTATCTTGCAGGAAGTTACTTTTCACCAGCAGATACCCGGAGACCGCCACCCAACCCGTCAAGGGTAGGTCCAGCAGCGACGCCCGACTCGACCACACCAGCAGAGGAAAAAGCAATGGGAGCAAACCCGTGGCAACCGCTACCGCCGGCTTCATGAAAAGTGCCGCCAGACGGTAACTGCTGTAGGAAAGCAGGAGTATTCCCACCAGGTTGGAAAGCCATGCCAGAAACTGGGTGGTTGGAAAAACTCCTAGAACCACGGCTTCCTGAAGGTAGTAAAGAGGAGGGTAATAACTTGAGAGCGCAGAAAACTGTTCAAGGAAACGGCCGTCCTGCCAGGCCGCCAGATACCTCCAGCCCTGAAGCTGATGATAGGCCATGTCCCATACAGCCGACGATTCATCCAGCAGTTCCCATACGGCATGAAATATGAGAATAACTGCCAAACCCAACAGCCAGATTCCTGTCCAGCTTTTCTCTGAAAGGCGGTCCATCTCAGCAGACTGAGTCATGGGCCCATTTGACGACGGAGGCGAATGATTTCAAGGGGAATTGGCGAATCGGTTGATCAAGAGAAATAGCCCAGATGATAAACGGTATGGACCAGGATTTAAACGAACTTCTCACGAAGATACATGGGAATGAACGAGTAGGTTTCCTTTCTCCAGGAAAGCATCCTCAGCTTCTTGAGACTGACCTTTAGAATTTCCCTGTTTTTTAGTGCTTCCCGTGCCACATCCCAGATGACACTCGGCTTTCCGTAAAATCGTAAATAAGCGTACTGCTGGAGCTGAAGCAGGCGCTTACCGGTAAGATGTCTCCGTTTGAACGCAATCTGATCGCTGGTCAGAGTATCCCAGTTGATTTCCTCCACCTTGAGCAATTTCTGTTCCACAACCTCATCGAACAGGGCGGTTCCGGGTATCGGAATCACGACGTTGAAATTAGCTCGCCGAAGCCCCAGCTCTGAAGCCAGTTTGATCGTATCTTTGATTTCCTCTTCGGTCTCATCCAGGAAACCGATCATGAAATATCCGACGATCTGGATATCACTGCAACCGGCAATCATGGCCGCCTTTTCCCGGATCGTTTCAACGGTCACTTTTTTCTTGATCAGCTCCTGGATGCGCTGGTTGCCTGACTCGATACCCACTGCCAGATTCTCACAACCAGCGGCCTCCATCACCTGCAGCAGCTCCGGATTGAGAGAATCGAGCCGTACGCCGACCGGACAATCCCATTTGAGACCCAGGTCAGCCTGGACCAGAGCTTCGGAAAAGCGCGTGGCATAGTGTTTATTCAGGGTGAACTCATCATCAATAATGCTGAACCTTCTCACTCCATAGCAATTCTTCAAGAGCCTGAGCTCTTCGATCACATGCTCCACACTTCGATGCCGTAGTTTCTTTCCGGACAATCCAGGAGTGTTGCAATAGGTGCAGGGGTAGGGGCACCCCCGTGTCGTCAATATCGGATAGTACTCATCCCAGATCGCACCTGGATAACTCTCGGGGTCGACAAGATCCCAGGCCGGTATCCCATAACTATCCAGATCTTTTCCAAAACTGGGCTGATTCACGACCGGCAGCCCGGTTGACTGCTTTCTCCATACCAGGCCCGGCACTCTCTCGAGAAGGTCCTCCGGAATGTCTCGTCCATGGTCGGTGAAATAGGACAACAGATCAGGCAGTCCCTCCTCGGCTTCAGCCTTCCAGGCAAAATCCAGGTCGGACATGCTGGAGAGGACAAACTCCGGCAGTGCTGAAGGATGAGGACCTCCCGTCAGAGTCAGCGTCGAGGGACTGACCTGGCGAACAATGCTGATGTGGTGATTCACATAATTGTGATCTCGACTGTAACAACGAAAACCAACCACATCGTAGTTCCCCTCCTGGACGAAGTCCTTGAAGTCTTTAAAGGAGAATTTCTCTTTCGGGCAGTCCAGCAGAGTGACGTCAAACCCCTCGCTGCGCAAAGCCGTACCCAGGTACAAAAGGCCTATATCAGGAGAAATTTTAAAGTTATCTCCCTCACGAATCGGCAACACTAAAAGAGTTTTCAAAGCCATAAGTTCTTACCGTTCCGATCCCAAGCACTCATGTCAGGTGTCAGCTGTCAGTTGTCAGCCCTCAACATAGGTATCGGACGTCATCGGCTTTTTCAGATTCGACAGCTGACTTCGATGAAACCATTGAACATAGACTTTCTCCATCAGCCGGATCAACGGGATCTCCGGCATGAAGTGGAAAAATCTCCACCTTAGCCGCAATCGCAGATAGCGATAATAAAGACCGTAAATTCCCATCAGAAGCGGCTTGAAGCGATGGTCACAGAATCTCTCGAAGGCGCGCCGCTCAAAGAACCGGCTCATCACGTTGATCTTACTGATGAACTTTTTCTGACTCGGGCTGAGAAAGGGGTTATTGTTCTCCCCAAAGTGAAAGTGGCTCCACCCTTCCAATGTATCGGGAAACTCCATCCCGTGAACGAGACGGCTTTTGTCGTACAGAGTCGTTCCGGGATAGGGAGTGTAAATAGCAACGGGGGCGGTACCGGCACCGGGATTGGTGCTTAACAATTCGAACATGAAATCAACGGTCTGGAGGGTTTCCTCCCTTTCTTCATTTGGAAAGCCGGCCATGAAACCATACTTAACGTAGACATCGGAACGCGACAGGAGTCGATTCACTTTCCTCACCTGTTCCAGGTTTGTTCTCTTGAGAATTTCCTTGAGACGTTCCGGAGAACCCGATTCAGGACTGACCCACAGCTCTTTGAAGCCGGCCCGGTAGAGTTTGTCAATCATCTCATCATCTTGCCGATGGAGGTAATCGACCCGGCATGGCACCTGAATAAGACATTTCAGTTCTTTCTCAATCAGCAGGTCGCAAATTTCTTCCACTCGCCGCGGATTGCCAAAGAAATAGTCGTCTTCGAAAAAAATGGCATTCACGCCAAAACGCTCCACTAGATAAGCCACATCCGATACGGTGCGTTCGGCAGAATGATGGCGGAAACGCTGGTCGTTGAACTTGAGGTTGTAGCAGAACTCACAATCAAAAGGACAGCCGCGGCTGGTGACCATCTGCAACTGTGCTTCTCCCGTGGAGGGCGCACTGGTGAAGTACCGATCCATCTCAATCAAGTCGTAATCAGGCCTGGGAAGAACATCCAGATCCTCGATCATGGGCCGAGAAGGGGTAAACTTTAACTGCCCCTCTTTCTTGTAGCCTATTCCCGGCACCAGGTCCGGATCGGTACCCGCTCGCAGGCAATCAGCCAATTCAATCAGGGTGATTTCCCCTTCCCCGATCACCACCATGTCGCAGAATTCATCCTTGAGGGTGGAATCAGGACACAGAGAGGGATGAACTCCTCCCCAGACAATAGAAAGAGCCGGGTCAAGGCTGCGCAGGATTCGAGCAGCCTTCAAGCCGCCCCGAATCTGCATCCCGGTCATGGTGCTGATCCCCGCCAGGATCGGCTTTTCTTGACGAATCGATCGGGTGACATCTTCCTCGAAATGGCTGGTTACCCGCTCGTCCAGGATTTCCACGCGGTATCCGGCCTGCTCCAGAACGGTTCCAAGATAAAGGCAAGACAGGGGCAGTCCGACGTTAATCCCATAAACATCCATCCCGGTTACCGGATAGATGAGCAGAATCTTTCCCAGATCCTTCTCCACTGATCTCTGCCAAGGAACATCCATAGGCTGCTGAAACAACTCCGTCATCACCTCTTCACGTCATGCGCCGACGCCACTACCTCCTATATTATGCATCATCTCATCATCCATCGTTTATAAAGGGTTTCAGCCACATTCGTTAGTTGCGGAACCGCTTCCCTGACATAGGGGCGAATCCGAACCAGGGGCGCAGTCCATTGGGGGTGATTGATATAATCACATCGGGCACACAATTTTTGCTGGTCGAAATTCCTCTCGTACAACCAGCGCCGTTTTTCCTGAAAGGCCTCAGAATGCCACACTTCGTGAACACCCTGGCTTCTCACATCACCGACCAGGTACTTGCCTTCCGAATCAAAACAGCACATGGCGACCTGTCCGTTAGCCAGAATGGTGATGTAGTGATACAGGCGTTCACAAAAATTGAGCTTGTGCTCCGGCCGGCCATTGTTATTTAATTTTCCCGCCCAATTGAAATAGACGGAGAAACGTACTTCGTCCGCTTCGCTCCAAACTTCCTTGAGCTTCGACCTGGTGTGCTTGTTCTCATCAACGGTGACCATCGCGATCGAGACGGTCGGTCTGGTTTTTCCCAGCTCATTCCTGCGACGAAGGAAATGAAGGACGTTGCGTCGTACCTCGTCATAATCGAGCCCAAGGCGAATATTCTCAAAGGTCTCCTTATCTCCCCCATCAATGGAAACGATCACACTGTCCAGAAGATCTTCCTGCAGGAAAGACTCGCTCAAATCGGCAGACAGCTTCGATCCATTAGTGGTCAGGTTGATATGGGTCCCCGGAGCAGCCTGGCGTGCATAGCGAAAATAGTCCAGCACTTCTGGAATCAACAAAGATTCTCCATGCAGAAAAGGCAGAATCTTCTTCGCTTTGTAGCGACCACATTCATCCACAATCGTTCGAAAGAGTTCCATCGACATGAATTCGCGTTCTCGCACCATGGAAGGTGTGGCACAGATGGTGCAGCGCGCATTGCACACGTTGGTGAGTTCAACGTAGACGTGATCGGGAAAGTCGGGATAGCGGTACATAAGGCAGGCTAATTAGTTCTTGAAGCCTCCCCCCTAATGAATTCCGGGAAGAAGTGCCGTTCGATGGCCTTGATATATCGTTTGCTCGAACGCACATCTAAAAGCTTCGGAAGCATTTTTACAAACCGGAACCGAGTCAGAAAGAACATCATGTAGGCCTTGCGCTGAAGCCGCTTGAGGGTCTTGAAGTCAAAATCCGGAGTCTCGATTCTCACCACTTCATGCAAAAGATCGGGGGTGTACCCAGAATCGTACAATCCCCTTTCGACCACCTGTTTGCTGAGCTCGGTACCCGCATAGGGAATGACAATACTAAAGAGCGCTTCATCAAGATCGGTCTGGCAGGCAAATCGAATCGACATGTTGATCTCTTCCACCGTCTCGGTGGGAAAGCCAATCATGAAAAATCCCAGGACATGGATCTTGTACTTTTTGGCCCAGCTTACCACATCATTCACCATGTGCAGTTTCAGATACTTCTTGGTGAGGCTCTGGATACGCGGACTCGCCGACTCGATGGCAATGCACAGATGGTGGGTTCCTGCCGCCGCCAGCTTTTCCATCAACTCCTCATCCAGCCGCTCCAGCCGAACTCCGTTCCCAAACTGCAGCCCTATTTCCAGGCCTTCCTCGACGATCAGATCGCAGATTCTCTTGGCCCGGTCCATGTCAAAATTGAAGATGTCGTCCTCCACCATGAATTCCTGAATATTGTAGTCCTCATAAAGCATTTTGATCTCCGCCAATACATTCTCCGCACTGCGGGGCCTGAATTGCTTGCCGAACAGATCGTGACAGTAGGTACAATGCCAGGGACAGCCGCGACTGGAAAAAATCTGAATCGACCGGTCGTACTTGGCAGTAAATCGAGCCGACTCGGCCTCCACGTATCGATCC
>JAYZBY010000116.1:0-9965 GCA_036338555.1 Acidobacteriota bacterium | reverse complement strand
GTCACCCTTCAAGAAGCGCTTCAACATTCCTGCAATGTCTATTTCTATCTGCTGGGTCAGAAACTCGGAATCCAGGAAATCGCCGCCTTTTCCCGCCGCCTGGGGCTGGGCGACTCCATAGGAATTGACCTTCTCGGTGAGGCCCTGGGCCTGGTTCCCAGTGAAGAGTGGAAAAGAGAGGTCCGCGGAGAACCCTGGTACGCCGGGGAAACCATCTCACTGGCCATTGGCCAGGGTCCGCTTCTGGTAACACCGGCCCAGCTGGCTCGAGCCGTGGGCATCGTGGCAACGGGAAAGGCACCGAACCTGCATCTGGTCCTGGCGGAATTCCCGGATCCCCCGGAGCAGAGCTTTTTGGGGATTCCTGATTTTTCTCAGGAAAACCTCGACCTGATCCGTGATGCCATGTGGAGCTCGGTCAATGAAGGCGGCACCGGGCAAGCTGCCCGGGTGGCCGGGTTTGACGTGGCCGGTAAAACCGGAACGGCACAGACCATCAGCCTTGAAACCCGCCAGAGCCTGTCTGACGAAGAGGCTGAGCGCTTCGAATCCAATGCCTGGTTCGTGGGGTTTGCTCCTCGCAACGATCCGGAAATCATTGTGGCCGTGATGATGCAGCGAGGAGGTTCCGGTGGCTCCGGAGCGGCACCGATAGCCCGGGAAATTCTCAGGGTCTATTACGAGAAGCACAAAAAGGTTCAACCCGATGGGATGGAGCTGGCCTTCCAGATCAAGGGCAAGCAACGGATGTAAGGCATGTTGACTCGAAGATTCCTGAGCCAGTTTGATTATTTTCTCTTCCTGGCCGTTGTGATCCTGGCTTTGATCGGGGCACTGGGAATCTACAATGCCAGCGCAGAGGACGGCAATTACAGTCTGTTCGCTCGACACCTTCTGTGGCTTGGGGTGGGCATTATCGTTTGCCTTTGTATCACCACGATCGACTACCACTTCCTGACCGACCACGCCTTTTTGTTTTACGGCCTGACCACCCTGCTTCTACTGAGCATTCTCTTGTTTGGAACGGAGATCAATGGCAGCAAAAGCTGGTTCACCATCGGTGAGATCAGCTTCCAGCCTTCGGAGATCGCCAAAGTCGCCCTCATCCTGGTTCTGGCACGATATCTGAGTGAAATCAGCGCCAGCTACCTCGAGCATCGGCACCTGTTCGCTCTGGGCGGGCTGACTTTGTGCCCCATGCTGTTGATCACCCTTCAGGGTGATCTGGGAACGGCTCTGATGTACCTCCCGATCCTCTTAGGTGTTGTGATCGTGGCCGGTTTGAGAATGCGGTTTCTGATGGGGTTCCTCATCATCGCGTTGTGTGTGACTCCCCTGGGCTGGTATCTGCTCAAGGACTACCAGAAGGAGCGGATTCTGGTGACCCTGGATCCCGGACGCGATCCTCAAGGGATCGGCTACCAGTCCCGTCAGTCTCAGATCGCCATCGGATCCGGCGGTCTGTTCGGCAAGGGATTGGGACAGGGACTGCAGAGTCAACTGGGATTCGTTCCCGAGGTTCATACCGACTTTATCTTCGCTATTCTGGCAGAGGAAATCGGTTTTGTAGGTTCCATCTGCATCCTCATGCTCTATCTGCTGGTCCTGATGCGTTTGATCCGCATCGCCGGAAAGGCTCGTGACCGGGTCGGCATTCTCCTGATCACCGGGGTTACCAGCCTTATTTTTTTCCATGTAGCCATCAATGTGAGTATGACCCTGGGAATCGTCCCTCCCATCGGAATTCCCCTCCCCTTGCTCAGTTATGGGGGATCCTCAACAATTACCACCTTCGCGGCCCTGGGACTGGCCTTAAACGTCCATCAGCGCCGATTTGTCTACTCGCCCGCCTCGGGCGACAACTCGGGTTCCCCGCGATCCAACTTGCCAGCCTCCCTCTCGAATTACTATAATAGCTAAGGGCTCAGGTGCGATGAGCACAAGCTCAGAGGATAATGCATCGTTCGAGCCTACGAGAAAGTCATTTTTAAGCTTTTTATTTGGAGAAGCTTTAGGGATAACGCGTCACAGGCGGGACACAGAAGGCCCCGCAGACGGTTGGTCCCATTTACGGGAAGATTTTTTGAAAGAGTTTCGAGTGTACCCAAGTGTTTCAGGCCTGCTGACGACCGTTCCTTGGATCTGTCAGCTTGAAATCAGGATGATTTAGTTCCACCGACATCTGTCACCACTTGAGAATAACCACTCTCCCTCCCCTGTAATTTGCTTCTCCCTTATAGGCCGTGTTGTGCATCGACCGCTCCGTTGAGACGGAGCCGGTTCGATAGAGGAAGCATCATGTCAAAAGAATTATTGATTTCCTCCACCAGCCTGGAAACCAAGCTGGCCATTCTGGAGGACGATCAGGTCACTGAAATTTTTATTGAAAGATCCGATAATCGCCGAATCCTGGGGAATATCTACAAAGGCAAGGTCACCCGAGTTCTGCCGGGGATGCAGGCGGCATTTGTCGATATCGGCCTGGGCCGGGACACCTTTTTGTATGTCACGGACTTTTTCGAGGACTACGAAGAGTACGAGACGCTTTTCCCGGACCCGGAAGGGGAATCCGCTGATCTGCTGACCCAACCCGAGGGGTCCCCGCCAATGGAGGCCCCTGCAGGGAATGGGTCCTCCCAGGAGCCCTTACTGGCAGAATTTGGCCAGATTCTGCCCGAGAGGCTGGACTCCCCGATTGACTGGGATTCCTATGCCCTGTCGGAGTCCTCCTCGGTGGTAGCAGCGGCGGATCGTTTTGGAGCTCGGATTCTCCCCGATCGGTTCCCCATTGGGGTCCACCAGGATGCTGACGCGATCCCCATTATCACCCCCCCAGAACCTCAACCCGATCCCTGGGAGGAGAAAACACCGCCCAGCCGGCCTCCCTCCCCACGGGGCAACCGGAAAGGCAGACGAAGGCACTCCAGCAACCGCAACGGAAAAGCCCTCATCGGTGATCTCCTGCACGAAGGAAAGGAGATTCTGGTTCAGATCTCCAAGGAACCCATCGGTAAAAAAGGCGCCCGGGTCACCTCTCATTGCGCCTTGCCCGGACGATTTCTGGTTTTCATGCCGACCGTTGAGCACGTCGGAGTTTCCCGAAGAATTGTTTCCGACCGGGAGCGCTACCGTCTCAAGGATATGATTCACCGATTACGAGGGGACAATGGCTGGGGTTTCATCGTGCGAACCGTGAGTGAGAAACAGGATGAATCGGATTTTCGCGAAGACATGCGCTATTTGACGCAACTCTGGGAGAAGGTCCGTTCCAAGGGGGACAAACTCTCGGCGCCCTCGCTGGTGTATTCGGAACCCAGCCTGATTCATCGCGTGGTCCGGGACTATTTTTCCGATGATTACCGGGTCATCCGGGTGGACGACGAACATGAATATGAGCGACTGGTAGACTTCGTCAATCAATTCAATCCGGAACTCGTGAATCGGGTACGCCTGTACCACAAAGACAAACCCATTTTTGACGAGTTTGGTGTGACGGCCGAGATGGAGAAGGCTCTACACCCGAAGGTTTGGCTGAAAAAGGGCGGACACATTGTCATCAATCAGACCGAGGCCCTGGTGGCCATCGATGTCAACACCGGAAAATTCGTCGGAAACACCAATTCTCTGGAAGACACCATTACCCAGACCAACCTGAACGCAGCCAAGGAAGTCGTTCGTCAACTTCGCCTCCGAGATCTAGGAGGCATCATCGTGATCGACTTCATCGATATGGAGGAGCGCAAGAATCGCCAGAAGGTTCTGAACATTCTTCAAACTGAACTGGCCAAGGACAAGGCCCCCTCCAAGGTGCTTCCATTCAATGACTTTGGATTGGTGGTCCTCACTCGCAAACGGGCCAAACAGTCGCTGGGAAAACTGCTGTGCCAGCCCTGCAGGTACTGCCAGGGAACCGGAATGACCAAATCGATTCGAACCATTTGTCATAGCATCCATCAGGAAATTCAACAGATGCGGGTCAGCCTGGGGAGCGGCCGGGAAATCCTGATTCGCTGTCATCCCGACATCAGCGAGGCCCTCCAAAACGGACAAAAGCAGGTCCTGAAGGAAATCGAGGACATGACCGGCAAAGCAATCGCTATTAAGACCGACCCTTCCATGCACATCGAGCAGTTCGATCTGGTTGAAACTTGAAACGAAAAGCCGGCTCGGAAACCGTGACTCACGAGGAAGACTACTTTCATAAGCTCCTGGAACTCATGGAGACCCTGCGGGGACCGGATGGGTGCCCCTGGGATCAGGAACAGACCCGAGAGACTCTGAAACCCTTGCTGGTGGAGGAGACCTATGAAGTTTTGGAAGCCCTGGACGGTTCGGATCCAGAAGAATTGTGCGAAGAGCTCGGGGATCTGCTCTTTCAGGTGATCTTTCACAGCTGCATCGCCCAGGAAAAGGGGGAGTTTGACATCCACAGGGTGTGCCGTGGAAGCTTCAACAAGATGGTTGCACGCCACCCTCACGTCTTCGGAGACGCCTCTTACAAGGACTCCCGGGATCTGCTCAAGCATTGGGAGGAGATCAAGGCTGCTGAGAAAAAGGCGTCGGGCCGGAGAGTGAATCGCGAGTCCATCCTGGATGGGATTCCAGAGCAGATACCCGCCCTTTATGGCGCCTATCAGACCTCCTCCAAGGCGGCTCGGGTTGGATTTGACTGGGAAAACCTGGAAGGGATCCGGGACCAGTTCCTGGAGGAGTTTGAAGAGCTCCAGGCCGCCATCCAGGAGAAGGATGAGGCCAAGATCAAGGAAGAGGTCGGGGATCTCCTGCTGACGGCAATCAATATCTCCCGGCAGCTTCAAATTGATCCGGAGACCGCGCTGACTCGCGCCAATCGCAAGTTCACGATGCGTTTCAAGGCTATGGAAAAGCACTTTACCGGCCAGGGACGCGCCCTGCGGGAGGTCCCGGTTGATGAAATGGAGGCCTTTTGGCAAACTCACAAGCACGATGGGCCCAACTAGCCCGAATAGTGCATAATACGGGCAAAAGCTAGGTATGAGGAGGGGAGCACGACATGGGTGATTTCAAAGATCCTGAGGCGGAACAGGAAGCCAGCCAATTCAAGGTAACCGATCGACGACAGTTCACCATCGAAGGGGAAGTTCGCCAGGAACCTGAGACGGAGCCCCCGCCCAGCCAGGAGCCTCCTCCACAGGCAGAACCACCCACTCGACAGACCCAGGAGGAAACGCCCCCGGACTCAGACGAACCGGACGCTTCCGAGAGCATGAACTTCGCCTCCTTTCTTCTCTCCCTGGCCACCACGGGGATGGTCCATCTGGGAGAGATACCCGAACCCACGACCGGACAGAAGATGGAAAACCTGGAAGCAGCTCGCCAGATGATTGACATTCTCAGAATTCTCAATGAGAAAACGGAAGGCAACCTGTCCTCCGAAGAGTCCCAACTAATGGAAAATCTCCTGTATGAGCTGCAGATGAAATTCCTCTCCAAATCCAACGTCGTGAAGCTCTAATGCAGGTCACCTTTCTGGGCACCGGCACCTCCCGTGGAATTCCCACCGTCGGTTGTCAGTGCAAGGTGTGTACCTCGACCAACCCCAAGAACAAGCGGCTGCGGTCCTCCCTGTTGATTGAAAGCGAGGTCAATGTCGTCATCGATACTTCCGTGGATTTCCGAACCCAGATGCTGCAGCACAACGTCACCCATCTGGACGCCGTGGTTTATACCCACTGCCACATGGATCACATCCTGGGTCTGGACGATGTCTATCCTTTCAACATGTGGGCTGGGAAAACCACCCGGGCCTATGCCAGCCCCGCCACCCTGAAAGAGATCCAGATCACCTTTCGCCATCTCTTTCAAGGGGAGCTCTATCCCGGCGTTCCGGAGCTAGAATTGGTTCCCATCGAGGGTAATTTTCAAATTGGAGACCTGGAATTTGAGCCCCTCGAGGTTCTGCACGGCAAGATGCCGGTACTGGGATTCCGGGTGGGCCGCTTCGCCTACATCACCGACGTCAGCCACATTCCAGAGAAAGCCATCCGACAGCTGGAGGGAATCGAGTACCTGGCGCTGGGAGGCCTGAGATACCTCAGCCATCCCAAGCACTTCACCCTTTCCGAGGCCGCTGAAATAGCGCACCAGCTCGAGGCCCGGGAAACTTATCTGGTTCACATGAACCACGACGTGGACCATGAAGAGGGAAACGCCTCCCTGCCCGAATCGGTGAGTCTGGCCTACGACGGTCTGATCCTGGAGATTGCTTAAGCCCATGCAAATCATCGAGGATCTTGCCGAGTTCCCCCCATCCTTGAGCTATCCGGTCATGACAATCGGTGTCTTTGACGGGGTTCATCTGGGCCACCAGCTGATTTTGCAACGACTGACAGAGCGGGCCAAAAAGATGGAGGGGACGTCGGTGATTCTGACCTTCACGCCTCACCCTCAGAAGATCATTTCCCCGGCCCGGGCGCCGCTCCTTCTGCAGACCAGACAGCAGAAAGAAAAGATCCTGGAAGGACTGGGGGTGGACATCATGCTGCGCCTTCCCTTTACCCGACGGCTGTCCCTGTACAGTCCTCCGGAATTCGCACGCCAGGTCCTGCACGATCATGGGATCCGTGAGATTCATGTGGGAAGCAACTTCCGCTTCGGCCATCAGCGCTCCGGTGACATCGGAACTCTGACGTCGCTGGGGGAAGAGTATCGATTCCAGGTTCACGAGATCGACCCCGTTTACCACGGTGAAACTCGCATCAGCAGCAGCTACATCAGAAGTCTTCTGGCCGCCGGCAGGGTTGCACTGGCCCGACATCTGCTGGGTCGCCCTTATCAAGTGGAGGGAATCGTGGTGCGGGGGTCGGGAAAAGGGGCGCAGCTGAGCTTCCCCACCGCCAACCTGGAACTGGAGAATGAGTTGGTTCCCGCCAGCGGTGTCTATGTCACTCGGGCCCATCTCAACGGCAAGACCTACCCGGCTGTGACCAATATCGGAATTCGGCCCACCCTGAGTGATCAAACGACCGATAAGCCGGTGGTCGAGCCCCACCTGCTGGACTTCGAAGAAAACATTTACGGCAAGCACATGAAACTGGATCTGTGTTTTCGTCTGCGGGCCGAGAAGAAGTTTGACGGCGTCGAGGAACTGAAGCGACAGATCGGGAAAGATGTCACCCGAACACGAAGGTATATGAAAAAGTTAACAGAAATTCTAGGATAGATGGACGGAGGCCCCGAACATCATGGCTATCAGCACCGAAGAAGTTGAAAAGATCGCGGATCTGTCCCATTTGCGGTTCACCCCACAGGAGCTGCAGCTGTTCGTCGACCAGTTTCAAAAGATCCTGGATTATTGTGCTCAACTCGAGGCGCTCCCCACCGACGACGTGGAACCCTCCTATCATGCCCTGGACCAGGAGCGGGCCACGCCCCTGCGTGAGGATCAGGTCAAAACGTCTTTCTCCTCCAAGCAGGCCCTGGCCAACGCACCGGATTCCAGCGATGAATATTTCCGTGTCCCCGCGGTGATTGAATGATCCATCAGCGCACCATTCGAGAACTTCGTGAATCCATCACCCGCCAGGAATTCTCGGTCACCGAGGTGGTGGAAGCCTTTCTCGATCGCATCGACCAGCAGGAGGAGAAGATCAAGGCCTTTTTGAGGGTCGACGCCGAGTCGGCACTGGCCCAGGCCCAGGCACTGGATCAGAACCTGGGTCAGGGGAAAGTTCAAAACGGACTGCTGACCGGCATCCCTGTGGCCATCAAGGACAATATCGTCACCGAGGAAATCCAGACGACTTGCGGGTCACGGATTCTGGAGAACTACATTCCTCCCTATGACGCGACAGTGGTTCGCAATTTGAAGGAAAACGGGGCCATTGTGGTGGGAAAGGCCAATTGCGACGAGTTCGCCATGGGATCCAGCACCGAGAACTCGGCCTACTTCCCCACTCGGAACCCATGGGATCTGGAAAGAGTTCCCGGGGGTTCCAGCGGCGGATCGGCCGCCGCCGTGGCCGCCTGGGAGGTCCCAGGCGCCCTGGGCAGCGATACCGGAGGATCGATCCGCCAGCCGGCGGCTTTTTGCGGAGTGGTGGGACTCAAACCCACCTACGGCCGCGTTTCCCGCTACGGCCTGGTGGCCTTCGCGTCCTCTCTGGACCAGATCGGTCCTCTGGCCAACAACGTCTGGGATGTCGCCCTGCTGCTACAGGCCATCGCGGGATCCGACGCCAGGGATTCCACCTCGGTCCAGCGACCGGACGAGGACTATCTCAAGGATCTGGGAAAAGACGTCCAGGGCTTCAAGATCGGGGTTCCCTCCGAGTGGTTCAGCTCGGGACTGGATCCGCAGATCGAGCAGGCCGTTCGAGGGGCCATCAAAACACTGGAAGGACTCGGATGCCTGGTCAAGGAGGTTCACCTTCCCCACACCGAGCACGCCATCAGCACCTATTACATCATCGCTCCGGCTGAAGCCAGCTCCAACCTGGCCCGCTACGACGGCGTCAAGTACGGCTTCCGCAGCCCCAACGCCTCCAACCTGGAGGACATGTTCCGATCGGCGCGCAGCCAGGGCTTCGGTGATGAGGTCAAGCGCCGCATCATGATCGGAACCTATGCCCTGAGCTCGGGATACTACGACGCCTACTTCTTGAAGGCCAGCAAGGTCCGGACCCTGTTAAAGAACGATTATCTGGAGGCCTTCAAGGAGGTGGACTTCCTGGTGGGACCCACCACGCCCTCACTCCCCTTCAAGATGGGAGAAAAAACAACCGACCCGCTCCAGATGTATCTGATGGACGTCTACACGGTCACCGCCAACCTGGCCGGCATCCCCGGGCTGGCCCTGCCCTGCGGCTTCAGCCAGGAGGGACTCCCCATCGGCCTGCAGATTCAGGCACCCCATTTCGAGGAAGCAAAGCTCCTCAGGCTGGCCCATGCGCTGGAGGCGGAGTTGGCCGTCGAGCGGCCCAGGTTGGCAGTGGACCGGTAGTTCCGCTGTCTGCGGCTGGCCCCCGTGCAAAATACGGTGGTCGGAGTTGGATCGGTAGGGGCGCACGGCGTGCGCCCTTCTTGGCTTCACCGTCCTTGCTGCAGGCGCACGGCCGTGCGCCCCTACGACAGGCTGATAGAACTCGCCCGAAGGAACGAAAGTATCTGAATCCTGGTGGTGTTGGCGAACCGGAATCGGCGCACTGAGGCGCCTCCCACACTCCGGACCCGTGGAACCTGAAACGTGGAACGCGCTGGTCGAAGACCAGCGCCCGCCCTTGCCATCTCACCCTTGGGGATTTACCATCGCTCCCGTGAACCGACTTGCATGCGCCATGGGGCTCGTCGCCGTGCTGTGCCTGCCGGGATTTGTGTGGGCGCAATCCACCCCCTCGGAATCGGAGCCCGGAGCCGTCATTCTGCCGCCCACCATTCCGATCTTCCCGCTCGCAGACGTGGTGCTGTTTCCGAACATGTCCCGGCCGCTCCACATCTTCGAACCCCGTTACCGCGCCATGGTGGCCGATGCGCTGGAGGGCGACCGTCTCATCGGGATGGTGCTGCTGCGGCCCGGTTACCAGGCCGACTACGAAGGAAGGCCGCCGGTCTATTCGATCGGATGCGCAGGGCGGATCACCGAGGTCGAACGGCTGCCGGACGGACGATATGCCATCGTCCTGCGCGGGCTGGTGAAGTTTCGCATCACCGGTGAAGATGACAGCCGACCCTACCGGCTGGCCCAGGTGGAGGCCCTACCCGAACTGCTGGATGATGAAGAAAGGGCGGCCCTCCGCCAACAGCGCCAACAGCTGACCGATTTGCTGGCGTTGATCGCCCCTGATTCAGAGCCGCCCCCTCCCGAACTCCCGGACCAGGACCTCGTCAATGGGCTGGCTCAATTCCTGGATATCCCGCCCAGCGCCCGCCAGCAACTGCTCGAGCAGGAAGGGCCGCTGGCCCGCGCCCGGGCGCTGTTCGATCTCCTC
>JAYZBY010000115.1:0-9513 GCA_036338555.1 Acidobacteriota bacterium | reverse complement strand
TATTCCTGGTACAGAGGTTCTCCATTCAAGGTGGCGTTGCCAAAGCCCCAGCCTGCCAGATAAAGAAAGGACTTGGGCCAGTTGGAATCTCCACAGCCCGAATCGCCATGCTCGAAAATAAAAGCCGCCACCCCTCCATTCTGGCAGGGGCTGAATTCATTAAAGCGATCCATCTCGATGACAAGATCTCCCTGGGCCACTTTGATGTGGGCGATGAAGGTGCCGGTGTTGTCGATCTCATTGACGTCGATTTCCACCGTGCCTTCAACTGCAGAGATGTTCTCGGCGTTGTTGTCGATATGATCCCACCCGGGAGGATCATCCAGTCCGCCGACCTGATGGAGGGCGCTGGCGCCCACAACGAAACGTCCTTGATAGAGATCATGCTGTTCGGGAGTGTAGATTCCCATCTCGGTGCCGGGTTGGGAGCGAGGGCCTGCCGGCTCAGGAACTTCCAGAACCACTGACGGGGCTTCCTCAGCACACGAAGCCATCAGCGAAGCAAGGATCACGATGAGGATGATAGAAAAGAATCGGATTTGCATTATGTTCCTCCTTTTTGAGGGGATGGATCACCATAGAGAAGCGTGACACGGTTAGGCGTGTTGTGGGCGATGTTCACCTGGATTTCCTGTTTGCCAAAGTGTTCGTGCCAAGCCTCCAAAACGTAAGAACCTTCGGGGATATTTTCAATCCGGAACTTTCCATCCGTGCTGCTGACGGCATGGAAAGGATGGTCGTCGACCCGGAAGTAGGCCTGCATCCAGCCATGCACGTCGCACTTGACGATGTAGTAGCCGGGACGGCTGACGGTGCGGATGGTTTTGGATTGGTCGGGACCGAGGGCCAGGTTCCGGTTGAGGAAACCGTAAAAGTGGACCGAATGAAAGATCGGGTCGCTGTTGGTTGCGTTAATGCGGCTACCGGTCGTCACGACCGACACGTGAGGTTGAAACTGGCAGTTCCGGTTATCCAGTGCCAGCGGGGAGGTCTCCGGTTGGTAGTCCTCGGGCAAGGGGACGCCGTGCAGGGTGACGATCACATTCTTGACGCCCTGACTATCCGGGGAAATCAGAATGTTTCCCAGCGATTGGGTGTCTCCGCAATCCTGAGGATCGGTGGTGTTCTCCACCACGGTCGAGCCAGGAATGGTGGATCCTTCAAAAAGGACTTCGCCTGCCAGAACCCCTGGTGCAGCCGTTGAGCTGGAAGTGCTGATGGGCTGGGTTCCCGTGGGGGTTGGCGGGTCTGGAGGCTCTGGCGACGAACAGGCCAACCCAGGTGCCAGTGACATCACAACCAAAACGGCGATTCTCAAAGGATTCTGGATTCCTCCCCGATTTTGTTCACAAACTGATGAAATAAGCCGAGAGTTATGATGGCATGGAAGGATCGGTTCCACCAGCAAAAATTCCTTCTACTTCCTCTGGTCCGCTTTAAGCATCCTCCTGGTTAGTTGACTTCCCGGCCTGAGGTTGGCTCAATGATGTTTTTTGGTTCGGGAGAATGACGGAAAAAGACCAATTCCCGGTGACGGTAGCAGAGTCTGAACTGGAGCAGAGTAATCCCTGGATGATTCTCTTCAGTGTGGCTCTGGGTCTGTTCATGGTGGTGATCGATGTCTCCATTTTGAGCATCGCCATGCCGACGCTTTCCCGAACCATGAACGCCTCTCTGGAGGAAATCGAGTGGGCCCTGATTGCCTACAGTGTGGCGCTCACCGGGTTGGTCCCGTTTTTCGGAAGGATCAGCGATGTTCTGGGACGCAAGCGGTTGTTCCTGACCGGGCTGCTGATTTTCTCTACGGCCAGTCTGCTGGCCGCACTTTCCCCTTCCATCTTGTGGCTGATCGGAGCCCGGTTGCTACAGGCCGTTGGTGGTGCCCTGATTACCAGTAATACCCTGGCCATCATCACCGATACCTTTCCTGCCGGGAGACGCGGCGTTGCCATGGGGATCCAGGGTATTATCATCAGCGGCGGAGCGGCCCTGGGGCCCTCCCTGGGTGGTTTTCTGGTCACCCATTTTGGGTGGCACTCGGTTTTTCTTATCAATGTACCGATTGGAATGATCGCAGCTCTGCTGGCGGCCCTGGTTCTGCCCCCTCTTCAAAGCAACCGCACTCTGGAACCCATTGACTGGACCGGCGCAGCGACTCTCATGGTCGGGATGAGCACCTTGTTGTTGGGCTTGACCAAAGGACCGGCCTGGGGATGGTCCTCTCCGTATGTGGATTTTATGATCGCCGCCGGCTTGTTGATGCTGGGGATATTCCTGGTCCATGAGATGCGAACTCAGTTTCCGCTGGTCGATCTGTCGCTGTTTCGAAATCGTGAATTCGCCGCCGCTCAGATGGCGGGCCTGTTTACGACTCTGTCGTTGGCTTCACTCACCTTTTTACTGCCTTTCTTTTGGCAGGGGTTGCGAGGCTATTCAGCCCAAACGGCAGGGCTGTTGATGTTGCCCGTGCCCTTGACCCTGATGGTGATCGCACCTTTCTCCGGGAAGGTATCGGACATGTTTGGCTCCCGAGGGATCGCGACCAGCGGCCTGTTGGTCCTTATGGCCGGCCTGTTCATGATCTCCAGGGTGACCGAGACCACCTCGGTTGAGCAGGTGGTCTTGAGGCTTATGGTATTTGCGGCAGGTTTTGGAATGTTCATTGCGCCCAACAACAACTCGATCATGTCCTCGGTTCCTGCCGCCAATCGAGGAGTGGCGGGAGGACTGCTGGGGATGTTTCGCTATCTGGGCCAGACGGCCGGAATCGCCTTTGCAGGGACTATCTTCGCCTTGGTGGTGGCGGACAGTGGAGTGGACGGGGTGCATCTGTTGTCTTCGCTGGCCGGCGGTGCATCGGCTCCCGATGCCGCCACACTCGAGCGTTCCCGCGCGGCCTTCATGAACGGCATGAGCGGGGTGGCTCTCGCCGCAGTCTTCTTTGCGGGGGTGGCCGCCCTCTTGTCGTTGCTCAGGGGCCAGAGAGGCTCGAGTTCTCCTTCAATTGTGGGTTCTCCTGACGCTTGATTTTGAGTTGGAGACCGTCATAGCCTAAAAACCACTGAAGGAGAAAAACCATGAGAAAAGTATTAGCGGGAGTCGTTTTGCTGGTGATCGTGGGTTCGGATACCTGGGTCCTGACCAGCAACGCCCAGACCAGCGGTCGTGTTGCCCTGGATCCCACCCAGGAGGACCAGCTGCCGGCGGCCATTATCGGCAATGCCCAGCCGCTTGGGGGCCAGGCCGTGTCCTACTTTCCGGATGATCCCAAAACGCGGGGTTATCTGGCCGTTCCGGATGGTCCCGGACCCCACGGTGCGGTCATCCTGGTACATGAGTGGAATGGTCTGGTGGATCGCGTTCGCCAGGTTGCGGACGCCCTGGCTGCAGAGGGGTATGTGGCGCTGGCGGCAGATGTCTACTCCGGTCGTACCGGATCCAATCCGCAGGAAAACGTGGCCCTGGTTCAAGAGACCCTGGCCAAGCCCGAGGTGCTGGTCGCCAATCTGGATGCCGCGGCCGCCTACCTGAGGGCCCGGCCCGATGTTTCAGGCAAGATCGCAGCCATGGGGTGGTGCTACGGCGGGGGAGTGGCGCTCACCTATGCGTTGGGGGGAGAGGCTCACGATGCCACCGCCATTTTCTACGGCCGTCTGCTGGATGACCCGGACAAACTCCGACATCTCAACCACGAGATCTACGGGACCTTTGCCGGCCTGGATCAGGGTCCTTCGCCTGAGGAGGTGGGGAAGTTTGTGGAGGCACTGCGCGAGGCGGGGGTTCCCAACGACATCCATATCTATGACGGGGTCAACCACGCCTTCTGGCTGTTTGTGGATCAGGACTTTGCCAAACGCAACACGGCTGCCCTGGATGCCTGGCAGCGCCTGAAGGCCTATCTGAGTCGCACCATCGGCAACTGATTTCACCACAGAGACACGAAGAAAAGAGGTTTCACCACAGAGACACAGAGACACAGAGAAGAAAATTCCTTTCTTTGTTTTATCTCTCCAATCGTAGATAACTCAGTATGGGCGCACGGCCGTGCGCCCTTCTTCAACTTGCCAGTCCTTGCTGTGGGCGCACTCAGTGCGCCCCTACAACAGGCTGCAAGATCGTGCCGCATTGGAACGTGAAACGCGACCGAGCGGAATGAGGTCGCTCCTCACGGATCGTGCCGAATTGGAATGTGAAATGTGGCCTCCGGATCCGACGGGGCCAGGTCATGAGCCCCGAAGGGGCGATGTGAAATAGCCTGGGGCGTGAGCCCCAGGATGGAAAGGGTGGTAAATGTAGGAGCCCTGTAAGGGCGATGTTTCATTCTGGATTAAGGCACAAAGACACAGAGAACTTTTTTTCTCCCTGCTCTTGAGGTGAAGAAGAAAAGAAAACTCTGTGTCTCTGTGCCTCTGTGGTGAAATTAATCCCGGTAGTTACCGGAAGGGATTCACCGTCCCGGCCAGGCTTCCCGAGGCGTCGGGTTCCTCCATGCCAGGAGTCACCAGGATTCGAACCTCGACTCGTCGGTTCATCTTTCGACCTTCCAGGGTCGAGTCGTCGGCCCGGGGATAGAGAGTGCCGTAGCCCCAGGGAGCGACGAACCGGCGCAGGTGAATCTGATGTTTCTCGGTCACATATTGGCGAACGCCGTTGGCACGTCTTTGACTGAGTTGACGATTGTAGGCTTCATCTCCATCGGTTGAGGCAAAGCCCTGGATCTCGACCAGGTAGCCGGTCAGGCCGTCTATTCCCGAAATGAACCGGTCGATCCCTGATTTCATTTCCTCCGGGATAACGCTGCTGTCAAAAGGGAAGTGCACGGTCAGAGTCTTGTAGAGATCGTACTCATCCTGCATGGAGAAGCGGTCATTCAAGGTCGAGAGCTTCTTCTGGTTGGCTGTTACGCCCGCCACCGCCTGTCGGGCCGTGCTCTCAGCGCTTCGGGCCTGCTGGCGGTTCAACTTGACGGCCACCTGCAGCTCTTCCACCTCTCCGGTTAACACCTGACCCTTCATCTGGTTGTTCCCGACCCGGGTCTTGAGGGTCTCCAGACGAGCATTGCCAGCGGTCAGTTCCTTCTCGATGGG
Source organism: Acidobacteriota bacterium (assembly GCA_036338555.1). Lineage (GTDB taxonomy): Bacteria > Acidobacteriota > UBA6911 > RPQK01 > JADFOI01 > JAPYTY01. Next base: position 4,426 of record JAYZBY010000115.1, on the reverse strand, counting down.
TTGGACCCGGGAGTAGATGGTTCGGGCCACTTTGAGTGCATCCTGGGTGAACTTGACCCAATCGGCTGCGATATGCCCGCCGGTGCTGACTCCCTTGACCATGACATCGAGTCCCGGGATCAGTTCCCTGGGAGTATACATCTTGGGGTCTCGCAGAAAGTTGCGCTTCTGCTCTTCTATCTCGGTGGTATCGATGAGGTCAACGATCACTTCCCGGCCCCAGTAATCCCTCAGGGAAAAACCGGTGGTAAAGCGCTCGATGATGACTCCCTGAATCTTGATGGGTTTTTCCGAAGATTCGGTTCCGGCTGCGGCCAGGGGCGTGATCACCATCCCTGTCAGGAGCAACCCCACTAGAGTGAATGAACCAATGTTTTTGAGTGTGTCTTTCATTTTAGTTCTCCTTTTGTTTTTAAGATTTCCAGTTTGTAACTTCGCCTAGCCCTTGAACCTCCTTTCTGCAGTGGGTAATAGCAAACCCGGTGCCAGGAACCTGAAAATAACTTCATATCCTTTATAATAAGTACTTTAGATAGGATTTCAGGAAAGCAACGACTTGCATTACTCCCCCCTTTTCAGGGAAAATTTACCTGATATCGGGAACCGGGAGGTTCCCCGGGAGTCGAAAAGAGAAATGGCAAACAAGCGCATGAAGATCCTGGTGGTGGATGATGATGCCGCTATCCGGGAGGTCTTGAGAATCCGCCTCGAGAGTTGGGGCTATCGGGTGAAGCAGGCGAAAGATTCCGGCCAGGCCAGGGAATTGGTCCGTTCTTATAATCCGAAGCTGGTGATTTCCGATGTTGTCATGCCGGAAATCTCGGGTCTTGAGCTGCTGCGCTCCTTGATGGCGGAAGAGCCGGCTCGCACCATCGTTTTGATGACCGCTCATGGCACGGTGGACATCGCGGTGGAAGCCATCAAGCAGGGGGCTCACGATTTCCTGACCAAGCCACTTGATTACTCAAAATTGAAGGCCATCCTGGAAGCGGCTGAAAGTGAAATTCAGCTTCAGCACAAGTCCACTCGTCTCGCCTCCAGGCTGGAAAAAGATTCCGGTTTCGGGCTTTTTGTTGGAAAAAGTGAGGCCATGAAAAAGGTCTACCGGTTAATTGAGAAAGTCATTCCCACCGATGTTTCTGTTTTGATCACCGGAGAGAGCGGAACCGGGAAGGAACTGGCCGCCCGAACCATCCATGAAAAGGGTCCTCGGTGTGACGGCCCGTTTGTCGCCATTAATGCTGCCGCCATTCCTTCGGAGCTGGTCGAGAGTGAGGTCTTCGGCCACGAAAGGGGGGCCTTCACCGGAGCCTCCCATTTACGTCAGGGATGTTTTGAGCTGGCCCATCAGGGGACGTTGCTTCTGGATGAGATCGGGGAAATGTCCGAAGCGTTGCAGGTCAAGCTTCTTCGTGTTCTGGAAGACGGCCGGATTCGCCGTCTGGGAGGAAAGGAGGAGTTGACGGTGGACGTTCGGGTTCTAGCCGCCACCAACCGGGATCCCGTCCGAGCCGTCCAGGAGGGCCAGATGCGAGAGGATCTGTACTATCGACTCAATGTCTTCACCCTGCATCTTCCTCCGCTCAGAAAGCGCAAGACCGATATTCCACTATTGGTACAGCACTTCGTTTCCCGGTTCAATGGAAAGCACGATGCCGAGGTCCAGGGTGTCAGGGAGGAGACCCTGGAGAAACTGACGGCCTACCCCTGGCCCGGCAATGTCAGAGAGTTGTCCAATATACTGGAGAGGGCGGTGGTTTTGGCCCGGAGCCGGTGGATCGAGACATCTCATCTGCCTTCTTATATCCAGAAGCCCGAGGATACCTCAAAAAAGATAGTTCTACCCCTGGGGACATCTGCTCGAGAAGCGGAAAAGGAGTTGATCTTGAAAACGCTCCAGGAGACAGGCAACAACAAGGCAGAGACGTCGCGTCGGTTGGGGGTGGATGTCAAGACCATTCGAAATAAGCTGAAGTCCTATGGACTGATGTGATCGGCTCATGAAGTTTGCTGCAAAAATCGGTATCGGATACGCCCTAGTCATCTCCTCCATGTTCGCGATGCTCCTTTATCAAAGCTCTGTGATTTATCAGATGCAGTCGGTCAATCGGAGCTTGTCGGAAGTGAGTTTCGAGGCAGCCAACCTTTCCGATCAATTACTTCAGAGACTGGACACCATCGAGGAATTTATCCGTAAGTTTCTGGTCACCCGGGATCTCGACTACCTGGAGCAGACTGAAACCGTGGAGGATCTCTTTGCTCGGGATCTTGCCAGGATCAGGGAACTGCCTCTCGGCCCCGCCCAGGGCGTCGAGGTCCTGGGACTCGTTCAAATCTGGGAACAATACCAGGGGGTGAGGGTTTCCCTGGATGATGGGGAGGAGTGGCTCACCCTCCGGCTGGATCAGCTGGAGCGCTTGAGCAATCAAACCGAAAAAGTCTTCGAGGCGATCGAGCGCTCCATTACCGTGCAGGTCCGGAAGGCCACCCGAGTGGGGGGGAGGGCCGAACGGGTGTCCCTGGCTGTGGCAGCGGTCACGCTGGGAGCCAGTCTTCTAATTGCAGTGATGATTGTGCGATCGGTCTCTGGCCGGTTGAGCCAGCTGACCCGGGGAACTCGAGCCCTGGCCCGGGGAAAGTTTGACCACCGTCTGGATGCGGGTGGAAGCGATGAGTTTGCCGATCTGGCCGGAGACTTCAACAGCATGGCCCGGCAACTGGGCGAACTGGACCAGATGAAGAAGGACTTCATCTCCCACGTCTCCCACGAATTGAAGAGCCCCCTCGGATCCATTCATGCGACCATCGCCCTGCTGCTCGAGGAAGTCCCGGGTTCACTCATAGGGGAGCAAAAGAGACTGCTCGAGCTGAACCTGCAAAGCACCCGCCGGCTCTCCTCCTTGATCGGAAATCTTCTGGACATGTCTCGCATCGAGGCGGGCATGATGGAGTACCGTCTGAAAATGTGTGACCTGGCGGCTCTGATCAAAGGTGTGGTCCAGGAGTTGAGATTGCAGCTGGATGAACAGGAGATCCAGCTCACCACCCGATTCGAGCGGCAGCCGGTGATGATCGAGTGTGACCAGGATTGTATCTACCGGGTCGTGGTGAATCTTCTGGGGAACGCCATAAAGGTTTCTCCGGAAGGGGGGACCATCACCGTCCAGGTACGTCCGGTAGGCGGGATTCCTGAGGAACTGCGGCCTCCAGTCGAGCAGAGGCTTCCTTCTGTTTCCGCAACCGGTATGATCCTGCTGGCGGTCTCGGATGAGGGTCCGGGGGTGCCCGATTCTCACAAGAAAAAGATATTTGAGAGATTTCACCAGGTCGAGCAGGGCCGAGGAGGCGTGGGTCTGGGTCTGGCTATCTCTCGCAGCATCGTCCAGGGGCACAAGGGAGTCCTTTGGGTGGAGGATGGTGACAACGGTGGGAGCACCTTTAAAGTGCTGCTGCCCACCAGGCCATGAAAGCTCAAGGATGGTACCGGTGGGGAATCATGATGGTCCTGGTGGCGGCCCTGGGGGGCTGTCAAAAAACACCTGTTTCCGTGCCCGTATCCGCGCCCGACTACTTTCAAGAAGGCGAGCAGCTGTTTCAAAAAAGGGATTTAAGCGGCGCCGCTCGCTTCTATGAACTCTATCTGAGAGGAGATTCGGAAGCGACGAATCGGGAAGGCGCCCTTTTCCATCTGGCCTTGATTTACTCCTTTCCCGACAGCCCGGTGCACAACCCGGCACGGGCGGACGGCCTGTTCCAGACCCTGCTGGAGGAGTTTGCGGGGAGTCCCTATTCAGCACAGGTCCGTACCCTTACGGAGCTGAAGGCCGGCCGGGAAAATCGCGAGGATCAGATCCAGCGCCTCCAGCAAGAACTGGAGCAACTCAAGGAGATCGACCTGGGCAGGGAGCGTTGACCACGAAGACACAAGAAAGACGAACCACCAAGGCACAAAGAAGATAACTGAGTCAGGCGGGACGCCTTGACTCAGACGCTGTCGCTCCTTCGGAGCGAGGTCTAGCAGGTTTAGGTAGGGGCGCACGGCGTGCGCCCCTACAGCAGGTCGCAGGATCATGCAAACCTGCGAACGTGAAACGTGGAACCTGGAATGCGCTGGACGAAGACCAGCGGCCGAGGCGCCTCCCACACTCCGGACTCTTCATTTTGGATTCTGAATTCTTCTTCCTCCGTGTCTTCGTGTTGAGTTTCCCTTCCAAACCCACTAATATTCCATTCATAGGGGGTCCCACTCTGAGGGACATTGTCCTAAGGGAGGATAAATTATGGAGGATCAACCCTACGATTTAGCGATCATCGGAGCGGGGCAGGCCGGCTGCACCCTGGCGGGGAAAATAGCCCAGAAAGGGGTGAACCCAACCACGGGAGAACCCTTGAAGATCGCTCTTTTTGACCGGGGTCCCTACTTCAA
>JAYZBY010000114.1:0-12017 GCA_036338555.1 Acidobacteriota bacterium | reverse complement strand
ACGAAAGGCCTGGACCGAGAGTGCCAACACCACAACAGCGGCCCCGATAAGCGCCCACCACGGCAACGGTCCTAGATCATGGTCCACATTCAGGCCCTGGGGCCAGATCATCAGAGATAGGTACTTGATGAAAACCACGGGCTGCACCATCCAAAATCCCAGCAGATCCGAGTGATTCCACGCCAACTCCTGGGGAGCGTACTTGAGAAGAGAATAGACAAATGCCGCCGCGTTCACTCCGGCGATGGCCGCCGGCGCCTTCCGAAACGACCGATTCAACAGGATCAAGGGAAGGAAAAGCATGACCGCCTCCGTTCGGCACCATATCGCCAGTTGAAAGCTGATCAAGGCCGTCATGGGAAATTTTCGAGCCAGTATCATGGCTCCTAAACCAAAGACCGCCATCAGCAAGACCGAGCGGGACCAAATGTAATTGACCGCCTGGGTCTGCAGGGGATGGACGACAAAAAGCAGAGAACAACCAAACGCCAGGAGTTTTTCTCGGAACAGTTGATGGATCAAAAAAAAGAGTTCGACCCCCACCAACATGTGAAGCAGGACACTGAACCAGTGATAACCGGCAGGATTTTCTCCAGAAAAATGATGGTTCCAGTGAAAGGTCCACATTGTCAGCGGCCGGCCGGCGTACTGATCCAGAAATGAACTGTAGGAAAAGGAGGGACCGACGATGCGGGGGTTTTCCAGAAGCAGCGGATAATCATCGAAGTGAAAAGTCCCGGGAAAGGAATTGGAATAGACCAAACCGGCTGCCAGAATCAGTACGATACTCAGCCACACCACTCGCATCCCCTACTAGGATGCCATGAACCCCAAAAAGTTCAAGTTGGGGAGAAGAAGATAGAAGGCAGGAGAAGCGCGCTTCGCGCCCAGAGAAACTCCTCGCTAACGCTCGGAGTGGAGAAACGCGTCGCTTATGCTCCGCGTGGAGAATCGTCCGGCTTTGAATTTCGGACTGGATTCGAATTTGGGAATTCGGATTTCAGATTTTCTGTCATGTTGTAGCGACCGTTTTAGGAGCGGCTCTCCGGAATCGGCGCACTGAGGCGCCTCCCACACTCCGGACTTTCGGCTGGATCAAGCGTTGCACTAGTAGGGGCGCACGGCCGTGCGCCCCTACAACAGGCTGCAGGATCGTGCCAACCTGGAACGGGGAATTCGCTGGTCGAAGACCAGCGCCCGGTCTGCGGTCAGGGGTCAGCGGTATTTTTAATTACACCATGCCGACGGATCGCAAACATGTCTATTCCGGGAAAATTGTCGACCTGATAGTCGACACCATCGAAGTCCAGGGAAAACCGGCGATTCGTGAAGTGGTTCGGCATCCCGGCGGGGTGGTGATCATGGCGGAAATGAAGGACGGCCGGATCGCCTTCGTGCGTCAGTTTCGCTACCCCCTGGACCAAAAGCTGCTGGAGCTTCCCGCCGGAAAACTGGAGCCTGCAGAAAAACCGGATGTCAGCGCCGCCAGGGAACTCGAGGAAGAGATTGGATTTCGTCCCGATTCTCTGGAACATGTCTTTAGCTTCTTTCCCACGCCTGGATTCTGCAATGAACTCCTACATTTTTACTATACCAACCACCTGCAGGAAACGTCGGTCAACCCGGAAGATGGAGAGGATATTGTGGTGGAGTTCTACCGCCTGGAAGAAGCGATCGAGATGGCGGAACGCGGTGAGATCATGGATGGCAAAACACTGCTCGCCTTGTTCTGGCTGCAGTGGAAGCGAACGGAGGGACGCCCGGCCCTGCGCCCTTCGAACTGAATCCGGGTCGGGACGATGGATCGCAGGAAGCGGGTCCGCGACGGGGCTAATTCAATTTCCTTTGTTCTCGGTTTACCACCCAAGCCAGGATATGATTCACCAAATTTGGAAAGAGCCGACTCGCTATGCAAAAAAACTTTCCCGAGAGAGTGAGACGGATTTCGCGTTTTTTGTGACGGATGGCGCCGACAATGGCCTGAGCCACGATTTCCGAGCTCTGTCCACCTCCCAGTCTCCTCATTGACCTAAGACTCTCGGTCTTGCGAGCAGAGGCTTGAAATCCGCTGGAAGTATAGCCAGGGCACACGACACTGACTCCAACCCCGGTCCCCTTCAACTCTCCCCAAAGTGCCTCCCCGACCGCCACCTGGGCAAACTTGGTGGCACAATAGCTGCCAGAGAAGGGGAAAGCCTTCTTGCCGATAATGCTGCTCACCAGAACAATGTGTCCCTTTTCCTGTTTGAGAAGATAGGGCAACGCCTCATGAATGGACTCGTAGCCTGATTGAAAATTGACCTGCCAGATGCGGGCCATATCCTCTGGAGGGATCTCTTCGATGGGACCGTAGATTCCAAAGCCTGCATTACAGATCAGAATGTCAAGACCACCTAGTTTTTCAATACAATCCCTGACAAGAGCCGTGCCTTGGCCCGCGATGGCCAGGTCGTGGGACCCGACAACGACTCGGCGAGCCCCTTTGGCCTCACAGGCCTGGGCCACCTGGGCAAGTCGTTCCTCCCGACGAGCCGTCAGGTAGAGTTCATAACGGGAACTGGAAAAAGCGCGAGCGGTGGACTCTCCTATCCCTGAAGATGCCCCGGTAATGAGAACCTTACTAAGATCTGCCTGCATACTCTCGATCCTTCAAAATGCCCGCACCTCAACCACCCCGACTTATGTAACAATACGCCGAGAGAATGATCAAACAAAAAGGAAGTCTCGTTCTGAAAAAGGAAGGTTGGATTCCGACTTCAGTTGAGGCTGCGCAGAAACTCAACCAGCACATTCAACTCGCGACCGGAAACCAGATCCGCGGTGGTCATGAAACTCTGTTTGCCCTCAAACCCTGGAACCACCTCATGGTCAGGAATGGCGGTGGGATTGGTAATCTGTTGCCTGAGCCAGTCGGGGGAACGGCCTCGTCTGCCCTGTCGAGTGAGATCGGGACCCACTTTACCCGTCAGGTTCAAATCTCGGGCCTTCAGAGTGTGACAGGAACCGCAGTTGCGACTGAGGAGCACTCGCTGAGCAAGCTCTTCATCGGCTCTGGATTGGCGCCGATCGGCTCGAGACTCAAGACAACCACTCGTCAAAAGCGCTAAGATAGAGAAGGTCAGCATGCCTGTTGCGATACCTTTCTGGGTCTTGAAAAACATGATTAGGATCATTATCTCATATTATTTAGCTCAGTCAATTAATAATTTTAGCTATGGCTAAAAAACCGGCAATACTTTTCCTCTGCACCGGCAACTCGGCCCGCAGCCAAATGGCGGAAGCCTTCGCGCGATTTTACGGCGGGGATGCCATCACCCTGCATAGTGCTGGGATCCACCCCGTCGGGGTGCATCCCCACGCCATCTGGGCCATGAACGAAGTGGGCCTGGATATCTCCCATTACACTTCCGATCCACTTAGTAGCAAAAAACTGGAAGATTTTGACTATGTGGTGACCTTATGCGGGGATGCCAAAGAATCCTGCCCGGTTCTGCCTTCCACCACCCGCAACGAACACTGGCCGCTTCCGGATCCCACCAAAATCCACGGAAGCCCCCAGCGAGTCATCAAGGGCTTCCGAGTGATTCGCTACCAGATAGAGACCCGGGTCAAAGATCTCCTGCAAAGGATCCTGAACTCCTGAGACTTTTGCATTCACCAATCTCCGGGGTACAATGCTACGCCATGAGAAGTCCTATAGGTCGTAGCATGCACAATCCGGGCTTAGCTATCCTGTGCCTGATCTTGATCACCCTGCAGCCCTCCTGCATCTGGAAACTTTGGACCAACGACACACCCCTCGAAGAAAGGATCTACGACGTTTACGGGACGATTGAGTCCATCTCCAATGATGAATTGATCATCCAGAGCAGCAAGAACCAGCAACAGACTTTCCAAATGGGACCCAGTTCGGTTCGCGGGGGTGATTTCAAAGCTGGCGCCTACGTGCACGTTTACTACAAGCAGAAAGAGGCGATCAAGGAAGTCACCATGGTGGTGGAGAAGATAGGCTGAGAAGCCACAGACCACAGACCAGAAGATTCAAGAATAAAGAATGAAGAGTCTGGAGTGTGGGAGGCACCACAGTGCGCCGATTCCGGTAAGCCACTACAAGATCGTGCCAACCGAACAAGGGCGTACGGCCGTGCGCCCCTACACTTCTTTAGAATCCTGGTGTCTGTATAATGGCTGGCAATGAAGCGCTGTTTTGTCTGCTACTTCCACGAGATCATCCTCAAGCGGAAGAATCGCGCCTTTTTTGAAAGGCGTCTGAAGGAAAACGTGGAAAAGGCCCTGGCGGGACTTCCCTATGATTCGATCCGCCGACTCTCAGGGCGAATCCTGGTCGAACTGGTTCCCGATTCTCCCATCGAAGAAGTGGGTGCCAGGTTACAAAAGGTTTTTGGACTGGTCTACTGCTGTCCGGCATGGAGTTCGGTTCAGAGTATGGACCAACTCCAGGAAGATCTGTGGAGTCTGGTCCAATCCCAGGAGTTCGAAACCTTTAAAATCGACTCGCGCCGGGCCAACAAAAAATACCCGCTCAACTCTCAGCAAATGAACGAACATCTGGGAGCTGTCGTCGGCGAGCGATCGGCCAAACGGGTTCGCCTGGAGCAGCCCGATCTCACCTGCTATGTGGACATCGTCGAAGATTATGCCTTCCTGTTTTTTGAGAAACTCAGAGGAGGACTGGGGTTGCCCGTGTCCTCCTCGGGGAAGGTCGTGGTGCTGCTATCTGGCGGCATTGACTCGCCGGTTGCCGCCTACAAGGTGATGAAGCGCGGCTGCCGGGCCATCTTTGTTCACTTTCACAGTCTGCCCCACACCACACCCGAAGCGCTGGAAAAAGTTCGCCAGTTGGTTGCCCTGCTCAACGACTATCAGTACCGATCCAAGACCTACATGATCCCCTTTGCCGATGCTCAAAGGCAGGTCGTAGCCTTTACCCCAGAGGGAACTCGGGTGATCCTGTATCGACGCATCATGATGCGATTGGCTGAAGTCATTGCGCGAAGGGAAGGAGCCCACGCTCTGGTTACCGGCGACGCCATCGGACAGGTCGCTTCCCAGACTCTGGAAAATATACGGGCTATCTCCGATGCCACCCAGTTACCCATACTGCGCCCACTGATCGGGGAGGATAAAGAGGAGATTGTCGCCGTTGCCCGCCGCATCGGCACTTTTGAGACCTCTATTTTGCCTCACGAGGATTGCTGCTCCCTCTTTGTTCCGAAGCACCCCGAGACCCGAGCAAGATTGGAGGGAATCCGACGGATCGAAGGTGAGCTGGATATCGAGAACATAGTCGGGAATGCTCTGTCTGAGATGAAGATCGAAAAAACTGAATTTCACGCCCTCCTGGAGCCCGAAGCGACCACCCCCTGAAGGGATCCATAATCTATGCCTCACCTACTTCAAGTCCTGTTGCTACTGGCCGGAATCATTATCGCCGCCAAGCTGGCCGGTGCCCTCAGCGTGCGCTACGGCCAGCCGGCGGTTTTCGGAGAAATCGCCATCGGGTTGATTCTCGGCCCCACCTTCCTCGATGTTCTGAATCTTGGACTCTTTTCTCACATCGAAGGGGAAGGATCCGGACCCATCAGTTCATTGGTTGGTGCGGCTCAGCAATCCGGCCTGCTGGAGCGGTCGGCCCATTCGCTTTTCCTTGAAGGATTGATCAAAGACCTGGCCGAGATCGGAGTCATTCTTCTCATGTTCGTGGCCGGAATGGAGACCGACCTGGAGGCCATGAAAAAGGTGGGAAAAGTCGCCTTCTGGGCGGCCATGGGAGGAGTCTTTTTCCCGCTGGCCGGAGGGATCTGGACCACCACCTATTTTGGCTACCCCCTTTATTGGGAGGCCATCTTCGTGGGAACCATCCTGACCGCCACCTCGGTTTCCATTTCGGCCCAGACCCTGATGGAGCTCAAGGTGCTGCGATCTAAGGAGGGCACAACCATTCTGGGCGCGGCAGTGATCGACGACGTGCTGGGCATCATTGTTCTGGGTGTGGTCACGGCCCTCTCGGCCGTTGGTGCAGCCCAGGACGCTGAGACAGCCGGCATTGGAACGGTCCTGTCCATTATCTTCTGGATGGCACTTTATTTTGTCGTCTTCTGGGTGGTTGGACGCCGCTACCTGGAACGGTTTTGTGCACTTGTCTCCAAGATTCCAGCCAGCGAAGCCCTGCTGGCCGCGGTTTTAGTGGTGATATTTTTTTATGCGTGGGCTGCCGAGTTCATGGCTCATCTCGCCGCCATTACCGGTTCCTACCTGGCCGGGGTCCTTTTTGCTCAAACCCGGTTCAAAGAGGAGATCGATGCCAAGGTTCATCCTCTGACTTACTCTCTTTTCGTGCCCATTTTTTTCGTGAGCATCGGCCTGCAGGCCAACGCCCGTGAACTGGGGGGAGAAGTCTGGTTTGGGCTGGCCATTGTCGGCATGGCGATCCTGACCAAGGTGGTGGGTTGTTTTCTCGGGTCTCGCACCACGGGATTTGACAATAAGCAGTCCCTGCGGGTGGGAATCGGCATGGTCAGCCGAGGCGAGGTCGGGCTCATCGTGGCAGGGGTGGGCATTAGCCGCGGCATCATTGGTCAGGACATTTTCTCGGTGATGGTCCTGATGGTTCTGGTGACAACGATGATCACGCCCCTGTTGCTGCGCTATGTATTTCCCACTGTCGCTAAAGAAGCCCAGGCCGATGTCTTCGAGTCGATTGGAACGGTCGGAAAAGACGGGCCAGCCCAAAAAGAGAAAAGAAAATCTGAATAATCTGGACCCGGCAAGGCATCTATATGGGTATGTGGAAGATTTCCTCCTCCCTGCTTTCGGTGGGACTGATCTGGATGGGCCTTACCGCTGGATCCTCTTTGTACCCGGCCCAAATCTACCAGTCGGGTAGCCAGACGGTGCGACGGGTCCTGGAGGAGCTGAATGCGAACGCTCAAGAGGGGCATCCGCCACCCAGAACCTATCGACTCTTCCAGGCAGAGATCAATGCCTATCTGCTGGACCAACTGCGCCTTCAGGAAGAGAGCGCCGTCGAGAATATTTCGATCCTCCTCAGGGACGACGGTTTTGTCACCATCATTTCAATCGATCCGGATCGACTGCAGCTGGGGGAGAACGCAGCGACCGGAAGACTGCTTGGAACTCTCCTGCAAGGAAAGCTGACCCTGGAAATTGAAGGCCAAATCAGTGTGAGCGACGGAAGCGGACAATTCCAAATCCAGCAGACTCGCTTCAGCGGCATGGAATTACCCATCGCACTGGTAAACGAGATCCTGATCTCCCTGGGTCAAAGCCAGGATCCTCCCTTTGATCCCACTTCCTCGTTTCCCATGCCTTATGGAATCCAGTCGATCGTCGTGTCTGGAGGCCAGGTGGTGATCGAAACCTGACACCTGCCCCCTTGGCAGGAAATCCGAACTCCCAAATCCGAGACTTCGCATTCTGTCTTCCGGCTCCTGGCTTCTCCTAATCAGGAGTCAGAGGTCAGGGGCTAGAAGAGGAGTTTAGAATGGTAAGTTCCAGGCTCTAAGGTTTTGTATTTCGAATCTGAAGTTTGTTTCGGATTTGGGATTTCGGCTTTCGGATTTTCGGTCAGCGGTCATCTACCTCGTAGTACTGCTCGGAAAACTGCCCCGCCTGCCACCGGATCAGATAACCAAACTCCGGAAGAAGCGGGAAGAGCCGATTGGCCCTGAAGTACAAGAAGAGGCCCTCATCGATTGGCAGGTAATTCTTGACCCTCTGAAAGGAAGAGTCCTGGGACAGACTCTTCTCTTCTCCCATGGCGGTGCGAAGGGTTTTCTGCCAACCCTCGGAACTGTTGGAAACCAGAAGATACTCAGGCATCCTCCTCTGATAGAAAACCTGTCCCGGTTCCTTTCCTCTATAAACCAGAACATTCCCATCTTCCGATATCTCCAGATTTCCCGCGCCGAAAAGGCTCGTGACCGCCGCCTTGATGGGAAGTTCCAGCGCCTGGGTGAGTTCAGTCGATCGGGGGACCAGCAAAGCGGTAAAGTGAACCCGCCATGATTCATCCTCCTGTTGACCCAGGTGATGGACAAACAACCAGACGCTCTTCGCCTGGTGAACAAAAAGCGACAAAAGCGGGTCCTGCAGCTGATCAGGAATATTTTCGAGAACCGCCTGAGAGTCCAGACCCAACCACTGCCGCAGCTGCACCTGATCGAGAAAGTCCAAACTGGCAGGGGGATTCGTCACCACGACCAGGGCCAGGATGTCCTCTGGAACCAGCTGCTCAAACTTGGAGGTTTCGGCGGGTTGCAGGAGACCTATCAAGGTCAAACTCAACCCGAAAAGACCCAGTGAGACCGGCCAAAACCGCATTAGACGTTCCCTCTTGGAGTGTGCTACCCTACTCCCCATTCCTTCAGCATGGATGTTAAACAACTCGAGCAGACACTAGCAACCCTCCAGAACATACAGGACAAATTAGAGATCCTGGACGAAATCGCCGCCCACTACTACGAAGAAGATAAGTTCCAGAAGGCCGTCACCTACTACCAGCAGGCGGAGAAAATGGCGCCGGAGGGCAATCCCCGTGCCTACTACCAGGGGTTGGAAGGGATCTGCTATTTCCTGATGAACCAGGACGAAAAGGCCTTCTTGGCCCTGACGGGAGCAAAGGCGATGCTTCGTCCCGCCGAGAAGGATTTTGACCCCCAGATCTGTGGACTGGTTCATTATTTTTTAGGATCTCTCTACGAGTATGGCGAGCAGAATGATGCCTCTTTGGAGTCTCGCCTGGAGGCTTCCAAATACATGAGCCACCTCCACGATGAGGCTCAATGGATGCTTCTGGCCGACATGAGTAGAAACTACGAGGTCCAGGGAGACTTTAGCAAGGCGGTGAAATTCAATACCGAAGCCATCTCTCTGATTAGCCGGGATGATCCTGAAATTGTCTACATTTTTGAAAGCCTCGGCTACAGCCACTACGAGCTGGGTGAATTCGATAAGGCCCTGGAATACTTTTCCCAGGTGCTGGAAGCGGATCAGGGTTTCGAACGCCAGGACGAGATCTACTTTAATATCGGGCTCTGTAACCGGAGGCTGCTCAACTTCAGTATGGCCCTGGACTCCTATCTCAAATTACTGGAGCTCAAGGAACTGCAAGACAGCCCAGAGCCCTTGGCATGGCTCTATATTGAAATCGCTCACTGCTACTACAGCTTGAAAGAATACGAAAAATCCGTTGAGATGGTGGAAAAGGGCTTGAAGGAATCCATCGAAGGAAAAACGGAAAAGGCTGAGATTCACAGCTACCTGACCAACAACTACCATGGGATGGGACGCTTTGAAGAGGCCGTGAAAGCCGGTGAGAAAACCCTCAAGATTTCCGATGACTTTCATAGTATCGAGATAATGCTTCCCAATCTGGCGCTGAGTTACCACCAATTGGGCAACACCGAGAAGTTCAAACACTACCGTGATTGGTGCAATCGCGACTTCCCGGACCTGGGTTGGACCAAACAGCTGAACAAGCTGGAAGCATAGAAAGCCCGTAATCATCGGATGTCCTTACAAGAAAGGGTTGATCCTTACCTTTTAAAGGGCGCTCTAACCATCGTTCACCGACTCCACAACAATGACCATGAGGCCTACTTCGCCGGAGGTGCGGTCCGGGACCTTCTCCTGGATGAGGACATTACCGAGATTGACATCGCCACCTCCGCCTCTCCCGACGAAGTCGAGGGGCTCTTTGCCCAGACCATCCCCGTAGGGAAAGCGTTCGGGGTGATCGTGGTGATGGTGGAATCGAGCAGCTACGAGGTCACGACCTTCCGAAAGGATTCACAATACGAAGACGGTCGCCACCCCGGTTCGGTGGAATTCACGGACGCCCAAAACGATGCCCTGCGTCGTGACTTCACCGTCAATGCGCTCTTCCTGAGTCCTGACGATGAACAAGTCATCGATTTCGTCAAGGGACAGGAAGATCTTGAGCGCAAGCTGATTCGCACCGTGGGTTCTCCGGATCACCGATTCGGGGAGGACAAGCTGCGACTCCTGCGTGCATTGCGGCTGGCCTGTCAACTGGGCTTTGAGATCGAAGCGGAAACGTACCGTCAAATTCAACAATTCGCTCCGCAACTCACCCAAGTCAGCTGGGAGAGAATCCGAGACGAACTCCTGAAAATTCTCACTGGATCCAATCCGTCTCGCGGGCTGAAGCTGCTGCTGGATTCAGGAGTTCTCCAACAGATTCTGCCTGAGGCGGTCGCCATGGATGGCGTCGAGCAGCCTCCGGAGTTTCATCCGGAGGGCGATGTTTTTGTTCATACCTGCCTGATGTTCAAACTGGCCGGGAAGTTGACCGAAACCCTGGCGCTCGGAATTCTGATGCACGACATCGGCAAACCGCCCACCTTCACCGTCAAAGAACGGATTCGCTTTGATGGACATGTGGAGCAGGGCGCCCGTATGGCGGAGGATATCTGCCGCCGGCTGCGCATTTCCAACGATACGACGGAACAGGTGGTGGATCTGGTCAAAAATCACCTGCGATTCATCCATGTTCAGGAAATGCGCGACAGCACCCTGAAACGGTTCCTTCGCAAGGAGAACTTTGACGAGCACCTGGAACTGCATCGCCTGGACTGTCTGGCCAGCCACGGCAACCTGTCGCATTACGATTTTTGCCGAGAAAAGCAGCAGGATTTCACCCAGGAACAGATGCGTCCCAAGCCTCTGGTCAAGGGACAGGACCTGATTGATCTGGGTCTCGAGCCGGGGCCCGTTTTCTCCGAGATCCTGGGGGCTCTGGAGGATCTCCAGCTGGAGGGTCGTCTCACCAGCAAGGAGGAGAGCATTGAGTGGGTGAGGGGGCATTACCTGACCCCTGACCCCTGACCCCTGACCGGCCGCTGGTCTTCGACCAGCGCGTTTCACGTTCCAGGTTGGCACGATCTTGCAGCCTGTTGTAGGGGCGCGCGGCGTGCGCCCACTGCAAGGACTTTGAAAGTGAGGGGCAGCAAAAAAACCGACAACTGACAAGAAGAATTCAAGATTGAGAGAGCGTCGATTCCGGAGGCCGCTAAAACAGGTCCGCCGGCTCCCGGCTGCGGGCTCCTGTATTCTGTTTTTCCCGCTTGGATCTTTGTTCACAGAGTGTTATAAGGATTAAGTCATGAAAGACAAAATCTCCTTCCAATCATTTTTCCTGATCGTTTTCTCTTCTCTGGTATGGCTCGGCTGCTCTGATGCGGCTGAAGAGCCCGTCGATGACATGGCCCAAGCTGCGCTGAACCAGCCCTCACCAGGTGAGATGGTGCTGATTCCAGGCGGTGAATTCACCATGGGATCGGACCTGGAGCGTACACCTCCCCTGGAGTTTCCGGAGCACAGGGTTGATTTACCCTCCTACTACATCGATGTGTATGAGGTGACTCACGGTGAGTGGATCCGTTTTCTGACGGAGAGTGACTACGATCCAACGGGTGACTGGCGGCGTTTTTACAGCATTGGAAAAGAGGATTTCCCTGTGGGAAACGTCACCTGGGAAGACTCTAAACCCTACTGTGAGACGGCCGGTAAACGACTCCCCACAGAGGCGGAGTGGGAAAAGGCAGCTCGAGGAACCGATGGGCTCAAGTTTCCCTGGGGCGAGGTCTGGGAACCCAAGTCCAACACCGATGAGCTGGGGATGCGCAACAACCTCGAAGTGGGTGAAATGCCCGAAGATAAGAGTCCTTTCGGAGTCTACGACATGATGGGCAATGCCCAGGAATGGACGGCCAACGAGCTGGAACCTTATCCGGACAATCCCGGTAGCCGGGATGAGTCCTTCAGAAGAAATTTCATGGCCGTCCGGGGTGGATCGTACGCCATGAGGGGCAGAGGCATGGGCCTTTACACGCGCAGTGCCTACCTGCCGGATGCCCAGTATGGAATCGGATTCCGTTGCGCCCGGGACTCGGGAGAAGCCGCCCAGGAAGACGAAGGCGAAGAGGAAGCTTCCGAATCAGAGGAGTAGGGCT
>JAYZBY010000113.1:0-8321 GCA_036338555.1 Acidobacteriota bacterium | reverse complement strand
GCGGTGGACCAGATCACGCATGCTGTTGACGGCGCCCCAGAAATCAAACATCTCCAATCCCAGGATGACGTCGGCTTCACGGATCAGCTGGCCACCGCGTCCGGCCTGCGCGAGATAGTGATCGTTCGGGAAATTCATGCGACCGCCCCGGTCCACAACCGGGACCTGCAATGCTTCAGCAAGTTCGACCAGACGGCTCATTCCCGCCGGCGTGCGGGCCATCTTGTCAGCCAGGATCACCGGCCGTTCTGCATCGACCAGCAGGCGCGCCGCCTCACGCAGGGCACCGATCTCACCCTGGGGAGGAACGGTCGGCGTGAAATCGGGAATGGTCGGAGCGTTTCCCAGTTCCTTTTCCTGAAGGTGGCCGTCCAGGATGATGACCACTGGTCCCATTGGGGGCGTGGTGGCAATTTTGTAGGCCCGCTGCATCGATTCCACAAAATGCTGAGCCGAAACGGGGGTATCGTCCCACTTGATGAAATCGCGTACCAGCTTGGAGGGATCCTGTGCCGCATGGGACCATTCCGCACCGGGCCGGCGATCGGCGGCATCCAGATGATTGCCCCCGAAGACAATCAGCGGAACGCGGTCACAAAAAGCGTTGTAGATCGCCATCGATGCGTGCTGGAGGCCGACCGTGCTGTGACAGGCCATCGCCATGGGCTTGTAAGCGATTTTGGCATAGCCGTGGCCCATGGCCACGGAGGATTCTTCATGCAGACAGGTAAGCCATTCAGGCGAACGGTTGCCACCATGGTTGACAATCGATTCCTGAAAGCCCCGGTGGCTGGATCCCGGGTTGGAGGCAATGTACTCAATTCCCAGGCTCTTGACCACATCCGCCATGAAATCGGAGGTGGCGTTCTGGACGAAATAATGGGCGGCCTGGGCTTCGGAATAGCCCTCGGGGACGTCCGATTCCATCGCTTCCACATAACTGGAGGGCGGCAGCGCCGACATCGTGCTGGCGGTCTGGATCTGGGCAGCTGCGGCATTCGCCTCCGTTTCGGCGGCAATCCCTGAAACTGCGCCGGCGGCCGCGACTCCTTTGAGAAAATCCCGTCTGGTTTTCATCTCATAATCTCCTAGGTTAGGGTTGATGCAGATACTGGTAGAGGCTACCTTATCCCCTTGGCCGGACTTCTTCAAGCCCCGCACAGGTTTTTGTCAACTTGCCGATAAGGATGCCTGATTCCGGCTCAGGGAGCATCCGATACCAGCCGGATCGACACGGCTTCACATCACGAGCATACCGATGTAAACTCTTGGAGCGAATCATACCTCTCGCCATGTGCCGGAGTGGTGGAATTGGCAGACGCGCTGCGTTCAGGGCGCAGTGAGCTTTAAGCTCGTGGGAGTTCGAGTCTCCCCTCCGGCACCATTTCTTTTGGTTGTTGAAAAGAAAGGGGGTGGCAGAACGCCAACCATCGCGTCAGGTGATCGCGAACCTCAAAGGCGGAGGAATCTGATGAATCCAAAATACGTTGTATTGGTTCTGATCGGCTGGCTATGTGTGAATACGGGACTTTCTCAAGAGGTTTCCCAGCTGGTGGGCAGGCATGGGTACGCAGACCTGATTTTAACTAACGGCAACATCGTCACCATGGATGACCGCAGTAATCTTCCCAGCACGCCGGGGCACATCCATCAGGCCATGGCCGTCAAGGGCAAGCGGATAATGGCCCTGGGCAGCAACAGCCAGATGAAAGGATTGGCGGGACCCGAGACGAATTTCGTAGATGTCGGGAACCGCACCGTGATTCCCGGTTTGATTCAGACCCACTTCCATCTGTACACGGCCGCTGCCCGGCGTTATGGACCCACCCAGGGCTTGAACGATCCCAGCGTCAATTTAACGGTGGTTGCCGAGGAAACCGCAGAGGCCACCGCCAAGAAACTCCGGGAGGCCATCGTTAATGCCATCGAAGTTCAAGGGATAGCGAAAGGTAAATGGATAACGGTGGATCTCAGAGGCAATCCCAGTGGCACTCTGGGCACGACCTATCGATGGGTCTTTGCCGGGAGCATCAACAGGCGACAGTGGGACGGTGCCACCCCGGACCATCCAGTGGTCGTTAAAGTGGGTGGAACCCATCCCATATTCAACGCTGTGGCCATGGAGGCCATGAAGACCGTGTTTCCGGACTTCGAGGAGAGCGTCGATTTAGAGAACGGCCCTGGATCGGCACAGAACGGATACACGGGTGTCCCCGGGGTGGATGCCCTGAGCTGGGAATACTGGTGGAAGGATAGGCCCCTGGAAAGCCTGGCCGAGACGCTGCGGCTTTACGGGATGGACCTGCAAAAATTGGGTATCACGGCAGTAGGAACGCGGGTCGTCATCCCGCGGGTGGCAGCCGCCTACAACCTCTTGAATCGAAAAGGCCAGATGCCCCATCGGCTGGCCTACTACATCGAGTCGCAAAGGGGACGTCATTTCGGTCTGAACTTCACTCGGGAATTCTACAAGGCCAGCGGCGCTGCCTGGACCGACCACTCCAACGGGGGTGAGATGCTGTGGTTGAACGGGATGTGCAATGAAATTTGGGATTCCGTTTTCAACGATCCCTGCCTGGGATCCGACCTGGAAGCCCCACCCGAGATCAAGGCTCGCGAACGCTGCCCGGGTCCAGGAGGCAAGCCCTGGGAATCCTATAAAGCCGCCATCCTGAGTGGATGGCGGCCGGTCCAGGCACACGGAACCGCCAGCCACGGCGCACGCCTGTATATCCAGATGCTGGAAGAGGCCATGAGCGAGGGGAATCTCTCGGTCGAGTACATCAGAAGCCTGAGAACCACCATCGAGCACAATTACCTGCTGGGCAATATGCCGGATATCATGGCGGCCATCAAAAAATATGGGATCATCATCAATGTCACGCCTCGAAACCTGGTCCGAGTGCCCGAATTATTGGAGATCTATGGCGACCGGTTGAGACCTTTTGTGATGCCCGTCAAGACCTGGATCGAGGATGGACACCGGGTCACCCTGGAGGCGGCCGGTTCCAACTTCTGGCTTCCTATCCATCAGCTGGTCACTCGCAGGATCTCCCTCAATGATCAGGAGGTTGTTACCCTGGTCCCTGAGGAGGGTATCGATCGAGTCACGGCTCTGAAAATGGCAACCACCTGGGCATCGGAGTACCTGCTCGCCGAGGATACCCTTGGCACGCTGGAACCCGGGAAGTATGCTGATTTCGTGGTACTGGACAGGGACTATTTCACGATTCCGATAGATCAGATCCTCGATCTCCAGGTCGTCTTGACCGGACTTGGGGGGAAGATTATCCACGACCAGAATGGCCTGACACCCTCCCGATAGCCCGGATGATGCATCCTGCGGGCCAGCCCCTTCCTGCCCGATAGTTCTGAAAGTCAGGTATACTTTCCTTACAGCATGTCAAAGAAGTTATGGGTCGTTCTTCTCATTACCGCCCTGGTGGCCATCGGACTCTTTTAGGATCCTGCTCAAAGCTCATCCGTCCAGCAAGTAAACCCATCCGCTCAGTCAAAACCTCCTGATTCTTTCCAGGGCAGCTCTCCATCTCGGCAGCCCTCACCTGCGCTTCCCGGCATCTCGACCGAGGGAAATTCAGAAAGCCTCGGCTTCAGTTCGGTTCCAGGATGGGAAAAACGAAGTGCCAAAAAAAGAAACGCACCGCCAATCGAAGAGCAAGATGAAGAAGACCAGGACGAGAAACAGGAAGAGCTGTACCAACTCATAGAAGACGTCCTTCATGCTCCCGACCCGGATGATCGAGCCTATGCCCTTAACGAACTAGGGCTCTGGGACGCCACACCCGAAGTTCTCGCCGCTTACCTTGAAGCCCTCGATGACCCTGAGGAAAAGGTCCGCGAGAAGGCCGTTCTGGCGCTGGAGCTGCTTGAGGATCCTTCAATGATACCGGCCCTCCAGCGCGTTGCCCGGGAAGATCCCTCCGAGGACGTTCGGGAGGCCGCCGTCGAAGCCCTCGAAGAGTTGCTGGAGTGAAAAGGGCCGCGGGTCTTCGGCCAGAGCGTTTCACCTTCCAATGTGGCACGGTCCTGCAGCCTGGTGTGTAAGGGCCAACTGAGTGCGCCCACAGCAAGGACTGTGGAGCCAGGACGGGTGCACGGCCGTGCCGCCCCTACTAGTAAATGAAACAACCCAGACGCCGATGGATACGCACTGCAGTAGACAATCTATGTATATAATACGGGCCTACAATGAAACCTCTCCTTAAATGGCCGCTGATTATCACTTTCGGGGTGATCGTGGTGCGTATTGTCCTGGAAGAGACCGGTGCACCTCGGGCCATCAACACCATTGTCGGCGTCGTCTGGCTTCAGTTATTGGTTCCTGTCTACTTTGGCCTTGTGCTGGCCAACAGGCAGGACCTGCCTCGTTTTGTGACTCTGGCCAAGCTGGTTGTGCTCTATGCACTATTTACCCGTTTAATGGTTCTGGGGTCCTACTCCCTGGCTTATGTGTTTCAATGGAGCGCACCACGCTTCAGTGTCGAAGGAGGAGGAGTGGTAGGAGAGGGCGTGACGCCGCTTCAGGGCCTGTTTTTGACCCCGGCTTCAAATCAGGTCTTCTGGGTGATCGGGGGCGTGGTGATGGGGATACTGCTGGGATCTGCAAGCCTCGCCGCCAGGAGCCGTTTGGGCAGAGCACGATCCGCACCAGAGAAGTTAGAATAAAGGGACCTTTACTCTTTCTCTCCGTTGGCCATTGATTTCCAGTGCTCGAGGGCGTCCGGGGGATTCCACCAGGGCTCCATCCCCAGATCTTTACAGACAATGCCGGCCGCATTGTAGCCCGGTGAACCCGTGATGTTCCCACCGGGATGGCAGGAAGCCCCGCACAGGTACAATCCCGGGACGGGAGTTCGGTACTGGGCACATTCAGGGAAAGGACGCTTGTCCAGAATCTGGTCTTCGCTGAGCTCGCCAACCTGAATGTCTCCGCCCACCATGTTGGGAAGATGCCGCTCAATATCGATCGGCGTCTGTCCAAACTGCTCGACGATATTGTCTGGTGTCAGATTCTCGGCATAGTGGGCCAGGTGGTCGACGCAACTCTGGGTAAACTCTTCGCGGACGTCGTCCCAGTGATCCGGGCCGCCGTGCTCTTCGGCCAGATTTCCAGGTGCAAGCTGCCACCAAAAGGAGGTGCATTTGCCGGGAGGGGCCTGGGTCGGATCATGTTGAGCAGGCTGGGCACCCAGCAATTGCTTTCCTTGGGGAATCCTTCGCGCGTTGCAGTCTTCGTACAATTTCGGGATATCGCCAAACCCCTCCAGACCTGCAATCAGGTACCAGGCATCGTTCACATCGGGTTCCCACTCGGCTGCCTTCCAGTAAAGGCGCTCATTTTGAGCCAGGAGCAAGGTAAACAGAGGGGTGGTATTGGAATACTTGAAGTTCTTGACCTTGTTGGCGAAGTCCGTTTCCAATTTATTCTCTCCCACCATATCCAGGAAGGTCTGGGTGGGATTGAGACTGCTGACAACAAATTTATTGGCTTTGAACACTCTTCCGTCTCGGCAGACCACTCCGGCAGCACGACCGTCCTCCATCAGGATCCCCTTGACGGCCATACCGTCAATCAGATCCGCGCCGCTCAGGGTAATCATCTTGTGCAGCGAGTGTCCCAGCTTGTGAGTGCTGCCTTTGGACATCTGCGTGCTCACACCGGAGGCCAGGGCAGCCGGAACAATATGCCCAAGACCCGGGGAATCCGTCTCGAAGCCCCGAATGACGGAGAGAAAACAGAACATTCCTCGAATCACATCGTTTTCAAAAATCTCACACACAGCATCGTTGATGGACTTGGGCTGCCACTCCAGATACTGCCTCCCCACCTCGGTTTTTTCCAGGACGGCCTTCTTTTCCTCATAAGGAACCGGCGGAGAGGTCTGCTCCCGGGCGAAGATTTCACCCGCCATGCCTCTATACTTTTCGTTGTACTCCAGGAAGGCCTTGGCGTCTTTTTCGCTGAACCGGCCGATGGAGGCAGCCGTTTTCTCCGGTTCGCTGGCGTACCAGACAATGGCCTTGTGATCCCTGGTGAGCATGGCGACGGAAATGGGCAGCCTGATGTACTCCTGGCCCATTTTGTCCATCTCCAGATCCTTGTACCACTTGAGGTCGCACACCCCGCGGTGATTATTGGAATGCACGTTATGCCAGAAGCCACTGCGGGTGCCCTCGTGGGAATCCAGACCACCACCAATCTCCAGGTGACGCTCCACTACCAGGACCTTCAGACCCGCTCTGGCCAGATAGCCCCCACAAATGAGGCCATTGTGGCCCCCGCCGAGCACGATCCCGTCGTATTCTTCCCTCATTTTTTATTTATTCCTTTCGGTCAAGGGGTTCCGTCAACCCAGCAAAGGAGCCATTTCAAGAAATTTCCCTCTGACTAGCGCGTCAGACTTACCAGCTAGGCGGGGTTTTCCTCGACCACCGCTCCTCCCATGAGCTCTCCCACGTTGGCGATGAACTCCGACTCCAGTTTCTTTCGCTGCCCCCGAATAATGGCGTCGTAGATCCTCTTCAAGTTGCCCGTCGCATCGCAGGTGATGAGATAGCGGACACGGCATTGCTCCTCGGTGACTAACTCCAGGTCCAGATACAAGCCGATATAGGTAAGCCCCTCATCTTCACCGATCAATTTGGCGGCTCTGGCCAGCCCTCCGCCCGGCGTGGCGACACCTTCGGCGACCAGCCGGGAGGGCTGGGTTCGTTCTGTTACCGTCAACGTCAGGTTATTATCGAGAGGCAAAAGACCCATTTTCAACAGGATGCCTATGGCCACATTGTCATCATCAATGACTTCGACCCGATTGACGGTCGGAAAGGCCCAGGCCAACTTATCGATGCGGGCGAAGAGCCCATACACTTCATCGATCGGCTTATCACACAGGAAGCTATTCCGTATCTTAATCAACGAGCGTTCTCCTTGTTATGTACCCTTAGTAGTCTTCGTCTTCCCACCATTTGTCGATTTTGAGATCTTGGGCAATGATATCGGCTGCAATCACTCCCGGACCTCCAATCATTCCGCCGCCTGGGTGCATGCAGGATCCTGCGATATACAACCCCTTAACCCCGGGGGTCCGAAACTGGGCCAGTTCAGGAATCGGTCGAAATCCCTCCATCTGGGCCAGGACCATGCGCCCCATGAAGACTCCTCCCTCAGCCATGTTGATGATTCGATTGGCAATATCAACCGGAGTCTGGGCCACCGCTTTAATGATGTTCTTCTCGGTCAAATTCGGGGCGTATTCACGCCATTTGGCAATACATCGATTCATGTATTCATCGGAGACCTCTTCCCAGGTGTGGTCCTTGAGCTTTCGGGGCACCTGCTGCCATATCAAAGCAGTATGAAAGCCTTCTGGTGCCTGGGAGGGATCAAAAACGGTGGGAACGCTGGCAATGAAGGCCAGTTTTTCCGGCAGCTTTCCCATGCGGACATCGCCCAATATTTCCGTATAGTCTTGTGGGCTATCATGGCCGATATTCAACCGGAAGGCCTGATTGATGTCCTCATACCCTTTTTGAACCTCAAACTGAGGAGCTTCCCTGAGCGCCATATGGACACCGAATACCGAGAACTCGTCCAGGCGGAACTTTTCGATCTTGGTCACCACCTCCGGGTCCAGGTGTTCCGGCCCCAGGAGTTTCAAGTAGGTCTGTTTGAGATCGATGGTACTGATCACGGTAGGCGCGAAGAATTGCTCTCCGGTCTCCAGCTCAACTCCCTTGACCTCTCCCTTTTCAACCAGGATCTTGGAAACGTGGGCCAAAGCCTTGGTATCGCCACCGGCTCGAATCAGGGCGCGCCACATTGCATGGGCCGGGGTGTGGGAGCCGCTCAGGGCGATCTGGGAATGTTCCACCTGGCAGACGATCAGCGGCACAATGGCCCCCAGTCCCGTGTAGTCCGGCAGCACGCCCCGGGGAATGGCGAGCTGGTGAAGAACCATCGCCTTAACGGCATCATTTTCAAACCACTCGTCCACCACTTCCTCGGGTGACATGCGCATGATCCGAAGCCACTCCATTCCCTCTGGTGAACCTTCCAGCACCAGTATCTGCTCAGACGGAGGTGAGGGAGGACTGTAAAGGGCCGGAATGATGACGGTCCCGATGAACTCCTCGTAGTTGTCGCAGACCTCCTGCCACTTCTTGGCGTCCTTCTCGGAAAAGCCAGCAATACTTTCGATCGTCTTTTCGCGATCGTCGTACATGAACAGAGCGCGCCCATCGGGAAGAATGGTCCCCATCTGGACGGGAGGACGATAATAGCGGGCGTTGAACTCCTCAAA
>JAYZBY010000112.1:0-12364 GCA_036338555.1 Acidobacteriota bacterium | reverse complement strand
CTGACTCGCGCGGAGATGGAGCGCGAGATTCAGGATCGGGATCTCCAGTTGAAGCGACTTCAGGAAGACATCCAGTTAGAGTTCAATGAGCGTCAAAATGAGGTGTTGGAACGGATGAGCGTGAAAATTCAGGAGATTATTAACGAATACGCTCCTCAAAACGGATTTGGCGTCATTTTTTTAAGGAGTGAAGCACAAACCTATGTGGATGGGTCGCTGGATATCACCCCGGACATCGTTCGGATTTACAATGAACGTAATCCGGTAGGAGGTCAGGGGGCATCTCAATGAGGGTTTCTTCCCTTGGGCGGCCCTCAGGAAGGCTGGTTGGCGGGTTCATCCTCACCGTCTTTAGCCTGGTTTCTGTTTGGGCCCAGGCACCGGGGGGCCGGATTGAATCGAAACTAGGATTTGTCAGTGGTCTGGAGGTCCTCTATGGCACCCAGGCAGGACAACAGGAAATAGCAAAAGTGCAGGCTTTCATGGAGGAAAAGCAGAAGGAGTACGATGTGCAACGGATGGCGCTGGAGCAGCTCAGGGAGCGCTTTGAAACCCAGCAACTCACTTTGAATGCCCGGACGCGGGCCCAGATGCAGCGAGACATCGAAGTGGATGACCGGGAATTGACACGGTTCCAGGAAGACACCCAGGTGGAAATCACTCGCAGGCGTGACGAAATCTTCGCGGCAGAGGATGGGAAAATTCAGAACATCATAAATGATTACGCTCAGGAGAACGGATTTTCGGTCATTTTTTTGCGCAATGAAAGCCAGATCTATGTCGATCCCTCCCTGGACATCACACAGGACATCATTGGCGTCTACGATGAGCGTTTTCCGGTGGTGTCCGCAGCGACTTCGTCCACGGATCCCTGACCTTTCAAGGGCGTTTGACCCGTGCGTTTCAGGTTTCAGGAAATCCCTGACATCTGATTGAAGGGCGCACAGCCGAGCGCACCTACACTTTTTATGGTATAAACATTCCTCGCGTGTATACCCTTCAGCAACTTGCCGAACACGTGGCAGGCCAGGTGAGCGGCGACTCCCACACTGAAATTCGTGGAATTAAGCCTTTCGATATTGCGCAGCCGGGAGATCTAACCCTGGCCAGTGAGAGGAAATATCGGGAGCATCTGGAAAAAACCCAAGCCTCGGCAGTGATCGTATCGCCTGAGGTGACATCCTCCAAGAAAGCTTTGCTTCAGGTTCAAGATCCGAAAATCGCATTCGCGCGTTTAATGGGGCTATTTTACCAGAAGGCCTTCAGGGCCAGAGGGATCTCACCGCAAGCCCAGGTGAGTGGAACCGCTGATGTTTCCCAGGACGTGAGCATCTACCCCTTCGTATTTGTCGGGGATGAGGTGGTCATAAAAGAAGAAGTCACGCTTTACCCGGGAGTCTCGGTGGGAGACCATTGCGTTATCGGACCAGGCTGTACGCTCTATTCGAATGCGACGCTGTATGACCATGTTTTGTTGGGTTCCGGCGTCATCGTGCACAGTGGTGCGGTGATCGGGGCGGATGGATTCGGGTATGTTTTTGATGGTCAGCAGCAAATCAAGATTCCCCAGACAGGCCGTGTCGTGATCGGGGACCAGGTGGAAATTGGTGCCAACAGTTGTGTGGACCGGGCTACTTTCGGGGATACGGTGATTGAGAATGGAGTCAAGTTGGACAATCATGTCCATATTGGCCATAACTGCAGGGTTGGGGAAAATACCGTGTTTGTTGCTCAGGTGGGGATCTCGGGAAGCGTTGAGATCGGCAAAAGATGTACCTTTGCCGGCCATGCGGGGTCTGTTGACCATGTTAGAATTGGCGATGATGTGACCGTCATGATGAAGACTGCAGTGACCAAGGACATTCCTTCCCATTCAATCGTTTCGGGGCAACCTGCCATGGAGCACAAGCAATGGATGAAAGTGGAGGCCCTCAAGCGTCGATTCCCTGAGATTTATCAAGAGCTGAAAGAGTGGATGGGCAAAGACAAGGAGAGTCGGTAGCCTGGATAAGAATTTCCCATGAATGAAGAACCCGTCTCAACCATTGAAATCCAAGAGATTCTGAAGTTTTTGCCCCACCGCTATCCTTTTTTACTGGTGGACCGGGTCATTGAGTACGAGGAGATGAGCCGGATCGTGGGAATCAAGAACGTGACCATCAATGAGCCTTATTTCCAGGGGCATTTCCCAGGTGTTCCGATCATGCCAGGTGTCCTGATCATCGAATCCATGGCACAACTGGGAGGTGTTCTCCTGTTCAAGACCATTCCAGATCGGGAGTCCAAGCTGGTCTTTTTCGCCGGTATTGAAAAGGCTCGGTTCCGCAGGCCGGTTCGTCCTGGAGATCAATTACGTCTCGAGATGCACCTGACACACAACAAGAAGAGATTGGGGAAATTGAAGGGAGAGGCGTTTGTGGAAGGCAAGCGGGTGGCTGAGGCGGAAATCATGTTTTCATTGGTGGATAAGGCAAGTCTTCCCGGTGGGCCGTAACACTCATGGGCCAAGGTCAGACCCTCAGCATTCATCCCACTGCGATCGTTTCTCCCAGTGCTAGACTCGAAGAAGGGGTTCAGATCGGACCCTATTCGGTAATTGGCGATGAAGTGATGATCGATGAGGGAAGTGTCCTCGGTCCTCACGTTGTGATCGAAGGTCCCACCGTTGTCGGGAAGCGGAATCACATCATCGGACAGTGTGCCATCGGGACCATTCCTCAAGACCGCAAGTTCAAAGGTGAAAGGACCACACTGACCATCGGCGATGACAATGTCATTCGCGAATTCGTCACCATCAATCGCGGAACTTCCGGGGGAGGAGCCAGCACCACGATTGGAGATGGGAATCTGCTGATGACCGGAGTTCACGTAGCCCATGATTGTCACGTGGGTCATCGCACCATTCTGGCGAATTCAGCAACGCTGGCCGGACATGTTGAGATCCATGACGATTCGACGGTCGGGGCCTTTTCAGGGGTCCATCAAGAATGCCGAGTGGGCATTCACGCCTTCATCGGAGGATACTCGGTGATTACTCGTGACGCCCTGCCTTTTGTCAAAACCGTCGGGTATCGAAATCAGGCCAGAATTTATGGGGTCAACAGGCTGGGACTGGAGCGCTGCAATTTCTCCCCTGGACGGATTGAATCCCTGAGCAGGGCCTATCGCTGGCTGTTCAAGAAGGGGCTGAAGCTTCAGGAGGCGGTTGAGGCGATTGAAAAGGATGGTATTCAAACCGAAGATGTGACAACACTGATCGAATTCGCCCAGAGTTCCGCGCGAGGCTTTGTCAGGAATGAAAGTCCATCCCAAAAGGAGTAACCGGTGTGGAGGTGAAAAAGCTGGGACTGATCGCGGGCAATGGCCGATACCCATTGCTGGTTCTGGAAGAGGCCATCCGACGCGAAATCACGGTGACAGTTGCGGCCATCCGAGAGGAGACACTCCCCGAGATTGAAGAATTCGCCAATCGGCCGCACGTGTCCGTGCACTGGTTGGGGTTGGGCCAATTAGGCAAGTTGATCCGGGTCTTCAAGGGGGAAGGAGTCCAGAAGGCGATCATGGCGGGACAGGTCAAACACAGCCAGATTTTTTCTCGCAAGGGTGGCGATTCGTCGGGTAGGCGCCTCATTCTCCCGGACCTCAAAATGATGAAGGTGTTCATGTCCCTCCCGGAGCGGAACACTCAGTCCCTGATTGGTGGAGTTATCGAAGAACTGGAAAAGGAGGGAATCGAGTTCATCGACTCCACCGTGTTACTGGCATCGCTCTTGCCAGAGGCCGGGGTACTGACCCGTCGAGAGCCCAGCAGTGAAGAGTTGATGGATATTGAGTATGGCCGCCCAATCGCACAGGAAATTGCCCACCTCGACCTGGGTCAGACGATCGTGATAAAAGATCGAGCAGTGGTGGCTGTCGAGGCCATGGAGGGGACAGACGAGACGATTCGTCGAGCAGCCCGTCTTGTGGGCGGTGGTCGGCTCACGGTGGTCAAGGTCAGTCGGCCGGATCAAGATATGAGGTTTGACGTTCCGGTTGTGGGTCTGGATACACTTCTCGTGCTCAAGGAGTGCAACGTGTCAGCACTTGCTGTGGATGCCGAGAAAACACTGGTGCTGGATCGCGAGGAATTCATCCGGGAAGCAGATCGTCTCGAGATGGCGGTGATAGTTCACTGATTCTCCCTCTGCAGAGTTAATTTTGATCTGAAGAGTTCTCTCGTCATGGCAAGGACCAGAGTGGCGGTGGTGGGTGTGGGAGCGCTGGGGGAGCATCACAGCCGCGTCTATTCCGAACTGCCGGAGGCTGATTTAGTTTCGGTAGTGGACACCGACCAGGAGAGGCTCGCTCCACTGGTCGAACGCTACCAATGTGAAGCTTTCCAAAGTTATGAGGATATCCTCGATTCCGTCGACGCCATTAGCCTGGCGGTTCCCACTCGACAACATGCTTCGATCGGCGTGGAGTTTCTCAAGCGAGGCGTGCACGTTCTGGTTGAGAAACCGATCGCTCCCAATTTAGAGGATGCTGCCGCCCTGATCCAGGCACAGGAGGAAAGCGGCGCCGTCCTTCAGGTAGGTCACTCCGAACGATTCAATCCCGCCTTTCTGGCGATCAGGGAACATATCACCCAGCCCAGGTTTTTCGAAGCCCATCGATTGGGGGTGTTTGTGGCTCGAAGCCTGGATGTTGATGTGGTTCTGGACCTGATGATTCATGATCTGGATTTGATTCTCCACCTGGTAGACAGTCCGATTAGTGAAATTCGTGCTGTCGGGATACCGGTGATCACCCCGAAGACGGACATCGCCAATGCACGCCTGGAGTTTGAGGACGGATGCGTGGCCAATGTCACGGCCAGCCGGGTATCTCGTGAAAAGATTCGCAAGTTGCGATTTTTTCAGCCTCACGATTATGTTTCCGTTGACTTTCAGAAACAGGAGGTCGAGATGGTGAGCCTCCGTCAAGAGCAGCAGCCTCCGAGAATTTCCGAGTTCAATCCTGAAATTTCTTCGGAGGAACCCCTCAAACTGGAACTCCAGGCGTTTCTCGCTGCAATCAATAAGGAGAAGCCCCTGGTTCGACACTCAGTGGTGTGCAGCGGCCGGGAGGGGAAGCGCGCCCTGGAATTGGCCCTGGAGATCAAGAAGACGATTGAGCGAAAATAAAAAGTTTCGGGGCGTACAGACCAGGCGGTATCAAAACCCGGTGAATCAGGATGGTTTGAGCCGGGGCGCTCCGAGTGCGCCCTTTTTAAGCCATTGACAAAGCTTGTCTTGTTGTCACACTCAGTGCGCCCCCACATCCCTTTTCAGTATCAAGGAGGGTTTTGAGAGATTCTGAAGACGTCCGCCCTTCAGTTCGTAGCCGTCGTAGAGGTGGCGCAAGAGAGAAAAAGAGACAGAGAGACATAGAACAATAGGGCCAGGCAACATGGGGAAATTTTTTCCAGCCCTTTTGACGGTTCTGTTGTTCTATTGCTCGATGGTGCTTTTCTCCTCCTGCGGGGGAAAGGCGCGGCCACCGGTGATCGCTGCACCGACAGTAGGTTCAACTCCAACTCCGACTTCACCGCCACCGATTACCGTTGCAGGCCAGATGAAGCGGAGCCCGCAGATTCGCGTTCTCCTGAAGCAGAACTTCCGTTCGGTTTCAGTGGAAGGATCAGATCTGGCATCGGTGGTGGTGATCAAGGCCGAGGAGGGAAAGATCCATTTAGCGGATGGAAGCGGACGAGGATTGGGCAGCGGTTCCGGTTTTCGTTTGAAGCCCCTGGATGGAAAACAATTGAAATTGGATGGTGTGCCCTATCATGAACAGTTGGAGGTGTTCATCAATCCACTCTCACGACCCGTGGTGGTTAACGAGGTGAGTTTGGAAAGCTATTTGAGGGGAGTGGTGCCGAACGAACTGTTCACCGATCGATCTAGGTCGGAAGCCATGAAATCGTTGACTATCGCCGCCCGGACCTATGCCTACTCCAGTCTTGGCCAAAATGCCGTGCGGGGCTTTGACGTCTATTCCGATACCCGTTCTCAGGTCTATCGTGGTGTCCGCAGCGAGAAGCCGTTTTCCGATCAGATGATTGGGGAAACACACGGAATCATCGCAACCTACCAGGATAAACCCATTGTGGCCTTTTATTCCTCGACTTGTGGCGGCCGGACGGAGGATTATCGAGAGGTTTTCCAGAGAGCCGCCATTCCCTATCTTCAAGGGGGAGCGGCCTGTCCGGACACTTCAAGCCCTTATCACTCCTGGGATGAACTCATTCCCGTCTCCCAGATCCAGGGACGGCTGGACCGGCTGGCAGGAGTGGGGAAACTGGAACGCCTGGAACCGATTCGAAAGAGTCAATGGGGCCGGACCGTGGAGATGCGCTTTGTTGGAACCCAGGGCGCTAAGATCTTGAAGGGGCTCGACATTCGCTCGGCTTTGGGTCTGCGAAGCAACTGGATCACGGAGTTTGATGTTCACCTGGATGGCTCTGGCTATATTGTTGAAATTCATGCCCAGGGAAAGGGATGGGGGCATGGGGTGGGTTTATGTCAGATTGGGGCCGTGGAACTGGCCGGTCGGGGATGGAATTTCGAGCGAATCCTCAAGCACTACTACAAGGGCATCGAAGTGGTTCGTCGCTGGTAGAGCCAAACAGGGTGCAGGGCCAAGCGGAAAAAACTCCAAACAAACAGAAGGGGCGACTCGTGGCATTGCTGGGCCCGACCGCTTCCGGCAAGAGCCATCTTGCTCTGGCGGCGGCGAAGGCGCTGGATGGGGAGATCGTCAATTGCGATTCGATGCAGATGTATCGCCATTTGCAGATCGGCACTTCCAAGCCCACCCGGGCACAAAGAAGAGAGGTGCCCCATCATCTCTACGATCTGGTTGATCCGGATGAATTCTATAGTGCGGGACGCTATATGCAGGATGCCCGAAGCGTCTGCCGGGAGATCGCCAGTCGAGGGAAGACCTCCTTTGTGGTCGGAGGCACGGGACTCTATCTGCGGGCCCTTCTGGAGGGTGTT
The DNA here is from genome assembly GCA_036338555.1 of Acidobacteriota bacterium. Lineage (GTDB taxonomy): Bacteria > Acidobacteriota > UBA6911 > RPQK01 > JADFOI01 > JAPYTY01. The sequence goes on along the minus strand of JAYZBY010000112.1, from coordinate 5,339 downwards.
TTTGAAGGGCCGGGACGATCGGAGAAGCTCCGAGAGCGTCTCAACAAGGTGGGCCACCGTAAAGGATTCGAGTTTTTGTATGGTTGGCTGGAGAAGAAGGACCCCGAAGCAGCAGGACGAATTCAATCTCAAGATCAGATCCGAATCATTCGAAGCCTGGAGATTTACCTGCTTACGGGAAAGCCTATCAGTGAGCTTCAGGCCCGCCGGGAACACCTTGAAAATCTCGCCATCCTCAAGATTGGCCTCAACTTACCTCGGGAAAATCTCTATGATAGAATCGACCGCCGCGTGAGTGAGATGTTTCGTTCCGGGCTGGTCGAAGAAGTGCAGCAACTCCTGGATAGAGGATACGGTCCCGACTGCAAAGGTTTTGAAGCCCTGGGCTATCGGCATGCCATGGACACCTTGCAGGGTGGACTGAGCAGAGAAGAGGCTATTGCACGGATGCAGATGGATACGCGGCGCTATGCCAAGCGTCAGATGACCTGGTTTCGTCGAGAAAAGGAAGTTCACTGGATTGACGTTCCGGGAGAGGATCCCTCCGCCTTGGACCAACTGATCAAATTGATGCAGGGGTATGGCGATGCAGGAATTTGAACCAGTCATCGGTCTGGAGATTCACGCTCAGCTGCTGACCCAGAGCAAGATTTTCTGCTCCTGTAGCACCGCCTTCGGAGCACCTCCGAATTCCAATACCTGTCCGGTGTGTCTGGGTCTGCCGGGTGCACTTCCCGTGCTCAACCAGGAGGCGGTGGCCATGGGAATTAAGGCAGGGCTGGCCTTGGGGTGCCGAATCAATCGGCATTCCATTTTTTCCCGTAAGAATTATTTCTATCCCGATCTGCCCAAGGGATATCAGATTTCTCAGTACGATCTTCCCCTGGCAGAGGAAGGCAAGGTCGAGATCCTTACCGGAGAGCGTCAAGAAACCGGGAAAGTTGGCAACTATCAAAAGAAAACGTTCGGGATTACTCGGGTGCACCTGGAAGAGGATGCGGGGAAGTCAATTCATGTTCCGGAGGGCGATACCCACGTCGATCTGAATCGAACCGGAGTCCCTTTAATTGAAATCGTTTCCGAGCCGGATTTCCGAACCTCTCAGGAAGCCTATGACTACCTGAACTACCTTCATCGTGTTCTGCCTTATCTGGGAATTTGTGACGGCAATATGGAAGAGGGAAGTCTGCGTTGCGACGCCAATATTTCGGTGCGCCCGGAGGGCTCCGAGGTGCTGGGAACGAAGACTGAGATCAAGAATCTTAATTCATTTCGTTTTCTGCAAAAAGCACTTGAATTTGAGATTGATCGTCAAATTCAGCTGCTCAGCAACGAAGGTGAGGTGCAACAGGAGACCCGTTTGTGGGACGAGGAAAACCAAAGGACCACGGTTATGCGGAGCAAGGAAGAAGCCCATGATTATCGGTATTTTGCCGAGCCGGACCTCCTCCCGGTGGTCATTTCCGAAGAGTGGTTGGAACAACTCGAGAATGAGGTTCCCGAACTTCCTGATCAGCGTCGGGAACGTTTCATTGGACAATACTCCCTGAGTCAGGAGGAAGCCATGTTGTTGACCCAGACCCGCCAATCGGCGGATTACTTTGAAAAAGCCATGGAATTCTGTCAGCAACCCAAGGCGGTGTTTAACTGGATGCTGGGAGACCTTACCTATCATTTGAAGCAGGATAATCGCGATATCCGCGAGTGCCCGGTTCAACCAAAGCAAATAGCCGAACTGGTCCGGCTGATTGACGAGGGAGAGATCAGCGGCAAGATGGCCAAGCAGGTCTTTGCAAAGCTGTATGAAACCGGAGAGGATCCACGGAGCATCATTTCCAAAGAGGGCCTCAGACAAATCAGCGATGAAGACCAACTGCAGAGCATTATCGCTCGTGTGATTGAGTCCAACCCTGAGAAAGTGGAAGCCTATCAAGCAGGCAAAACAGGTTTGTTGGGATTTTTCATGGGCCAGGTGATGAAAGAAACCGGTGGTCAGGCAAATCCCAAGATTATCAACGAACTGCTGCAGAGCAAGCTGCGGGAAAATCCATGAAAATAAAATCGGGCCGAAAAGCAGTGCACGCCGAGAACAAGAAGATTGCGGTGATTGAGGAAATCGCCGACGACATCTACTCCATCAAGTATATTCTTCGAAGTATCGGCTACAACGTGGAGTCCTTTTCTTCTCAAGATTCCTACCAGGACGCGCTGGTTGAGTTTGCCCCCCAGTTGGTGATCATAGACATGATGATTTCCGACGGTCAGGCTTTTCGGGTTATGGAAGAAATGGGCAAGAGCCGATTCAAGAAGGTTCCCATTCTGGCCATCACGGCAGAGGCCATGGAGGGAGAGGAGCAGGATGTGTATCAAGCAGGAGGCCAGGATGTTTTATCCAAGCCTTATGAGGTCAGCGATTTAAGAAAAAAAATCAAGAAGTGGATGAAGTAAAGCGCGCTTCGCGCGCAGAATCCAGAATCCAGAATGAAGAGGCCGGAGAGGTGCTTGAAGTTGGCACGATCTTGTAGCGGCCGCTCTATGAGCGGCTTCCGGAATCAGCGCACTGAGGCGCTTCCCACATTCCCGGAGTTGGCTCCTGAAATTAATAATGGAATTGTAGGGGCGGAATCCTTCTGGGTTTTTGGATTTGGGACTTCGGATTTCAGATTTTCTTTCAGCCGGCGGGGATCACAGCGTTCAAGGATCAGGGGTCAGCCTTGCCGCCTCGGTCAACAGTCTTGGCACTCCCAGCTCCTGGGCCAGGGCCTCCATCTGATCACCACGGACCCCTTCCCATTTCAAATCGTCTAGATTCTCCTTGAGAGGGACATTAGTGCGAAGTGTGGCCAAAGTGCGATAGAGAATCACCTCCTCCCTGTGGGCCTTGAGACTTTCGGCAAGCGAATGGGCTCCACGAAGCTTCACCTCCCAGGCGGAGGCTTTGATGGGAATCTCCTCGAGGTGACGATATCGTTCCAGAATCCGGGAGGAGGACTTGGGTCCCCATCTAGGGACTCCGGGAATCCCGTCGGCACTGTCTCCCACCAGAGAAAGCCAGTCGGGGATGGAGTCGGGTAGGACGCCGAATTTCTCGAATACGCCTTTTTCATCCAGGATTCGGTCTTTTCTCCGGTCCAGGCACACGACGTGTGAGCCCTGGACACATTGGGCAAGATCCTTGTCCGGCGAGCACACCACGACCTGTTCCACTTCCGGTTCGCTGCTGAATCGAAGGGCGCCTGTCGCCAAGGCGTCATCGGCCTCGAATTCAACCATTGGCCAGACCACAATACCCAGGGCCGAAGCAGCCCTTTCCACCAGAGAGAACTGTCCCAGAAGGTCAGGTTCTATTCCCTCACCAGTTTTATAACCTGCAAAAAGATCATTGCGGAAAGACTCGACGGTGTGATCAAAGGCGCAGGCGAGGTGGGAAGAGTCCTTTTGTCGAAGCAGCACCATCAAAGTCCGGCTAAAGGCGAGGGTAGCCCCCATTTCGATGCCCTCAGGACTGTTTCTGGGGGGAGCCCCGTAGTAGGCGCGAAAGAGTTCGTAAGTGCCGTCAATCAAATGAACCTTCATGAATGAGAATTAGTTTACCGGAGACTAGGGAGGAAATTGAAGTGCAGACCACCGACCTCTGACTCCTGCCTCCTATCTCCTATTTCCGGTCTAGGGTCCGGAGTGTGGGAGGCCCCCGGGCGCTGGTCGAAGACCAGCGCGTTGCAAGTTTCAGGTTTTACCTTTCACGTTCCGCATCGGCACGATCTCGCAGCCTGTTGGAGGGGCGTACGGTCGTGCGCCCACAGCAAAATCTGTGAAGCCAGGAGGGGTGCCGGTAAGAAAAAGCCAGAACTCAGAATCCAGAATGCCAGAATGAAGGGTCAGGAGTGTGGAAGTGCCTCAATGCGCCGATTCCGGAAGCGGACCGGTCAGCCGGTCCGCTTTTTTTCCCACTCCGAGCTTCAGCGAGGGGTTTCTCTGCGCACGAACCGCGCTTCTACTGGCCGTCCTCGATAGCACCTCCTACTTTCACGAAGAATTCGGGGGGATCGTCGCCTGGCATGGTCGGCTGGCGATTATTGCGGTATAATGCTTTTTTTTTAAACAGTTGCGGAGGAAGATCTGATGGGTAATACGGAGCAAGGAAAGATCGCCAAAAAAGGGGGCGAAGCCTGGAATCAGTGGAGAGCGGCAAACAGTGAGGTAGTCCCTGATATAAGTGGGGAGCAATTGCATCGGGTGGAACTGAAAGGGGCCGACATGAGCGGCTCGATTCTGGTGGAAACGCTGCTTACTAAGGCGGAATTCGACGCAGCCAACCTTGAAGATGCCAAACTGACGCGGGCTAATCTGTGGGGGGCCAATCTGGTGGGGGCCAGCCTCAAGAATGCAAATATGCAGGAGGCCAATCTGAGAAGCTCCAAGCTGATGAATGCGGATTTCGAAGGTGCCGATTTGAGCGGAAGCGAGCTGAACTTTGCCGATCTTTCGGGAGCGAATCTGAAGTCAGTGAATCTGACCAGCTCCCTCTGTGTCCATGTGGATATGACTGCTGTCGATCTGCGCGGAGCAATTCTGAAGGATCTCTTGAACTGGGCTGACATCAAGAGTATTAAAGAGGCCAATGTGAATGGAGTCATCGATCCGCCGGAGGGCTTTCTCGAATGGGCCAAGGAAAATGGAGCCGTCACCTCCTAATAGTTGAAGGGAGGCGGAAGGATCTTGTCGTCCTTCTCTTTTAGGTCCGATGGGTAGTGGCGGGATCAAGAGGTAATCGCAACCAGAACGACAGTCGATCCAGCGGAGACCCTTGCTAGTGAAAGACCAGGTATGTCCAGGCAATAGGGCCGAGACATTAAGATCCGGAGTCATTTCGCAGGGGGAGGGCAAACCCAATTTGGAGCCTGTCGGTTTTGGACCCACGCCGGGTTGCCTTTATTGCCGGATGTTGTTAAAATCCCGCGCTCGTAATGGAAAATAATAACAAACGCGACGTTCTGGTTATTGGTTCAGGTCACAACGGGTTGATCGTGGCGAACTATCTGGCAAAAGCCGGACTCAAGGTGCTCATCCTTGAGCGGCGGTTGGAAGCCGGAGGGGGCCTCAGTACGGAGGAGATCACGGTTTCCGGATTTTTGCACAATCTGCACTCCTACTTCCACGACACCGTCAACATCATGCCCGCGTTCAGAGATCTTCCTTTTGAGGAGTTCAACGCCCGCTATTATCGTCCTCCCGTCCAGATGGGGACCATTCTTCCCGATGGGCGCGCTCTGTTCATGTACGACGATCGCGAAAAGACGATCGAAAGTATTGCTGGCTTTTCCGAGAAGGACGCCAAG
>JAYZBY010000111.1:0-7662 GCA_036338555.1 Acidobacteriota bacterium | reverse complement strand
AACTCAGTCAGGGCACGCAGGATGCGGCTCTTGGCCTGTCCGCGCAACCCCAGGAGAATGAGGTTGTGTCTGGCCAAAAGAGCATTCACGATGCCCGGAACCACCGAATCCTGGTAACCGACAATATCTGGGAAAAGCGTCTCGCCGCCGACCAGTTTTTGGATCAGGTTAGCCCGCATCTCATCCTTGACGGATCGATAGGGGCCCGGTTGTCTCTGAGTCTTGAGTTCGCCAAGCGTGGCTGGTTTGGATTTCATGATGTGGGCAAGCCCGGATTCTGCATAAAAACGGCTAAAGTTTAAGGAGTCGGATGATCTTCTCCTTGTCAGGGTCTATCTCCATGGGTTTGTTGGCGAATGTAGATTTGATCTTCCCCGACTTCTCGATCAGGTTGTTCTCATAGATGGCATGTTCGTAGAGGTTGTCGAGATGGTAGTTGACCGTGTAATCCGGGTCCTTGAGTTGATGACCGGTCAGGATCGCAATCACATCTTCATCCGGGTCCATCGTCACATCATCCTGACCGAGCGTCATAAGCTTTTTCAGGCCGGCAACCGTTGTGGCTGAGGCCGGCTCGCAGCCGATGCCATCAAGCCCCAGGGTAGCCTTGGCATCCGCGATTTCCTGCTCGCTGACCACATCGCACCAACCGTCGGTGAATTTCAGGGTGCGCAGAGCCTTCTTCCAGCTGATCGGTTTTCCGATCTTGATGGCGCTGGCCAGGGTCCAGGCGTCGGGAACCGGAACCAGTTCTGCGGAACTGGTGACCAGGGTCCGATACAACGGATCCGCCCCACTGGCCTGGATGATGGTGATGCGGGGCACCTTGTCGATGAAACCCATCTCCTTGAGATCCATGAGAATCTTGCCGTAGGAAGAGCTATTTCCCAGGTTGCCTCCCGGCACCACAATGCGGTCTGGAATCTTCCAGTCCAGCTGTTCCAGGAGCTCGAGCATGACCGTCTGCTGGCCCTCCAGGCGAAATGGGTTGATGGAGTTCATCAGATAGAGATCGGTCTCATCCGACAGTTCTCTGACCAGGCCCATGGCAACGTCGAAGTTGCCTTCGAGCTGCAGGGTTAAAGCCCCATAGTCCAGGCTTTGAGAGAGTTTTCCGAAGGCAATCTGTCCTTCGGGTATGAAAACCACAGCCCGAAGACCTGCCCTCGCGCAATAGGCGGCCATCGAAGCCGAGGTGTTGCCGGTGGAGGCGCAGGCCACTACTCGAGATCCCAGTTTTTTCGCCTGGGTCACTGCTGTGGTCATGCCGTAGTCTTTGAAAGAGCCGGTGGGATTCCACCCCAGATGCTTCACTCTGAGCCGGTTGAGACCCACGTATTCGGCGCAGCGGGGCGTTTCAAGGACCGGGTTATTTCCTTCTCCCATGGTGACCACATGCCCCAGATCCTTTTTCTCGAAGGGGAGAAACTCCCGGTAGCGCCAGACCGCACTGATGTCCAGGGGATCCGTCGATGCGGTGCGCCGGCGGAAAAGGTCCTTTAGCTGGACTGGATCCAGATTCGGGGGGGGCTTGATGATATCCAGCAGGTCCGAGCAGGTGGGACACTGATAGAGTTTCCTGCCAATGTCGAATTTCTCCTGGCAGGTTTCGTTGATGCAGCGGAAAAAGAAGGGGCGATCAGACATAACCCGGACTATTCTAAGGGATAATGGAAGGAAACCAAAACCATGGCAGGGCTAATCGCCGGCGAGGAGCGGTTCGAACTGTTCTATGACCTCGGCCGCGTCCCAATGGTAGGCCCCGGTCTGCCTCAGAGCCAGGCGTCCCTCGGGGTCGATGATGAATGTGGAAGGTATGGCTATCACCGCAAAACGTTTATTCAGAACGTTCTCGGGATCCATCAGAATCTTGAATGGGTAGGGACTATCTGCGAGGAACTCACGAACGGTCTCGGGAGCTTCATCTGAAACCGCCACCATCGAAAACCCGTTCCCGGAGAGTTGTTGGTAAAGAGATGCCATAGCCGGCATTTCAGCCAGGCAGGGGCCACACCAGGTAGCCCAAAGATTCAAAAACACCACGTTGCCTTCTGCATCGGGATCCAGAAGGGGAACCTCCTCCCCCTCCAGGTTCAGGAAGGTTCCCGAGAGATCCAGGGGCGGCCGCTCTTCTTCGGTCAACCACTCGATGGGCTCGGAAGGCAACTCGATTTCAACAGGAGAATCAGCGGGTTCGACACAGCCTAAAATGAGCAGGGCGACCACCATAAGCGGGACCGCAGCGTTTTTGAATTTACCTCCCTGATCTCGATTCATTGTCTTTCCTTGGCTGATATTAATTGTAGCATAGCCAGATTTCCTTTCCTGTTCAAACCCCAACTGCCATAGTGCCATTGGTGGTATTTACAAAGGATACGGGAACGCATACATTAAGTGCGCCAACCGGCGACTGGTACCTGACAAGGAGAACCACTGTCAGCTGTCAGCTGTCAGTTGTCAGTTGCTATGAAAGTTTCCCTATTTGTCACCTGCCTCGTTGATCAACTTTTCCCACAGGTCGGTCTCAGCACCGTGAAGGTTCTCAGAAAGTGCGGCGTCGAGGTCGATTTCGACCCTCGACAGACCTGCTGCGGACAACCTGCCTTCAATAGCGGCTACGTTGATGAAAGTAGAGAAGTGGCGGAGCATTTTATCGAGGTCTACGCTGACCGAGAGCACATTGTCACCCCATCCGGATCGTGTGCCACCATGATCAAGTCCTTTCTTCCCAGTTTGTTCCCCGAAGGATCCCCGAAGCGGCAGCAGGCTGAGGAAGTGAGTCAGCGAACCTTTGAGTTGTCCGACTTCTTGAGTTCCGTACTGGGGATCACCACCACCGGGGCACGGTTTCCTCAGGTAGTCACCTACCACGACTCCTGCCATCTGGTTCGTGAACTGGGTATTCGCAGTCCACCCCGCCAGTTGCTGCGAAGTGTCGAGGGCGTGGATTTCCGAGAGATGGAGAACTGTGATCGGTGTTGTGGTTTTGGGGGCACCTTCTCGGTGAAAAGCCCGGATGTTTCAGCGGCTATCGGTGATGAGAAGGTCCAGTGGATTCGAGAGTCGGGTGCCGACTATGTGATTGCCAACGATGTCGGTTGTCTGATGCACATTGATGGTTTGCTGCGGCGAAATCAGGTTCCCGTCCAGACCATGCACCTGGCTGAATTGCTGGCTCACTTTGATGATTAGAAGCGCTAGCCCGGATTTTCCACACCTTCTCCTCACGAAGCGGCGGCGCCTTCATCTGAGGAAAGAAGAAAGGGCCGGCCTGACAAGGCGCGTGACCCGCAAGCGGGTGCCCCAGGCCCCCGCAAACGTACTTTACGGTACGTTGAGGAGGCCGAAGGAGTGCAACACAGTCAGGTCGGCTCATGACGCCGATGCAGTAGAGGGGGTGTGAGAAGTGCGGGCTAAGATCAATCGAAACGTTCAGGCTGCCCTGGCTGATCAGCAGCTGCAGAAGAATCTCCGCAGCACCCTGGGGAAAAGTGTGCGCATGCGCGATGAGTCGGTGGAGGAGGTCCCCAATTGGGAGCAGCTGACTCGGTACGCCCGGGATGTCAAGATCCAGACCTTATCCAGGCTGGACCACTATCTGGAGATGCTGGAACAGAACGTCACGGCTCAGGGAGGGAAAGTGATCTGGGCCGAAACCGGACAGGACGCGGTTCAGTTTATTGTCGATCTGGCCCGCCAAAGAAAGATAGGAAAGCTGGTCAAGAGCAAGAGCATGTTGAGCGAGGAGATCCACCTCAACTCCATGCTCGAGCGGGCACAGATCGAATCGATCGAAACCGACCTGGGGGAGTATATCGTTCAGTTGGCCGGGGAAACACCTTCGCACATTCTGGCTCCGGCTCTCCACAAGTCCAAGCAGGAGATTGCCGATTTGTTCGTCCGAGAGCTGGGAATGAAGTCCTCCGGCGACGTGGATGATATCACCTCCACCGCACGCCGGATCTTGCGGGAGCATTTCTTGACCGCCCGTATGGGAGTGACGGGGGTTAATTTTGGGGTGGCGGAGACGGGCACGATTGTGATCGTGGAGAACGAAGGCAACGCCCGTTTGTCGGCTTCGGTTCCCCAGATCCATATCGCCCTGATGGGGATCGAAAAGGTCATTCCCCGCACTCGTGATCTGGCGGTGTTTTTGAAGCTTTTGATTCGAAGCGCCACGGGACAGAAAATGACCAGCTATGTGAATTTCGTCAATGGTCCGCGAAGACCCGAGGAGTTGGCGGGACCCGATGAATACTACCTGGTGCTGGTGGATAACGGGCGCAGCAAGATCCTGGCCGATCGTTTCCTGCGCCAAACCCTGGCCTGTATCCGCTGTGGAGCGTGCCAGAATATCTGTCCTGTTTACCAGCGCATTGGAGGGCACGCCTATGAGTCGACCTATCAGGGACCCATCGGTGCAATCCTGACTCCCCAACTCACTTCCCATGCAGCGGCACCCGAGCATGCCTTTGCCTCTTCTTTATGTGGAGCCTGTCAGGAAGTCTGTCCCGTCAAGATCGAGATTCCCCACATCCTGCTGAAACTTCGGGAGCAGGCCCAGAATGAAAAGAAAGCAAAAGCGACCCACTTTTCCCTGGAAAGACTGGTGATGGGGCTGTGGGCTCAAGTGATGTGTTCTCCCGTACTCTATGCCGGTTTCGGGCGCTGGACCCGAAGGTTCTGGAGAGTCCTGGGCGAAAGTGGCAGGCTGGGTTGGCTGTGGGCACCTTTGGGCCGCTGGAGCCAACACCGGGATGTGCCCCGGCCGTCAGCGCGGAGCTTTCGCGAACTTTATCGGTCATCGGAGGAGTGATGGGAAGTCGTTCCGTCATGTTGGACAGGATTCGCCGGGCCTGTGCTGGGGCTGTTGCTGGTGAGCTGCCCGCCCAGCTACCTGATTTTCCCTACTATTCGGATCCGGTGGCACAATTTCGCCAGGAGTTCGAGGCGGTCGGAGGAGTTTTTCTGGAAGGACGAGAATCGGGCCAGCTGGCGGAAAGCCTGTCCACTGTGATACGAGACAGCGATTCGACCGAGGTTTTTTGGGAGAGCGAAGAACTGTTTCACAAACACCCGATCCCCTATCAGCTGAATAAGACCGGCCAGGGGTCAGCGAATCTGCTTTTTTACAGCCGTCATCCCGATCAGAAGGTCGAGTTCCCTCTTTGCCTGGAGTCCAGAACCTACGGGAAGGGGGAGCTGGCCGAGAGTTCACTCTCCATCAGTCCGGCGCGCTACGGGATTGCTGAAACGGGTACCATCGTTCATGAGGTCGTGCCGGGAATCGGACGTCTTTTCTCCCTGCTCCCTCCGGCTCGGCTTGCCCTGTTGTCAGAGCGGGATCTGATCATGAATTCCGCGGAGTTTTTTGCTGATAGGCTGGCCGATCCGCGTGGCAGTGTGCTGACCCTGATCACGGGGCCGAGTCGGACGGCCGACATCGAAAAAACTCTTGTGGTCGGCGTCCACGGACCCAAGAAAATGTTTGTTATCCTGACTCCATGAAAGATCTTGGCGGGAAAAAGGCCCTGGTGACGGGTGCTGCCAGGCGGATCGGCCGGGAAATCGCCCTGGCACTGGCGGATCAGGGGGTCGACGTGGCGTTGAGTTTTCACGGCAGTGAGTCGGAGGCCAGGCAAACCGAAGAGGATTTGCGAGCCAGGAAGGTTCGGGCAGTTGCTGTCAAGGCCGACTTGACCGATCTGGATGCCTGTGACCTGCTTATTGACAGCGTCACTTCCGAGCTTGGACCGGTGGATATCCTGGTCAACAATGCTTCTGATTTTCCCCAGACCAGGCTCGAGGAACTCGACACGGATCGCACCCGGTTTGCCCTCCAGTTCGACATGCTGGCGCGCCTCCACATGAGGGCCCCTCTCTATCTGGGGATGCGGCTGGGACTTCAGATGAAGCGGAACGGGTGGGGAAGGATCGTCAATATCACGGATCGGAACACCGCAAAAGGACAAGCCTATCCCCACTGGAGTCTCTATCTGGCGACTAAGTACGGTCTGTACGGTCTCACCCAGGCCCTGGCGGTGGAGTTGAGTCCCGAGGTGACCGTCAACAGTATTGCGCCTGGACTGGTGATACCCCCCCTGGGAATGGATTCACAAGAGGCACAGCGACTGCGAGACCGCATCCCTTTGAAAAAAGAAGCAGGGCCGGAGGAGATCGCGGCCGATGTTCTTCACCTGGTCCGATCCAGCGCCAAGACCGGAACCGTGGTGGTGACCGATGGCGGAGTCGGTGTTCAAGGATAGCCGCTTATGAAATACAAGATCGGTAAGAAACTCCACTTTTGCTACGGGCATCGCCTCATGGACTACGATGGCAAGTGCGCCCACGCCCACGGGCACAATGGGATCCTTGAGATTGAGCTCTCCGCAGCAGAACTCGATGACCGGGGGATGGTGTGTGACTTCGGTGATGTGAAAGACCAGGTGGGAAGCTTCATTGATGAGGAAATAGACCATCGTATGCTGCTCAGGGGCGACGACCCCCTGGTCCCCGTTCTCAAGGAAATGGGTGAAGAGGTGTTCATCATGAAGGAGAATCCCACCGCCGAGAACATCGCCAAGTTGATCTTCGGAGAAGCCAGAGCCCGGGGATTACCTGTGGTCGCCATCCGGTTGTGGGAGACCCCCCATGCCTTTGCCGAATACCGGGAAGAAGCTGACAGCTGACAACTGGCAGACGTGGAACGTGGAACCTGGAACGCGCTGGTCGGAGGCCAGCGTAATGGTGAATCCACTTAGGCTGGAATAGAATCGGGAAATCGAATTCCTTACTCTGTCCGGAAGAAGGGAAAAAGGCCGAACGGCGCTTATGAGGCTCAAAGATCGGGTTGCTATCGTCACGGGGGCTGGTGTCGGTATCGGGGCGGCCTATGCCAGGCGGCTGGCACAGGAAGGCGGGAAAGTCGTTTGTGCCGATATCCAGGGGAAGAAAGCCGATAACATGGCCCAGGACATCCGACAGGCCGGCGGTGATTCCATCGGGGTCCAGGTCGACGTGTCGCGCAAAGACGAGACCGACGCCATGGCTCGAAGCGCTCAGGACGAGTACGGACGGATTGATATTCTGGTGAACAATGCCGCCATGTTTACCGCTTTGCCCGAGGGGCCCTTCGACGAGCTCACTGAAGAGAACTGGGACCGTTGCATGGAGGTCAACCTGAAGGGACTGTGGAACTGCATCCGGTCCGTCTATCCGCTCATGAAGAAACAGCAGTCTGGCAAGATCGTGAACGTATCCTCGATCACCTGGCTTCTGGGTCGGCCCTTTCGACTCGATTACGTGACCTCCAAGGCGGGCATCGTGGGATTGACCCACGCCGTGGCACCGGAGCTAGGAACTCACGGCATCAACGTCAACTGTGTCGTTCCCGGACTGGTCCAGAACGAGTCCACGCTGAAGGTGTACCAGCCGGAGCACTTCAAAAACTACAGTGAGCGGCAGGTGCTCAAACGGAGTCTCACATCCGAGGATCTCTGTGGGGCGGTCGTCTTTTTCGCCTCCGACGACGCGGAGATGATCACGGGACAGAGTCTGGTTGTGGACGGTGGGATGGTCTTTCAGTAGTCCAGTGGAGGCAGAGATGGGACGAAAAGTGTTTATAAGTCGGAAGATCGGAGTGCTCTTCTGGATGCTCCTTTT
>JAYZBY010000110.1:0-4328 GCA_036338555.1 Acidobacteriota bacterium | reverse complement strand
GAGTGGCTGGAATCCATCGACTATGTTCTCCAGAAAAAGGGTCCGGAGCGCGTGCGTACTCTGCTGGAGCACCTGCAGATCCATCTCAGGCAACAGGGTGTGGAACTCCCTTTCTCCGCTAATACCCCTTACATGAATACCATTCCCGCTCATCGTCAGGCTCCTTCTTCGGGAAGCCGGGCCATGGAGAGAAGAATCAAGAGCCTGGTTCGCTGGAATGCCATGGCCATGGTGGTACGAGCCAACCGAGAAGAGGAGGGAATCGGAGGGCATATTTCAACCTATTCCTCGGCGGCGACGCTCTACGAGGTTGGGTTTAACCATTTTTTCCACGCCCGCGGCGAAAAACATGATGGTGACCTTGTCTATTTTCAGGGACACGCATCGCCCGGGCTTTACGCGCGTGCCTTTCTGGAAGGTCGTATTTCCCAGCAGCAGCTGGAGAACTTTCGCCGCGAGTTGAAACCGGGCGGGGGCCTTTCATCCTATCCACATCCCTGGTTGATGCCCGACTTCTGGGAATTTCCGACCGTTTCGATGGGGCTGGGTCCGATCATGGGTATATACCAGGCCCGCTTTAACCGCTATCTGGAACATCGGGGTCTCAAAGAACCATCTAATTCGAAGGTCTGGGTGTTCATGGGGGACGGTGAGACCGATGAGCCCGAGTCGTTGGGAGCCATTACCCTGGCTTCCCGTGAGAAACTCGACAACCTGATCTTTGTGATCAATTGCAATTTGCAGAGGTTGGATGGTCCTGTTCGAGGCAATGGGAAGATCATCCAGGAATTAGAGGCAGCCTTCCGGGGAGCCGGTTGGAACGTCATCAAGGTGATCTTTGGGAGTACCTGGGATCCCTTGTTTGAGAAAGACGAAGAAGGTCTTCTGGTCAAGCGATTGGGCGAGTTGGTGGATGGACAGTTTCAAAAGTATACCGTTGAAGATGGTGCCTACTTTCGTGAGCACCTTTTTGGAGTTGACCCGCGGCTGTTGGAATTGGTGGAACACATTTCCGATGAAGAGTTGGAGCGGATGCTGCGAGGAGGCCACGATCCGGAAAAGATTCACGCGGCCTACCGGGCAGCTGTCTCGAACAAGGGGTCTCCCACCGTGATTCTGGCCAAGACCGTGAAGGGCTATGGTTTGGGAGAAGCCGGAGAAGGTAAGAACATCACTCACCAGCAAAAGAAGCTCAACGAGGAGGAACTCAAGGCCTTTCGGTCACGCTTTGCCATTCCGCTTTCGGACGAGGAGGTCACTGGAGCTCCTTTTTATAAACCGGCAGACGACAGCATTGAGATCCGTTATCTGCACACCCGCCGGAAGAAGCTGGGAGGTTATCTCCCCAATCGTCGGATCCGGGGCGAGTCGCTCAAGTGTCCTCCTGAAGAGCTATTCAAGGAGTTCTATGAAGGTACGGGTGGTCGAGAAGTCTCCACCACCATGGTCTACGTTCGACTTTTGTCCAAGCTATTACGCCATCATGAGATTGGGAAATTCATCGTCCCGATTATTCCCGATGAAGCTCGCACCTTTGGGATGGAAGCGCTGTTTGGGCAGTTCGGCATTTACTCCAGCGTGGGACAGTTGTATGAACCGGTGGATGCTGGAAGCCTGCTTTTCTACAAAGAGGCCAAGGACGGCCAGATTCTGGAAGAGGGCATTACCGAGGCGGGTTCGGTGGCTTCCTTTATCGCAGCTGGAACGGCCTACTCCACCCATGCCATCAACATGATCCCGTTTTTCACCTACTACTCCATGTTCGGATTTCAGAGGATCGGTGATCTTATCTGGGCTGCAGGGGATATGCGATGCCGGGGCTTTTTGGTAGGAGCCACGGCGGGCCGAACCACTCTGGCGGGTGAAGGACTGCAGCACCAGGATGGACAAACCCATCTGCTGGCCTACAGTGTGCCCAATCTTATGACCTACGATCCCGCTTTTGCCTACGAACTGGCAGTGATTATCCGCGATGGGATCCGGCGGATGTATGAAGAACAGGAGGACATTTTCTACTATCTGACGGTGGAGAATGAAAACTATGCTCAGCCGGCCATGCCGAAAGGAGTCAAGGACGGCATTCTCAAGGGGATGTACCGGTATAAGGCTTCTGGCCATAAGCGTGCCAAGCTGCGAGCCCAGCTTTTCGGCAGCGGAGCGATTCTCAACGAGGTCTTAAAGGCACAGGACATCCTGTGGGACCAATTCCAGGTGGCTGCCGATGTATGGAGTGTGACCAGTTATAAGGCCCTGCGCCGGGACGGTTTGCAGGTGGAGCGCTGGAACATGCTTCACCCCACCAAGAAGCCCCGTGTGCCGTACATTAGACAGTGTCTGGCCGAGGCGCCGGGTGTGTGTGTGGCGGCCTCGGACTATCTCAAGGCCTTGCCGGATTCGGTGGCACGGTGGTTTCCCCATGCCTTTTTTTCATTGGGTACGGACGGTTTCGGCCGCAGCGATTCAAGGGCGGCTCTGCGCGAGTTTTTCGAGGTTAACGCGAACTTTGTGGCCCTGGCGACTCTGTATTCGCTGGCTCAGGAGAAGCAGATCAAACCCAGTGTGGTCCAAGAGGCCATCAAGGAACTGGACATCGATCCGGAGAAGGTGGAGCCCGTGATTTCGTAGCCGCAAGGCGCCGAACTGAGACGTTCCAGCGAGGATCGTCATTCGAACATATTTGGTATGTCAGCGCAATTCAAACTTCCCAATCTAGGTGAGAACATCGACTCGGGGGATGTGGTCAGGGTGCTGGTCCAGGTGGGGGACCAGATCACCAAACAGCAGCCCCTTCTGGAGCTTGAAACCGACAAGGCCGTCATTGAAGTTCCTTCCTCGATGGTGGGTACGGTTGAGAAAATTCATGTCAAGGAGGGAGACAAGGCCGAGGTGGGTCAACTAATCCTGACGGTGGGGGGAGGGCAGAAAAAAGAGTTGGACAAGGAGAAGCCCGAATCCAAGCCCCCACCGACGCAAAAGGCTCAGAAAGCCCAGGAGCCAAAAACGCCCGAGCCCGTCAAAGTCGAGAGACTGGCTGCCAAGAAAGCAAGAAAAGCAGCCCGAAAACCAAAAACCGCCGGTGCCGAGGTGGTGGACTTTGCCCCCGTTTCCAGTGAAGCGTCCCTTGTGACTGAAGTGCCGAGTCCAAAGCCGGATCAGCTCGTCCCTGCCGCTCCCTCGGTGAGGCGCTTTGCCCGCCAGATCGGAGTGGATATTCTCGATATTCAAGGATCGGGGCCCCGAAGCCGCATTTCCATCGATGACGTTAAGGATCATTCCCGCAGGCTGCACCAGGCCTCGAAGCCGACCGCCACGCCCGCTGAGCCGGAAGCTGTGCCTTTGCCCGATTTCACCAAGTGGGGGGAGGTCGAGCGTAAGCCCATCAGTAATGTTCGTCGAAAGACGGCTGAGCATGTCAGTCGCTCCTGGAGAATGATTCCCCACGTGACCCAGTATGACAAGGCGGATATCACCCGGTTGGAGCAGGAGCGAAAACAACATGGCCGGAAGGTGGAGGCTGCCGGAGGCAAGCTCACGGTCACCGCAATCATGGTCAAGGTGGTGGCTTCAGCCCTTAATGTATTTCCTCAGTTTAATGCTAGTATTGACCTATTAAATAGGGAAATTATATATAAGAAATATTGCCATATTGGAGTCGCGGTGGATACCGATCGGGGGTTGCTGGTTCCGGTGATCCGGGATGTGGACCAGAAGAACATCATGGATCTTTCGGTGGAACTCTCTGAGATCGCCGTCAGGGCCAGGGATGCCAAGCTCACCCTGGAGGAGATGCAGGGAGGGAGTTTTACCATCAGCAACCTGGGGGGGATCGGCGGTACCTATTTTTCCCCGATCATCAATACTCCCGAAGTAGCCATTCTGGGAATCTCCCGAGGAAAGGTCGAGCCGGTCGACCAGGACGGGGAATGGAAGCCGCGGCTGATGGTTCCTCTATCCCTCTCTTACGATCATCGTCTCATCGATGGGGCGGATGCGGCTCGGTTCCTACGCTGGGTCGCGCAGGCCCTGGAAGACCCGTTTTTGATCTCCCTGGAAGGATAGAAGAGCGCGGGTCTTCGACCAGCGCGTTTCACGTTCCAGGTTCCACGTCTCTGGAGTGTGGGAGGCGCCTCAGTGCGCTGACTCCGGGCGAATACACGATTTTGTAGCGGCCGGTCTATGAGCGGCTTTCCGGATTCGGAACCCTCCTACCTTCCGGGGACGACGTCAGAGGAAATGGACCACAATCTTCTACCAGGGGTCAGGGGTCAGGGGTCAGGGGTCAGCTTGTCAGTGTTTCCCCAGAAATTCCACCACCTCTGCCAGGTACT
>JAYZBY010000109.1:0-7164 GCA_036338555.1 Acidobacteriota bacterium | reverse complement strand
CTGGGCAAGCTGAAAATGCTCCCAAAGTTAGCTGACTTGAGCCGATTTCTTCCCAAACTCGTCCGCTCGGGAGCCTGCCAGGAGGTGATCCAAACCGAGAACTTCTCATTACTGGATTTTCCAATTCTCCAGTGTTGGCCTCAGGACGCGGGCCGTTTCATTACCCTCCCGCTGGTCTTCAGCAACGACCCCGAAAGCGGAAAGCGCAACTGTGGCGTCTACCGCATGCAGGTTTTCGACGAATCCACCACCGCCATGCACTGGCAGACTCACAAACACGGCGCCCATCACTTTCGAGAAGCGCAGAGACTGGAAAACGCTTCTGGAAACCAACGCCATATCGAAGTAGCCGCGGCCATCGGACCCGATCCAGCTGTCACGTTCTCAGGCATCGTTCCTTTACCCGACGACCTGGATGAAATGATGTTTGCAGGCTTCCTGCGTCGCGAGCCGGTTGAGATGGTTCCCTGCAAGACAGTCGACCTGGAGGTTCCCGCCAATTCCGAAATCGTTCTGGAGGGATATGTGGACCTGGATGATTTGAAAACAGAAGGTCCCTTCGGTGATCACACGGGATTTTACTCCCTTGCCGATGAGTACCCCGTTTTTCATGTCAACTGCATCACCCACCGGAAGAACCCTATCTATCAGACCATCATCGTTGGAAAGCCCCCTCAGGAGGACTGCTATATGGGCCATGCCGTGGAACGGATCATGCTGCCCTTGCTACGCAAGCCTCTGCCCGAAATTACGGATATGCACATGCCCTTTGAGGGCATCTTTCATAATCTGCTGCTGGTCACCATTGGTAAGCGCTATCCGGGTCACGCTCGAAAAATCATGAGCGCCCTGTGGGGAATGGGCCAGGCCATGCTCTCCAAATGCATCGTGGTGTTGGATGAGGGAACCGATCTGCGCAATTATCCCGAGGTAGTGTGGCAAACGCTCAATAACATTGATCCGGAACGGGACATCCAGTTCACCCTGGGCCCGGTGGATTCACTGGATCACGCCTCGCGTCTTCCCAACTTCGGTTCCAAAATGGGAGTCGACGCCACCCGCAAATGGCCCGAAGAGGGCTTCGAGCGAGAGTGGCCGGATGAGATCGTCATGTCCCAGGAGGTGAAGGCCCGGATCGACGAACTGTGGCGAGAATTGAAGATCAAAAGCTGACCCCTGACCGCTGACCAGACCCGTGAAACTCACGGTTAGGGGTAAGGGGTCAGGAGAAGCGCGCTTCGCGCGCAGAGAAACTCCTCGCTTGTGCTCGGAGTGGAGAAACGCGTTGCTTATGCTCCGCGTGGAGAACGATCCGGTTTTGAATTCGGGACTTCGGATTTGGAATTTTCCTTCCGGGTGTAGCGGCCGCTCTATAAGCGGCCCTCCGGAATCGGCTCAATGAGACGCCTCCCACACTCCGAATCCACGTGGACCGTGGAACCTGGAACGCACTGGTCGAAGACCAGTGCTCCTAGTCCGACGTGGAGCGCCCCTCAATTCGCCGTAAGGCCAGATTGGCGGCAGAGGCGAGTTCCGCATTGGGACTTCCCGCCATTTCCTGAATGATCGGAAAGGCTGACGGGTCACCACGCAGACCCACGATATCTAGCAGCCGCATGCGAATGGAATGGTCTGACTCCCTTAGATAAGGGTAAAGCTTGGGCACCTCGCCGGCATCCAGTTCCAGCAAATAGTAGTAGACCTGATCGCTGTCCAGATTCCCCACAAGCTCAATCAAATGCTCTTCGCGACCCAGATTATACAAGGAATAGTTCAAGGCCAGCTTCACTTTTCCGGAATCCTCTCGAAGATACTGCCTGCCTACCTCGGTGAGGTAACTGGTATCGCCGATTCGACCCAGCCCCTCGGCGGCATAAAGACGATAGCTCTCACGAGGATCGGTCAGAGCATTCAAAAACAACTCCCGGCAGCTGGGATCACCAATATAGGCCAGTGCTTCCAGCAGTTTCTTTTGCAAATCGTCACTACCACTCACGGGCACTAAGCCCAGCACCTTTCTCCGCTCTTGCACCCCTGACTCGTAGAGCTGTTTCATTTGAGGAGCCGCTTCGTTCACCCGGAGCCGGCCCAGGGCAAAGATTGCCTCATCGTGCACCTTCTTATCCGGATCCATGATCGATGGGATAAGGGCCCTACCTGCCGCCGGGTCTCCTATTTTGTAAAAGGCTCGAATCAGTTCCACCTTGACGCTGTCGCTGGTTTCTCGCGACAAGGTTGCCTGCATGACCGGTAAAGCCGACCGACCTCGAAGAATTCCCAGTGCGATCGCAGCATCTTTCCGAATCTGTGGGATGTGCCAGGTGAGTAACTCTGTCAGCGCCTGGTTGGCATCCTGGCTGACCGGAACAAAGGGTTCCACCACCAGCGGATTGTAATCATCGCTGAAGGGATTCACTGATTCCACAAACTTTTTGAGAGTAGTGATGAACCCACCCTCTTCTACTATGTAGATGTTGATGATTCCTTCGATGGCCTTTTCCTGAATTTCCTGCCTGGAATCATGAGTTAAACGAACGTAGGTATCCAGAGCGCTCAGATCATTGAGCCAAACCAGTGCTCGGAGGGCTGCCATTCGAATCGAAGGATCGGGATCCTCAGTCAGTTCGATGAGCCCCGGCGCGGCCTGAACCGCCTTGTGCTGGCCCAATAGCTTGGCCGCGGCCTTTCGCCGATCCCCGTCAGGATGGTCCAGGTCATAGATGAGCCCGTCAATGCTCACCTCCCGGCTCTGTTGTGCCAACCCCGGAAACGAACCCGCTACCATCGCCCAGACCGCGAGTCCACACAGGAGATTTCTATAGATACACATATCCCTTCGCTCCTTTCGCAACTGTCTCAAAGTAACAGATGCCCCTGACCTGACCAGAGTCTAATTTTATTGGGATTTCTTGTTGGGGCCTGGGTTTCCTGTGTAATCCGATCCTTCTTGACTGGACTGGATTAAGCCCCGGTGCTAGGGATAGAGCCCACGGAGGGTTGCGATGTCGGCGTCCGAGAGACCCCAGTTCTGGGGAATGTCCTCTCGGACCTCAAGCTGGTTCCGATATCTCAGAAAGTAGTTGAGCACATCGCCGCCGTAGCCGAAAAAAAACATGATATCGTCGTAGTTGGCGGTGTGCTCCAGTCCTAGCCCGTGCCCTAACTCGTGAACACAGGTGAGGTATACAACCGTGTCTCGAAACAGCTTATCCTGCCAGGCCAGATCACTTATTTCAGGGCCAAGACCTGAGAGTTCCGATCTTACAAAAATTGCGGCTCCACGACGGTCTCCCACTCGTATGGGACGCATTTCTCCGTAACGGCCCTGCCGGGGCGGACCCCAGTAAAGACGAAGCAAAGCCTGGTCTTCCTCAGAACTCTCGAACTCGATGGCCCCGTTGGTCGCCTTCGCCCACGCCGCCAGGGCCCATTCGGCCAGATGGTCGTCTCCCGGTTGGTAACCCAATCCCTCAGAAGAAATAAAGACAGGAATAGGTTGACTGACATCCAGCGCCTGAAAAAAAGAAACCGGCCTGCGAGCCTGAACCACCAAACCGATCAAGACCAGGACTATCGTCATTGAGACCACAGTCAGTCCCAGGATGAGACTGGAAAGCCTGTGTATCATTCCACGGAGTTCCATGCTATTGGACATTTTAACGTGCTCATTCGTTTTGTGCATTCGTGCGGTCGCGCATTCAGCCGGAATCGGCGCGGGGCTTCGTTCTTCCTTCCGTGAAACGTGGAACACGCTGGTCAAAGACCAGCGTCCGAGGCGCCTCAGTGGCCGATTCCGGAAGCCGCCCAAGCCCGACCTTCTCACACCAGGTCGTCACGAAGCGACGAAGGCGCCGGCCTGACAAGGCGCGCGATGGGAGGGCACCGCACAGGCGTACTGAAAAGTACGCCAAGGAGACCGACCAAGCGGAACGCAGTCAGGACGGATGGTTCCTTCGCTTCGCTCAGATGAAGGCGACGGCGCTGCAGTAGAGCGGGTGCGAGAAGGTCAGGCTAAAAAGCGGCCTCTACAATGCCCTTGGTGTGTTGGCTGAGATTGGAGGGATAAGGAAAAGAAAGGAATTTGTCTTCTCTGTGTCTCTGTGTCTCTGTGGTGAAAATCTTCCTGAGGATTGGTGGTGGGCCTTTACCGGAAAAGGTTCCGGAGCCCTTTGAGTCCCTGCTCCAACAGCCCTTCAGCCGCACCTCGGGTAATCTTCTGCTGAAGGTCCGTTTGAGGCGAGTCAAAGGCGCCCCACAGGCGGAACTCCAAGGTGTAGAAGCCATCCTCTCTCTGGCTGAAGGCCTTGAGCAGAGGGGCGGGAAGTCCGGAGAGCAGCTCCTCGGACAAAGCCAGCATCATGTCATGATCGAGTGTATTGTGCTCCAGGGAAACGGACCCTCTGCCCGTCACCTGCACAAGAGGGGATAGCAGGCGAATCGCAGTCGTTTCCAGAATATTGTCGGCCAGGGAGAACTCCACCACACACTCTTCGAATTCAATCTCCTGCAGGGATGGCACCTGCAGTATGGAGGCGACCAACTGCTGGGCTGGAAGCTGCGACACTCGCCCGCCCACCACCGAGGCCTGCCCTTGTCCGACCATACTGGAGAGACCTCCACCTCCCTCCACCCGCAACGAGGCCTGAAGCTTGCCATTGATCTCAGACTCCACCCTCGCCTCCTGAAGCAAAGCTTTCACATCGGCACCTGTCAACTCGATATCCATCAGGTATCGAAACTCTGGAGCGGTGTTGAGAACGATGTCGCCGGAAAACTCTCCACCTGCGAGCTCGCCGCTGACAGGAGACAGCCTGAATTCTTCAGGGGAGATCCGCACCGGAGCTCTCAAACTGCTCACCACCAACGAGTTCCCTAAATTGACCGTCCCCACGCTCAAGTTACCCACCGCATCGAGTCGCTCCTCCAGAAAACTGATCGAGCTGACAAGATCCAGGTCATGCAACTGTGTCATCACCCCTCCCTGGTGGTTGAGCATCGAAATTTCGGCATCGCGGATGGAAAACTCAGACAAGCTGACATCGAAAGAGCCCTCCCCTCCCGACCTTTCCTCCGGTTCCGCCGCGGACTCGGCACCGGACTCCTCCGGCGGGCTGAGAAACTGCTCAAAGTTCCACCCTCCGTCCTGGGTCTGAACCAGAGTCACTACGGGTGTGTCCAGGGCAAGACGATCGATCTGCACCTGCCTGCGCAGCAGTGGAAGTAACCGATGACGCAGAATGAGACGATCGGCTGTGAGAAACTCATTGGAAAGACCCGAAGGGTCGGCGATCATCACGCCCTCGAGGGCAATGCCACGCCAGATAGAGATGTCCAACTCCGCCACCTCAACCTCGGTGCCGACCGCTTCTCGAGCTTCGGATAGAACTCTTTCCTTGAACTCTGGAGTCTGAAGATAACGGGTGATGAAAAAAACGCCACCTGAACTCAGTGCGATCACAACCACAATGATGCCAACCACGATCCTCATCTTTTCCTACTCTCCGGACTTGTTTTTTTCCTTCAGTGAGATTCCCCGAATGCTACCCAAATACTGGGTCGAAGACAACCAAACGAACAGGGGCCTGTCCCCTTATCCGGACCCACATTTCCACCCTTGATGCCGCTTTGTTGGGTTGGATACACTGAGGAAATGCCTGCACCTACCAGCCGACGGAACATCCTGCGCATGCTGGGTTATGGTGCTGGCGGTACCGCAACGGCTCTTTTGGGCACCTCTCAGTACGGGGTCTGGATTGAACCTCAGCTGCTGCAGCTCAAGAGAGTCCAAATCCCTCTCAGGCGGCTTCCCTCCGCGTTGGAAGGTTTCAGAATCGTGTACCTGAGCGATTTTCACCTTTATCCCCATACCATGATTGACTTCATCCAGAACGCCGTCGACATGGCCAATGATCTCAAACCCGATCTGGTGGCCCTGGGAGGAGATTACGTTACGGCACGAAGGTCCTCCCCGCCTGGTGACGTGGACGAGATGTTCGAGCTGGCACCCGTATTGGCACGCCTCAACGCCAAATACGGTGTCTTTGCCGTTCTGGGAAATCATGACCACTGGCGAGGTGACCTGAGCCGTGACCGCGGCGGTGAGAATACTGTTCGTCAAGCTTTGGAAAAATCCGGCATACCCGTACTCGTGAACAGCGGAGTGACCCTCAATATCGGCCGGCAAAGAATTTACCTGGCGGGTGTGGACGATGGGTGGGTGCAGCTCAATGATTTGCCCAAGGCGCTCGAAAAGCACCCCGGTGGAGTCCCCACCATCGTGCTCATGCATGCACCCGATTTTGCCGACGAGTTTCAAAAGGATGAAAGGATCGACCTGCAGCTATCCGGTCACAGCCACGGCGGCCAGGTTCGATTCCCTCTAATCGGCTCTCCTTTTTGTCCTCCCTATGGAAAGAAGTACGACATGGGTCGTTATCGTGTCGGCAACATGTGGCTCTACACATCGGTAGGCTTGGGAGTGACGGCGCCCATACGATTCAACTGCCGGCCTGAAGTCACCGAGATCACACTCACCGCAACACAAGAAGTGTAGTAATGCACTCAAGAGCGCCGGCCTGCTATCAGGATGCAAGCCTGTTGTAGCGGCCGCTCTATGAGCGGCTCTCCGGAATCGGTGCACCGGGGCGCCTCCCACAATCCAGAAACGTGAAACGTGAAACGCGCTGATTGAAGACCAGCGCTCCCCTAATAGATCTGCAACCGTGCTGTTACTTTCTGGAGGGCAAGCTCCCGGGCCTCCTCCAGTGTGGCTCCCTCAGTTCGGGCGATGGTGGCTCCAGGGCTGACATTGTCGATATGACAAAAATAACGTTCCCCGATCTTGTAAGTGGTGATGTTAATCATCCTCCCTTCCACCTCTCTTTTTTCTTTTTGGTAGTTCTCCGCCTTCATCAGGGTCCCCTTCGAGCTATTCCTTACATGAGTTTCAGCATATCGCTTCACATGCTAACACGGGGAGCGCTGGTCTTCGACCAGCGCGTTCCACGTCTCCGGAGTGAGGGAGGCGCCGAGGAAAAGCTGACAATAAGAAAGGAGTCCTGCGCCGATTCCGGAAGGATAATCCGAAATCCGAATTCCCAGATCCGAAGTCATGGAGTTTCCCATCCTGAATTCTGGATTCCCTCCCCTGTCTCCTGTCTTCTG
>JAYZBY010000108.1:0-14837 GCA_036338555.1 Acidobacteriota bacterium | reverse complement strand
GATAGTGATCGTGATCTTTGGGGCGAGTCGGCTTCCCCAGCTGGGAAAGGGCCTGGGAGAGGGTATTCGTAACTTCAAGAGCTCGTTGAAGACCGGCCGAGAAGATGGAGCCGAGAACGAGTCCGCTTCAAAAATCGAATCGTCTCAAGAATCCTAATCTTAACCCCAGCCTTTTCAGTAGAAGGCATGCTTTCTTGTCTCCCATCCACGCTACTCTGTAGTCTCTGAGACGATCCATTCAAGATAGGGGGGATACCCATCTTCAATGGGCAGAGCAATCACTTCCGGAAGTTCATAGGTGTGAAGCTCTTTGATGCGCTCGATCAGCTGGGGCAAACGCTCCCGGGTAGTCTTGATGACCATCAGGCTCTCGGAAACACGTTCCAGGGCACCCTCCCACTTGTATACGGATGTGATATCAGAAATAATGTTAACGCAGGCTGCAAGTCGTTCTTCCACTACATGATGGGCGATTTGCTCGGCAGCTTCCCTACTGTCGATGGTCGAAAGTACGAGAGAGTGCTCAGACATTTGGGGCGCCTATGAAATTCAGCCGCAAGGCAAAACGGGAATCTTCCTGGATCCTGCTGTTCACGATCTGTCTTGCCCTGGTGTACATCCTGACCTTCGGAGACGGTGGATTTGTGCAACTGCGTCAGTATCGGGCAGAGTTGCGGGGATTGCAAACGGAAAACCTCAACCTTCGCCAAAAACACCGGGAATACCTTGAAAGGATTAGTCGGCTGAAAGCCGATCCGTCGGAAGTCGAGCGCATTGCCCGTGAACGCTACAACTTCGCCCGTCCTGGGGACATCATAGTGAATTTACAGGACTGAGACCCCTGACCCCTGACAAAAGATTGTGATTGCCGGCCTCTGACGGAAAATCCGAAATCCGAAGTCCCAAATCCGAAACCAGAGGTTCTGATAGGAGGGCGCACATTGTCCGCGTCGTGAATTCGTGCTGTTATGCTGTGGTTCCGGAATCGGCGCACTGAGGCGCCTCCCACACTCCGGACACCTAAGAATAAACCAGGGGCCAGAAAACAGAATGAAATCGGTCTGGACTTCAGGTCACTCGGAATTTTGGCAGTTGGATTCGGATTTGGGAATTCGGAATTCGGATTTCCGGGCAGGGGTCAGGGGTTTGGGGTTAGAGAGCCTGCTTCACTCGTTCCAGAAACTTCGAAGCACCCAGATACCCCACCACACGGGAGGGCTGAACCTCATCCCCTTGGGAATTGATGAAGATAATGGTGGGCACTCCATCCACCTCGAACCGCTTTCTCAGCAGTTCCGCCTCAGGTGACTCATATTGGGTGAGGTCCACCTTGAGCCGGGTGAAGGGACGAACCGCCTCGATGACCTCTTCATCGGTGAAGGTGAATCGGTCCAGTTCACGGCAGGGAATACACCAGTCGGCATAGAAATCAAGTATGACGGCGTGACCTTCCTGCTGGGCCGCATCAAAAACCTCGGAGTCGTAATACTCCCAGGTGACGGTTCTACCGGGAGCCTGAGGAACCACGGCGTCCAGGCCCACCAGAAGAATACTCACCGCCGTGGCCTTCTTGAAAAAATAAAAGGCCTTTCCACTGCCGCTCGTCTTATCCAGCCAGCCTAGCCACACCCCACTCCCAACCGCCAAAACCAGCACGATCCAGGGGAAGATTTCGTCGGGAATCAGCGGAGCCACAAAATAGAGGGCCACCCCGATCAGTGCGCATCCAAACAGTTTCTCAACCCAGAGCATCCAGAGACCCGACCTCGGCAACTTGTTCAACCCACCCGAGAAGGTGCCCAGTAACACGTAAGGCGCTCCCAGGCCCAGCGAGAGGGTAAAGAACATCCAGAATCCCAGCCATGGATTTCCGGTTGACCCCACATAGGTCAAAAGCCCGATCGTCACCGGACCCACACACGGAGCCGCTACAATCCCCACCACCAGCCCCATACTCAAGGCGCCCAGAACTCCCGTGCCGGAACCTCCCGCCACCTTCTGTCGAATAAAGTTGGGGGCTTGGAGTTCATACACTCCGAATAAACTCAACGCCAGAGCTACCATCACCAGGGCAATACCCACCAGCACCCAGGGATTCTGCAGCAGGGCCCCGAACAGCTGTCCGGTCAGGGCGGCAACAACCCCCAGAGTCGAGTAGGTAATGGCGATCCCTACCAGGTACATCAAGGCCAGTCCAAACAAGCGGCTCGTTTTGCCCTCACTCTGGCGGCCAAAGTAGCCCAGGGTGACCGGAATCATGGGATACACACAAGGGGTCAGGTTCAAGGCCAGGCCCAGGACGAAAATGGCCAGAAAGGCCACTCCCAACCCCTGCTCTTCAATCAGGAGCCCCAGATCACCCTGGGCCGAACTAAGAATCCCTCCCGTGAGCGGATCACCCGAAAGGCTCACTGCAACGGATTCGAAAAGCTCGGAGTTGATGGGTCGACTGGGCTGCTCCAGAGAGGCGATGGGGATGGTAATGGCGACGTCCTTGCGGGTCGGAGCCAGGCAGATTTCATCATTACAGGCCTGGTACCGGAAGCTGCCCCGGATCGATGGTTCTCCTGAAGCCTCGCCGGACATTGTTACGGGCACCCGCATGATGACGCGGCCCTCGTAAACGTCCAACTCCTCCTGGGCAAATTGAAACTTGAGCCGAACGCTCTCCGGGTACTGGATCTCACCAAAGGTCAGCCCGTCAACCTGCTCCAGGTCCAACTGGGTGGGAATCAAGTATTGCAGGCTGGGTTGATGGGCGTTGACGTGCCAACCCTCCTCGAGAGTGGCGATTACCGCCACCTGGAAGTCGCTCCCCGGGTGCACATGATCCACCGAGAGGACGGTCTCAACCTCGACCAGGTCATCGGCACTGATGAACTGAGCCGAAACCATTCCCATCGCCCCAACGCATACCAGCAACGAAACGAACGCCATTCGAATCTTCATGGTTCCTGTTTCGGGATTATACACCACAAAGGGGTCTGTTTTGGATGGTTAGTGTTGACATTCCAACACCGCAGGAAAACTCAGGCTAAGTGAGGGTGTCTTCTCTCTGAAAAACGGTCTTTCCCCTGACGATGGTCATCACCGGCGCCCCGTGCAGTTCCCAGCCCTCGAACGGACAGTTTCGACTCTTGGACCTGAACTGATTGACATCGACCACCGTCTCGAGGTTGGGATCGATGACGGTGATGTCGGCAATGGCGCCTTCTTCAAGGGTACCTCGACCCAGCTTCAAGATACGATTGGGATTGGTACTGAAAAGCTCCACCAGGCGGGAAATGGAAACCACCTTGCGCCGAACCAGGAATTCCATGGACAGCGACACCGCCGTCTCCATCCCGATCACCCCGTTGGCGGCTTCCTGAAAAGGGGTCTCTTTTTCTAGACTGGTGTGAGGCGCGTGATCGGTGGCAATACAATCAATGGTGCCGTCGGAAAGTCCCTTGAGGATTCCTTTTACATCGGATTGCGCCCGCAGCGGAGGATACATCTTAAAGTTGGTATCGTAGTTTTTGACGTCGGCATCGGTCAGGATGAAATGATGGGGAGTCACCTCACAGGTCATCTTAACGCCCTGTCGCTTGGCCTGCCGCACCCAGAAAAGGGACTCCCGGGTCGAGAGGTGCGCAATGTGAATGCGACCGCCGGTGATGCGGCCGAGGATCATATCGCGGGCCACATCCAGTTCCTCGGCGGCCCGGCTGACTCCATACAGACCGAGGCGAGTGGAGACCTTTCCCTCATTCATGTGGCCGCCGGCTGCCAGATGTCGATCCTCGCAATGATCCACAACCGGGATATCAAAGATTTTGGCGTATTCCAGGGCTCTGCGCATCATCTGATTGTTCTCGACCGGGTGGCCGTCGTCGGTAATCGCCACCGCCCCGGCCTTGACCATTTCGCCGATCTCAGCCAATTCCTCTCCCTGTAATCCTTTGGTGATCGCTCCCGCAGGAAAGACATTGACCAGCCCGGACTGTCGTGCACGCTCCACGATAAAGCGCGTGATGGCTTCACTGTCATTAACCGGGTCGGTGTTGGGCATACACGAGATACTGGTAAACCCGCCGGCTGCCGCCGCCCGGCATCCACTTAAAATAGTTTCCTTGTCTTCCCTTCCCGGCTCACGTAAATGCACATGCATATCGATAAAGCCGGGACACACGATCCACCCCGAAGCGTCGATGACCTCCCAACTCTTTTTAGCCTGGATCTTTCCCAGACTGGCGATCTTCCCCTTATCCACCAGAAGATCGAGCTTTCGTTTCAACTTCTGGCTCGGATCGACAATGGTTCCTCCCTTTAACAGCATCATAGGACCGTCTCCTCGCCCACTCCCAACAGAAGGTACAACACTGCCATACGAACAGCCACACCGTTTGTGACCTGCTCAAAAATCACCGAATATTCCCCTTCAGCAAGTTTCGGATCGATTTCCACACCTCGGTTGATGGGCCCCGGATGCATGATGATGGCGCTCCGCCTGGCCCACTTCATTTTCCTGGCGTCCAGACCATACAGCGTGGAGTACTCCTTGACCGAGGGGAAGAAGACCTCCCTTTGCCTTTCTCTCTGGGTTCGAAGCATCATGATCACGTCCGCCCCTTGAAGCACTTCCTCCATGTGAAAACTGACGCGCGCGCCGTAGCTATCAAACTCCGGTGGAATCAAGGTCGGAGGGCCACACACCGAGACATTCGCTCCCAGTTTGGTGAGCAGCAGAACATTGGAACGGGCCACACGGCTGTGGGTGATGTCTCCGATAATGGCCACGTTAAGCCCTTCGATTCTCTTCTTGTGATCCAGGATGGTCAGGGCATCCAGCAAGGCCTGGGTCGGATGTTCGTGCATTCCGTCCCCCGCATTGACGACACAGGTAGGCTCACAATATTGCGCCAGAAGCTGGGGCGCGCCCGCACAGGGGTGGCGGATGGCGATGATATCCGGATCCATGGACTTCAAGTTCTTACCCGTATCAATCAGGGTTTCGCCCTTGCTGACGCTGCTGGTGGAAACACTGAAGTTAATGGCATCAGCACCCAGCCGTTTGGCGGCAATCTCAAAGGATGAGCGGGTGCGAGTCGAGGGTTCGAAGAAAAGGTTGATGACCGACTTGCCACGCAGGGTGGGAACTTTCTTGATGGGTCGCGTCGAGATCTCCCGGAAGCTCCTGGATGTCTTCAGGATCAATTCGATGTCACCCAGGGTGAGATCTTCGATTCCCAGTAAATGTTTTCCGCTTAGAGCCATGGCTTAACAAACTGACAACTGACAGCTGAAAGCTGACAACTGATGGATGTTCCCGTGCCTGGTCATGAACCGTTCTCCAGCAGTTTCCGAGTGGTCAAGATGGCCCCGTCTTCGCCATCAATCGGCGACACTTGAACTTCAACCACCTCGCCTTCTTCCGTCTCCACATACCTGCCCACGTAATCCGCTTGAATCGGCAATTCTCTGCCGCCCCGGTCCACCAGGACGGCCAGCTCGATTCTCCTGGGTCGTCCATAATCCAGGACGCTGTCCAGAGCGGCTCGGGTGGTTCGGCCCGTGTACAGAACGTCATCGATCAGCAGCACATCCTGATCGTTGACCTTGAAATCCAGATGCGAACCTTCCACAACCGGCTGAGTGTCGACCAGGGAGAGATCATCCCGGTAGAAGGTAATGTCAAGAATTCCCAAAGACAGCTGTTTTTTCGACAGCCTCTTGATCTTTTTTTGCAGCCTTTGGGCAAGAGGAACGCCCCGCCGGCGGATCCCGATCAACACCAGTCTCTCGAGTTCCGGATGATCCTCAACGATTTCCCCAGCGATCCTTGACAACTCCGATTCCATCTCTTTTCGAGTCATCACGACCTGAGGATAGGTTTGCTTCACTCGCTTTTCCCGCAAGGCGGTGGAAATAATAGCATATTTGGGGCCCTATCCGCGTTGGATCAGAGGGATTTGGCCCGGCCCATCCATCCCCATCTTGCCAAAGTCCCGAATTCCTATCGGCTTTCGGGGAGGATGTCGTATAGAATAAAGCCGATGAGAAAACTCCTGGTCACTGCTTCCCTGCTGCTCTGGCCACTGTGGCTCTCGGCACAATCCATCCCTTCACGCGCCCCTGAATCCTCCGCCTGTCATGTCTTCCTGGATGACCAGAACATCTGGACGCTGGAAACCCTGGAGGAACCCGATGGGAAGACGATCCCCATCTTGAACATCATCACCTTTTCCCCGGGAACATGGGATCTGTGGCCCCGACAAGTTCACATCTACAACCAGGAGGATCAGGAGGCTACGGTCGAAGAATTCTCCATGGACACCGGGGTACCGGGGGAGCCCTACCTGATGAAATACCTGGCCGTCAAAGGCGATGGCTTCATCGGCCTGGATCTGTTGGGAGAGTTCGAGAACTTCATGGAACCGTCCCGGGTTGTGATCGATCTGGGAGAAGACCGCTTTCAGTTCCAGGTGCTGGACTGTCTGGACTTCAATGCGCTGGCCGAGAAGATCGACCGGGTCAATTTTGACAGCCCCAACATCTGGGAAGATTACGAAGTTCTTCAGATTGAGTTCCTGGGAGAAAAAAGCCTGAGGCCGCAGGAGCCCTGACCCCTGACATGGAGGCGCTCTGCGAGTGGCCTTCCGGAATGTGGGAGGCGCCTCAGTGCGCCGATTCCAACCGTACGTCCACAGCAAGGTCAATGTAGAGTTGAGCTGCTCCAGGGCAGGGGTTAGCGGTCGGAGACCAGGGGTCAGCGGTCAGGGGACCACCACTTCAATTCCCTCGCCGTAGCTGGAAAATTCGATCGATCCGTGCCCGATGAGATCCCCATCCATCTGAACCGGGATGGAGGAGTCGGCCGAGATGCTCACCTGTCGAACCTTTCGATACAGGACATCAGGATAGTGAATGTGCCTTCCTGAGATGGTACCCAGAATATAGGCAAGATACCGCGCTCTACTGCTTCCGGTGAAAAGACAAACATCCAGGGAGTTCTCTTCGAGCCGGGCTCCAGGAGTGACCAGCAGATGACCGCCATAGCTTCGAGAATTGCCAATGACGGCAAAGGTTCCGCGGTGAGTCTCTCCTTCCCATTCGACATCAAACGGCCGCATTGGATACTTCAGCAGAGCGATGGCGGAGGCTAGATAGTAGGCACCCATGCCCAGAGTTTGCTTCAAGCTGGTCTTGATTCTCGAAAGAGCGTCACCATCCAAGCCAATCCCAGCCATCAAGTGGAAGTATTGGCCGTTACCCTGTCCAAGATAAATTCTCCGGAGCTTTCTGCGAACCACCACCGACAGGGCCCGCTCCGGATCTCTGGGGATCTTCAATTCTCGAGCCAGAACATTGGTGGTTCCCGCAGGCAAAAGGGCGACGGGAACCTTCTGCTCGACGACTTCGCTCATGGCCTGATGAAGGGTTCCGTCCCCACCGTAGACAATCAACAGATCCCTGTCCTTCAGGTCGAGCCAGGAGGCTTGATCCTGGGACGGGCGGCTCGCGACCACCTCGCATCGAATTCCTTTGCAGTAGAGATATTCGACCAGCGCGTTGCGGCGCCTTTCAGAAAGTGGAAACCTCCCGGCAGCTGGGTTGTAGAGGAAAACAGCACTGATCATGGCCTGGCCGGGATTAGCCCGGATTCTAGATAATCAGGTTCTAGTCAGCGGGGGAAACGCGGTTGAGGAAGGGAGTCA
The DNA here is from genome assembly GCA_036338555.1 of Acidobacteriota bacterium. Classification (GTDB taxonomy): domain Bacteria; phylum Acidobacteriota; class UBA6911; order RPQK01; family JADFOI01; genus JAPYTY01. Next base: position 7,140 of record JAYZBY010000108.1, on the reverse strand, counting down.
TCTCCGGAATCGCATTCAACCGTTGCAGGTACTGGTCACGAACCGAGGCGAAAAGACCGCCATACTCTTTCTGGACCGGCTTGTCCGAGGGCAAGGCCAGCACATTCTGAGGGTTGATAAAACGACCGCTTGTATCCTGAACGCGATAATCCAGATGGGGACCGGTGGCCAGACCGGTGGCTCCTACTCGTCCGATCTGATCTCCCTGGCCGACTTTCTGACCCTTTTTAACCTCGATACGTGAGAGATGAGCGTAGCTGGTCACGTAACCGTTGGGATGCCGGATCTTGACCAGCAGGCCAAATCCCCCATTCCTCCCCCGGAAGCTCACGGTTCCCGAGGCTGAAGCCAAAACCGGGGTGCCCGTCGGCGCCCCATAATCCACTCCCAGGTGGGGCCGCCGCGTCTTTAAAATGGGGTGGTAGCGGGAATGGGAAAAACGTGAGGTGACCCGAGGGTCAAAATGGAAAGGAGCCTTCAAAAATGCCTTTCGAACAGCCTCCCCCTCCTTGTCATAGTAGCTGACCTGGCCTTCGGGGTTCTCAAACCGAAAGGCGTGGAAAGTGCGTGCGCCGCTGGCAAACTGGACGGCCGAGATTTTTCCGTATTTCACGAATTCACCTTCCAGATACTTCTTCTCCACGATCAACTTGAAGGCATCTTTGGGCTGCAATGCCGTAAAATCCACGTCCCACTGCAGGATCTGATGTAAATCGACCACCAGCTGGGGAGATTCGCCCTGAGAAACCAAGGCTGCCCACAAAGAAGTTTCCACTTCTCCGTAGAATTCCTCCACCCGCACCTGGAAGTCGTGCCTTTCTATCGTCGCCACATATTGGTCCGGCTTCCTCCGAACCAGAAGAAAGTCCTCGTCATCAATCGGATAACTCACGCTCTGGAGATCCCCATCCGCCCTTCGCTCGATGACAAAACTGCGCCCTGCCCTGACGCGATTGAGGTCGTACACGGGTTTTACATCCTGGACCAGATCATGAATCTCCCGGGGAGTGAAACCCAGGTCCAGAAAAATCTCCTGAAGGGTGGAATTGGGCCGGATGACCTGCTCCATCCGTTCGAGCGACGCCATCTCAACTTCAAGCTCGCAAACGATCAGACCGGGTACCGGCAAGATGTCCGAATCAGAGGAAAAGGCTTGCAAGGAAGCCAGAAAGAGACCCAAGGCCACACAGAAAAGACCCAGCAGACGAAAACGAATATCCTGTCCTCTCATCAAAACTATTCCTCAGATCCTGTCTTCTTCATCAGAGAATCCTCTACTGCCGGAGGAACAAGGCCGCTCACGGACCCCCCCAGAAGAAAGATTTCTTTAACCAATCTGGAACTCAGATAGGCGTACTCTTCTGCCGGCACCATGAAGACGGTCTCAATATCCGGCTCCATCCGACGGTTCATAAGGGCCATTTGAAACTCGTACTCATAGTCGGTGACGGCACGAATCGCGCGAAGGATCACCTGAGCTTCGTTGGCCTTGGCATAGTTGACCAGCAACCCCTCAAAGGTGTCGACTTCCACATTATTCCATTGCCCTGTGACTCCCCTCAGCATTTCGACTCTCTCTTGTGTCGTGAACAGAGGCTTCTTCTCGAGGTTTACCAGTACCGCTACAATGACCCGGTCAAACTTATTCCGACTTCGGTCGATGATATCCAGATGCCCATTGGTGATGGGGTCAAAGGAACCCGGATAAATCGCAGTAATTTGCTTGGCCATAGGACTGGGCCCGTCATGTTAAGGGAGCCCGAGGTAAAAGACAACTGCGCGGGCCTTCAGCCAGCCCGTTCCAGGTTCCCGGTTCCATCTTCCACCGGGAAAAATGGGCCGGCTGGCCGACTGGCCGGCTGACCCCCTGACCGACTCACCCTCGGGCTTGGCTACCCTCGAAGGGCTCTTCCTGGTCTTATGTACGGGAAGAGAGATCTCCTTTCCAGTTTCTCCTAACCATCGAGAGACAATAGGGGGAGGGGGAACCCCTGACCCCTGACAAGAAGATTTCAGAATCAAGAGTTCGGGAGTGTGGGAGGCGCCTCAGCTGCTGGTCTTCGACCAGCGCGTTCCAGGTTCCACGTTCCAGGTTGGCACGATTTTGCAACCTGTCGTAGGGGCGCACGGCCGTGCGCCCCTTAACCGGACAATAAAGAATCCGCAACCCATAATGAGTTAAACTGAGCCCATCTTTTCATACTGTAAATTCAACAAGGAGGGGCTATGAAATCCGCATTCAAGGAAGGGGCTAGTGTTGAGGTCTTTTTACTCGGTGACAGGGTCATTACTGGCAAGGTTACCAGTGCATCCGATGCATTCGTCGAGATCCTTGAGCAAGAACAACATCGAGGGCAACCTCTTGCAGTGCGCATCAATTACTCCAGCATTAGCCACATGTATCCTGACGTAGAACTTGCCATGGTGACGCCTCCAGGAAGCATTCCGCTGGGAGCCTTTCCGCAGGACCCTCCGCCTACCAATTAGTGAAGCGGACCTCCAGGCTTATCTGGGCTAACTAGCCGGAATCATCCGCAGCAGCAGGTCCTGGAAGTGCAGTGCGTCACGTAGGGGGTCCTAATTGGGGACGATACCAGCAGCTCGATCCTACATCTGGGACCTATCAGGGAAATGAACCTGCAGGACCGGGGTCAATTTGGATCTGATTTCCTCTTCTGATTCCTCAAAATGCACGCCAATCCAGACAATTCCTTCGCCCTCCTCGCTCAACTGATGAACCGTGCGAAGGATTCGGGCTGCCAGTTTGCCGTTTAGTTGAACCTCATTCTCATTGAATTCAAACTTGATCGCAACGGAGGTGCCCTGGGCAGGCAACCCATCCACCTGTTTGATCAATGCCGCGCCGAAAGAGAGATCGGTGATGAGGCCTGTGGTGGAGGATCCTTTCCACTCCAGGGTGCACGGGATTGAGGTCTCCCAACGTTCAAACTTGCGCCTCTCGATACTTGCCACAGGCTTTAATTGGTTTAGGCAGGGTTCCGGGTGTCCTCGGCCCTGTGGATTTCCCCCATTCCGCTGCTACCCGGCTTCGTTGTGAATTGGCTGAGGTTGGTCCCGATCAAAGATGCCCCCCCCATTAGGAATTGTGTCAATCTTAGCGGTTTAGGGGGAGCACGGCAATGAGCGCCGACAAGAAGGAGTCCGGTGTCAGAAGAAGAATCCAGAATGGAAAACCCGGGGAAGGAAATGTAGGGACGGACAGACGTACGCCCACAGCAAGGTCGGTGTAGCGGCCGCTCTATGAGCGGCTTCGGGAATCGGCGCACTGAGGCGCCTCCCACATTCCGGACCCTTCATTATGGATTCTTCTCCTGGCTCCTGACTCATAGACGGGAGTCGATCGAACCTTTGAAGCGGTCCGATAACCCGGCCTTGCGGCCGCGCGTGTCTCTTCCTGATGCCGGCTCTGCGTCCCGCTTACTGCTTGATAATCGAGCCGCAGGTCAGCATGGCGGAACCAAAGTAGGGATTGTTGATGGCGTCACCTTCCTGAACCCAGTTGGCACCCTGGTAGTTATTGGCCATGGGACAAAATGCCAGGGAGTACCCTTCCGGCAGGCTGGCCTCGGCTACCTCATCGGAAAGAGAGATGAAGGCGGCGCGAATACCTTCGATGTCTTCCGCATCAGCAGCAGCTTGAGCCAGAGTCTGCAGTTCACCGCTGCTGTCAGCAGCCAATTGTTCCAGAGCCGCTTGGGCATCTTCGTAGCTATCCCCCGCCAGAGCCACCTGAGAGGCAATATAAGCGTTGAACAGGTCATCCGGAAGCTGGGGCTGCGGCCCAGCCGGCTGCTCGGTTGCAGCCACCTCCTCAACGCTAGCCGCCGGTTCGGCAGGACTGCAGAAGGTGAATACCATGGGCACTATCAGGACAAACCCTATTCGTTTTTTCATCGCGATCCTCCATGAGTTATTTCTCTGAGACTATCTCTTATTCGAGGGTGACAGTCAACATCTCGGGGAGTTGGTTTCTTCCGTGGATCCGACCCCACGCTGCAAGACGGATGATTCCAACACGAATTATTGATTGCCGGTCGGCACCAGAAACTGCAGATGAGAGTTCCCCACCCTGACGGTGCGAAAAACCGAGAGGTTGGCAGGAATAAAGTCCAGTTTCAACTGTTTGTCGGTCTCCAAAATGATCCAGGTGGTGCCTTTGAGTCCAGGCAGCTTCCCGACGGTTTTGAGCAGTTTTTCATGACGGCCGAAGCGGTAGGGCGGATCGAGAAAAATAAAGTCGATGGCAAGCTGGTCGAGCTTTCTCAAGAAGACAAAGGCATCCCTTTGATGGATCGTGTAGCCCCGTTGTACCTGGCAAACCTTCAGATTTTTTCTGACCAATTGCAGAGACTCTGAACTTCTGTCGTTCACGATGAGCTGACCAGCGCCACGGCTGAGCGCCTCGATAGCAACGGCTCCCGACCCGACAAACGGTTCCACCCAGACCGAATCCCGAATGGAATCGGAAACAATGCCGAACAGGGACTCCCGCAACCGGTCGCTGGACGGTCGCAGACCTTCCGGAACCGTTGCCAATCGCCTTCCTCGATACTGACCCCCGATTATTCGCATCACCCCACCTGGTACAACCTGAAGTGTTCCTTCCACCAGGCGAGAAAGTCGGAAAAGAGCTCGGAGCCGGCGGCAGGACTCGATTCCAGCGATTCGCGCAGATACTCGATCGCCTCTTCTCGGGCCCGTTCCAGCTGTTCGCGGTGGCGTACAATATCGCCAAAGAAAAACTCGGGAAGCCCGGATTGGCGGGTACCCACAAATTCACCCGGACCTCGAATCTCCAGGTCTTTCTCTGCAATCCTGAACCCGTCCCGCGTTTTGCACATCATATCCAGGCGCTGGACGCCCTGCGGGGTCACCGAATCGCCCACCAGCAACACGCACAAACCTGGATGCTTCCCGCGACCAATTCTTCCTCTTAGCTGATGCAGCTGAGAAAGACCGAAGCGTTCCGCGTTCTCGACCACCATCAAGGCGGCATTGGCCACATCAATACCGACTTCAATCACCGTCGTTGAAACCAGGACCTGCACCTTTCCCTCCTGAAACTGCTGCATCAGGGTGCTCTTTTCGTCCGCGCTGAGCCTCCCGTGAATTAACCTGGCCGTGAAGTCAGGACCGACTTGCTGCTGCCAGTGCCGGGTCATTTCGGTGGCGGCCTTTAAATCGATTTTCTCGGACTCCTCAACAAGAGGATAAACCACGAAGGCCTGTCTGCCTTCGCGCAGCTGGGCAACCACGGTGGCGTACACCTCCTGCCGATTCGCCTCCCGCCGGACGATGGTCTTGACCGGCGGCCTGCCTGGCGGCAGTTCATCTAGAATCGAAACATCCAGATCTCCATACAGCGTCAGAGCCAGACTCCGGGGAATCGGGGTCGCGGTCATGACCAGGGTTTCCGGCTGAGCTCCTTTTCCCATCAGGCGGGACCTTTGCAGAACGCCAAAACGATGCTGCTCATCGATCACCACCAGAGCCAACTCCCGGAACTCGACCTCCTTTTCAATCAGGGCATGGGTCCCGACCACCAGATCGATCTCTCCGGTTCGCAACCGTTGCAGCACTTTTTCTCGGGATTTTCCTTTGACGCTGCTGGTCAGAAAGGCGATCCGGTATCGAGTCCCCGTCAGCAACCGGCAGATCGTCTGGTAATGCTGCTGGGCCAGAATCTCGGTGGGAGCCATCAGAGCCGCCTGATAACCATTTTCCAACACCAGTATCATGGTTTGCAAGGCCACCACCGTCTTACCGGACCCCACGTCTCCTTGAAGCAGACGATTCATCAGGTGAGGGCTAGATAGATCTGCCACCATCTCCTCAAGTACCCGCTTTTGAGCCGAGGTCAATGCAAAAGGAAGAATGGAATCCATCGTTCTCCGGACCCGGTCTTTCATCTCGATGCGACGTTTCTTGGAAACCTTTTTGCGATCCTCCCTGGAGAGTTGAAAACCCAGTTGAAACAGGAAGAATTCCTCGAAAATGAATCGTTGGTGGAAAACAGTCTGATGCTGCTGAAACGTTTGGAAGTCCTTGGGGTTCCGGGTGCCGCTGGAGGTGGGAAAATGAATCTCTTGAAAGGCCCTCCTGCGATCAGGAAACTGGTACTTGGCGACAATCGACTCCGGAAGAGGATCCTTTACTTTGTGGGGCAAACCCTCCAGAGACTGAAAGATGACCTGGCGAAGCATCCGGCTGGTCAATCGCCCGACTTTTCTGTAAATCGGGACCACGCGACCGGTGTGAAGCTTCTTGTCGGACTGGCGGGCAATAATTTCGTACTCCGGATTGTGCAGGGCGATTCCATCACTGTAGTCATCCAGGCGAGGTATCCCGAATAAAATCACGGTTTGGTCCTGCTTGAACATCCGGTCCAGATAGGGTTGATTGAAAAACTTGACCGGCAGGGAGCCCGATTCATCTTCAACCACCATCTCAAAGATGCGCATTCTTTTCATGGGAGTCGTGTAACGACCGGTGACTGAAACAATCCCCTCGATGAGTACCTGTTGATCGGCCTTCAGGTGGGCGATTTTTTCAAAGCGAGTCCGGTCCTCATAGCGCAGGGGTTTGTATTTCAGGAGATCCTCGAGGCTATGGATCTGTACCTGGGAGAGCATCTCAGCTCGCTTGATTCCAATACCCTTGAGCTCCAGGACGGGAGTGTCTAGCGTGAACAACATCCTTCTAACATCGTCTACGCTGTGGGTGGGTTAGTCAACGCCGATCTGCACCGGTTTTGGCTAGAGTATGGGAAATAAGCGCACTAAATTCACCTTTTATTCACCATCTTAGCCCTCCGACTCCTACTAGTCAACCCTTCCAACTTGAGACAGAAAATGGGGAACATTTGTGCTATATTGGGAGGAAAATGCACAAATTTGCTATTTGTTTGATGCTAGTAGCCACCCTTTCCTGTGGAAAAAGTGTGGAAAGGCAGATCCGAGATCAGGTCCGCACCTTCGAGGGAGCGTCTCTGGACCAGGAACAGGTGGAGGTCACCAATGTACAGGAACTGGGAGACCACGCCACCGCCGAGGTTCAGATCACCACGGGCGTGAAGATGGTCAAGGAAAACGGACAATGGGTCATCGAGGAATTTCGGAT
>JAYZBY010000107.1:0-9639 GCA_036338555.1 Acidobacteriota bacterium | reverse complement strand
CTGGCCAAGAGTGGTCATGAAATCCACATCGTGAGCTACGCCACTCCTTTTCGTCTGGGATCCTTCCACCAGAATGTCTTTATCCACGAAGTCGAGGTGGCCTCCTATCCGCTTTTCAAATACCCGCCCTACGCCCTGGCTCTGGCAACCAAGCTGGTCGAGGTGGCCCGGGAATACGGATTGGACCTCATCCATGCCCACTACGCGGTCCCCCATGCTGCCAGCGCCTACCTCGCCAAAAAGATGCTTCGTTCACATCAGCTCAAAACCATCACCACTCTTCATGGCACCGATATTACTCTGGTGGGCAACGATAAATCGTTCTATCAAGCGGTCAAATTCAATATTGAGGAATCGGACGGCATCACAGCTGTTTCACACTACCTTCAGCAGCGCACCCTCCAGGAATTCAATATCGACCGTGAGATCCGCGTGATCCATAATTTTGTCGACGCCCTTCGTTACAGCCACACCTCCAATGACTGCGCCAAAGGGCACTTTGCACCGCAGGGAGAGAAGGTCGTCATGCATGCCTCGAACTTCCGTTCGGTCAAGAGGGTTGAAGATGTGGTCCAAATCTTTGCCAAGATCCAGGAGCGCATTCCCGCCAAACTACTTTTAGTCGGGGAGGGGCCGGACCGGATGCTCATTCAACAAAGGGTCACAGAGTTGAAGCTCTCCGACCAGGTCGTATTCCTGGGAGAGCAAGACTATATGGAAGAACTTTTGAGCTGTGCGGACCTGTTTATTCTGCCCAGTGAGCAGGAGAGTTTCGGTCTGGTCGCTCTTGAAGCGCAATCCTTTGGCGTCCCGGTTATTGGAACCAATGTGGGAGGCCTCCCGGAGGTTGTTATCCACGGAGAAACGGGTTTCCTGCTTCCTATAGGCGAAATCGAAGAAATGGCTACCAAGTCCCTTGAACTGCTCGAATCCCCCGATTTATATGCCTCCTTTCAGAAAAATGCCAGAGAAAGAGTGCTTCATTGCTTTGACAGCCAGAGGATGATTCCCCAATACGAAGCCTACTACCAGGAAATTCTGGAACAGAGGTTAGCTTAACCATGAAACGCACCCTCTTCACCACACTCCCCTTTTTCCCTCTTCTGATAGTCGGGAGTTTTTCGTTTTGGCTGACGCAAGCCTCTGGCCAGTTGCCTCCCCTGGCCTATGACGAGGGATCACTGGGTTTAGCCTTTGCGCTTAGAAATCTACCCGTAACCGGAAACTTTCTGCAGATCACTGCCCATCCCGATGACGAAGATAACTCCCTGCTGGTGATGCTAAGCCGGGGGCGGGGCTTTCGTACGGGTTTGCTGACTTTGACTCGAGGGAGTGGAGGTCAAAATGAGATTGGCCCGGAATTGTTCGAAGCCCTGGGAACTCTTCGCACCGAAGAACTCATGTCCATGCATCGTTACGACCGGACCCAGCAATTCTTCTCTCGCGCTCATGATTTCGGGTATTCGTTCAGCGTCGAGGAAACCTTCCAGAAGTGGGATAAGGAAGAGGTCTTGGGAGATGTCGTTCGCGTCATTCGAACTTTTCGTCCCGAGATCATCACCACCCTCGCACAAACCGGCTCAGGCGGTGGGCAACACCATCAGGCCTCTGCCCGGATCGCGGCCGAAGCGTTTCGTGCCGCGGCCGATCCTACCCGCTTTCCTGAACACCTGACCCAGGGTTTGCACCCCTGGCAGGCCAAGAAGATTTACCAGCGTCCGGCTCGGGGCGAACCCAGTGAGGAACAATCGGCGGTCATCATGCAGACTGGACGCTTCGATCCGCTAATGGGAAAAACCTATTTTGAGGTGGGGATGGAAGAGCGTGCCTTTCACCGCTGCCAGGGGATGCAGCAGTTGATCCCGCTGCCCCGTGAAAACGCGTCCCCCTGGAAACTGGTGGACACGGCCGTTGTGGTCCATGGGCCGGAGACCGATCTTTATGACGGCATTGATACCAGCCTGTTCGCGATTGAAGGCTATGCCGCTAACCCCTCCGAGACGGTTCCCTTCCTTCACGCCGAGTTGGCTACCATCGAGCGGTATATTGAGGAGGCGACCTCTGCTTATCATCCTGCCTCTCCTGGCCTCACGGCTCCTTTTTTGGCCAAGGGCCTCAAGCAGGTTCGAGATTTACAGAACCGGATTGAAGCCAGCGGACTGGATGAAGCGGAAAAATTTCAAATCCTTTTCATGCTGGATCACAAGGAAGAGGACTTTGTCCGGGCACTTCGACTGGCCCACCAGCTTTCGATCGAAGCGCTGGTGGACGACGGCACCGTGGTATCAGGACAGGAGTTCGAGCTGGTCGTGACCCTTGCCAACGGCGGTCCTGATTCGGTTCCCATTCGTTCCATCGACATCCAGATTCCAGCCGGCTGGTCCACCCAGGCAGTCGACCCGATTCCTACGGAAATTCCAGCTCATCAGGTAGTTCATCATCACATCAAAGTCACCGTTTCGGAAAAGGCTGATTTGACTCGTCCCTACTGGACTCGAGAGACCTCCTCCGGCCGCTACCGTCTTCTCAAACCCGAGGATGCCGGCCTTCCCTGGAGTCCTCCGTCCGTCATCGTCACGCTTCACTATCGAAGTAGCGGCATCGAAAGTTCTATCCAAACTCCTGCCCAGCATCGCTACCCCGGTCCCTGGGTGGGAGGCGAACAGCGCCATGAACTGATGGTGGTCCCCAGGTTGTCCTTGAGGGTCTCCCCCGAGATCAGCGTGATTCCCATTGATCGGGCCCAGAACGGTCATGAAGTAAGGGTCACGGCGCTTTATAGTGGTGGTCCCAGTGCCGCTTCCGGAGTTCTTCGCCTGGACACGCCGCCGGGATGGACAGCGGTCCCCGAAGAGGTCAATCTCGAATTTACTCATCAAGACCAGTCGGTTACCAGAAAGTTCCTTGTCACGGCATCTAATACCCTTTCAGAGGGAGAATTCCAGATCCAGGCCTTGGCAATACTTGAAGGAGACACCTACCAGCAGGGTTTCCAGACCATCGACTACCACCACATTCAACGACGACTGCTTTACCACCCTTCCCTACTGACGATCAAAATCGTGGAGGTCGAGATTAAACCGGAGTTAACAATCGGCTACATTATGGGCGTCGGAGACAGGGTGCCTGAGGCGCTTCGCCAACTGGGACAGGATTTCACCTTTCTGACCCACGATCACCTGGCTTTCGGCGATCTCGAAACCTACGACGTGATTGTGACCGGAGTTCGAGCCTATCTGAATCGAGAAGATCTAAAGAACTACAATTATCGACTGCTCGACTGGGTCAAGGAAGGTGGAACGTTAATCGTTCAGTACAATAAATTCGAGTTCAACCAAACCGTGGAAGGGCCCGATGGGAGTCGCCAAATGGCGGATAGTCCCTATGCCCCGTTTCCCGCTCAAGTGGGCCGCGGCCGGGTAACTGACGAAAATGCTCCCATCGTCATCCTGGATCCGACCCATCCGGTTTTCTTCACTCCCAACGAGGTCTCCGGTCGTGATTGGCAGGGATGGGTCCAGGAACGAGGCCTCTATTTTTTGGGCCAAAAAGACGCCCAATATCGAGATCTGATTTCGACCGCAGATCCCTTCCAGAACAATTCAGGTGTCAAACTGGGTTCCCTGGTAGAAGCGCGATATGGCACGGGGCGCTGGATCTACGTGGGTCTCGGTCTCTGGAGGCAGTTACCGGCTGGCGTGCCTGGGGCCTATCGCATCCTGGCCAATCTTCTGAGTCTTGGAGATAAAGAATAAACGTAGATATGTCAATAGGTTAGTCGATTCTAGCGGCGACATGACAGAGTCCCTTGATAGGATAAGGGTGTTATGATTACACGTGAGGTCCTAAGGGCTCTTTAAAACAGGATCACAACACCGCCCTCTTTTTCAGTTCCTTTATCCCAACCACAAAGCGGCAGCTTCAGGCGGTTACTGAATGAGGATACACAGGATAAGGATTCTGCAAACTCTGCGGTTTAGGTTCAAGAGCCCGATCAAAAAAGACCCACAACAAAGACGAGGAGGAATTACTATGAATCTCAAGGAAAGCTTCAAGAGCTTCTTTTCCTTCCTTGAAAGGAAGCCGTACAGGCCCAAAACGTCTTCTCTTAATGGATTGACCGTCGTCGTCATTGTGGCCCTTGTGGCCGGTTTTCTTTCGATGGTTTACCAGGTCGAGCGGCTTGATCAAAGGGTAGTTGGCCTGCTTCAGGAAAATGAGAAGGTCAGTGCCAGCAATCAGGCTCTCACCAGCCAAAATATCACCCTCAATGCCAAAGCAGGCCAGCTCACCCACATCAATGACCTGGCCATTGAGTTTTCAATCGGTCCAGGAATTGTGACCCTGGTGGACCATTATTCCCGCCAATTCATGGACGATGCCGGGCCGGAATGGCGCCTGTTGGGAACTCCCGAGTTTATGACCTACATCATGCTCTCCCTGATTCACGCTGAATCCCATGGAAACTCCGGTGCCATAGGAGATGGAGGGAAGGCCCGCGGGCTCACCCAGATCTGGGTCAGCACAGCCCAGCAATACGGGGAGGTCACGGCCGCGGAGTTGCACCACCCGGAGACCAATATCTCCTTTGCCTTTAAACACTTCCATTACCTGCTGAAAAAGTACCGGGGCAACCTGGCTTTGACCCTTTACGCTTGGAACCGGGGGAGTGGAACCGTGGACAAGCTTTTGACCTACGGTGAATCTCCGCAAAACGGCTATGCCAAAAAGGTTTATGAGGCCGCGCTGCTCAACAAACGCGACCTCCTGCGCGCGAGCGGGCCGTATGCCATGCAAGCATCTACCGCCACACTCAAAGAATAATGACCCTCGACAGACCAGCCCGGATAAACCCCTGTCCGGGTTAGCCTATTTTTCCGGGTCCTGGCAGTTCTCCCCCTCCGATCACCCAAATGCCGTTTTGAAGGGTGACGTTAATCAGTACAATAAGCGCTAGGTGAATATTCTAGAACCAGAAATCGGCCGTCAAGGGGTCACCCACCCGATCAGTGCCCAAAAAAGGGCAACCTATTTCCTGATTGCCCTGCTGCTCGCCTACTGCGTTAACTGGATCGGCGGAACTCTGGAACCCCTCCAGCGAACGGTACTGGCAGTGCTTGCTGTAGCCGTAGTTTTGTGGGTGTCCGAGGTGATTCCTCTTTACATCACCTCCCTTATCACGTCGTTCCTGCTAATTGTAGTCGCCGGATTCGGACCCCAGGAGATATTTGCACCCTACTTTGATCCGGTTATTGTCCTTTTTCTGGGGGGATTCATTCTGGCAAGAGGAATGCAAAAGCATGGCCTGGACTCCTTCCTGGCTCGTTCCCTGCTACGGCGGGTGGGTTCCAATCCCTACATGTTTTTGCTGGGAATGATGTCGGTGACCGCATTTCTCTCCCTGTGGATGTCCAACACCGCGGCTGCCGCTATCATGATCCCTATCTGTATGGTGGTCCTGAGAGAAAACCAACTGTTCTCGGACACCTCGCGTTTTGCCAAGAGCTGTTTGCTGGCCGTGGCTTATGCGGCCACGATTGGTGGGATTGGTACCATTGTGGGCAGTCCCCCCAATGCCATTGCTGTCAGGTTCCTTGCCGAAAACAACGTGGAGGTCAGTTTCATTGACTGGATGGTCCTGGCTCTTCCCTTTGTCATCGTCGCCCTCCTCTTTGTGTGGCTCATGGTATGCCTGCTGAACCGGCCAGAGGTGACAGAAATACACTTTCGTGGAGGAACAGGCACACTGACTCGAGAACAAGGTATCGTTCTGGCTGTTTTCGCCTTAACCGCTTTTGGATGGCTGAGCACCCAACTCACCGGTCTGGCCTCGGCGACGGTCGCCCTGGTGCCGATTATTCTCCTGTATGGTCTGGGACTTTTGGATGACACGGATCTGGGGAAGATCAGCTGGGGGACCCTGCTGCTCTTCGGTGGAGGGCTCTCCCTGGGCAGCGCCCTCACCAAAGCCAGAATCGATGTCCTCCTGGCTGAAGCGCTTACCGGCCAATTGCGTGGGCTTCATGTCTTCCTGATCCTGATCATTCTCGTCTATTTTGGAGTTCTCATTACCATGATGGCCAGCAACACGGCATCTGCGGCGATTCTCGTGCCTTTGATGATTCCAGTCGCCCAGGTGGTGGGCATTGACGTGCGGACGATGGCCATGATCATCGCGATTGGAGTTTCACTGGATTTTATGATGCCGGTCGGGACACCCCCTAACGCCATTGCCTACTCGACTGGCCTGGTCCGTGTCAAAGAAATGATGAAGAACGGATTCATCATGAACCTTGGGACCGGTCTGATCCTGGCTCTCATATGTTATCTTCTCTGGATGTGAGGATGGAAGACCTGGGGATAGGCGTCCCGCAGGAAAAGATTTGGACGTGAACCCAATGTGAGAGAAAATAGATTTGCGTCGGATTTAACAGGCAAGTGAGAAGCACTATGGGACAGGATGATTTTTTAGAAAACAGACGAAGGAGCCTGGAGGAAGAGTTCTTTCATACAGAAAGCCAAAGACAGCTAGAGAAGCTTCAGGCCACCCACAAACTGGAGTTGTCCAAGGCAGCTTTAGAGAAAGCGTCCGGAATCACCAACCAGGCTATTCTGGAAAAGCTCCTGGAACTGGATGTTCATGCCGAGACCGTGGCGGCACTGGCACTGGTGCCGCTGATCCATGTGGTTTGGGCCGATGGACATCTGGATGACAAGGAACGGAAAGCTGTCCTATCAGCGGCGCAATCCTCCGGGTTGACGCTAGGAACCGTGGAGTATGACTTGCTGGAGAGGTGGCTGTCGCGCCGGCCTGATCGCAATCTCCTGGCAGCCTGGCAAGGCTACATTGAAGGATTGTGCGAGCAGCTCAATGAGGAGGAACGAGACTCCCTCAAAACCCAGTGGATGGGCCGGGCACGAGCAGTGGCGGAAGCCAGCGGCGGTATTCTAGGTTTGGGTTCAAAGATTTCCAAACAGGAAGCCCAGGTTCTGGAAGAAATGGAAAGAGCCTTCCTATCCTCTTGAAGACGGACTGCCTCTGCCTGCAGCAAATTACTGTGAGCCCGGATGACGCATCATTCGGGCTCCTCTCACCTATAACCCGATCTGACTTCAGGAGGTAAGGGATGAAACAACTAATCACTGTTCTACTGGGAAGCATGTTGATAATGCCGGTGGTTTGGGCCGATGATGTCGAGGATATCAAAGCCCTTGAGCAGGGCCATTATGCCGCCCGAAACAGGGGAGATGTGGCAACCTGGTCCAGCTATCATACAGAGGAACGTGATTCCTTTGGCCCGGGCGGTGGACTTCTCAGTCGACCCGCTTCTCTTGAGGCTGAAAGAGAAAGCCTGGAGGCCCAATTGACGGCAGGGGTCAAATACAATCATCAGCTCCGGCACATCGAGGTGAGGGTCTACGGCAATACCGCCCTCAGTACCAGCTACGTTGTCGGATCTTCCACCTCTCCCGATGGCAGAACAAGCGCCGTGAACATGAGGCGTACAACGGTGCTGATCAAAGAGGATGGGCAGTGGAAAGAAGTGCACAATCACCTCTCGCCGGTGGTTCTCTCCCAGTAACCGGCCGCTGGTCTTCGACCCGGGCGTTTCACCCTTCCGGGAGTGTGGGAGGTGCCTCAGTGCGCCGATTCCGGAGTGCCGATCACAGAGCGGCCGCTACAAGATCGGGCCACTTCTGTCGTCGTTTCGCGGCGATGCCTGAAAGGTAAGTGTAGGGGCGCACTGAGTGCGCCCACAGCAAGGACTGCGAAAGTAAGAAGGGCGCTGAATTCCCTACCCCAAGCTTACGGCAGCGACGGGAGCGGCTCCTGGCGCTCCTTTTGATGCCGGTTTTCTTTTGCGGCCTCGAGTTCTCGCGAAAGTCTGGTGACCTGCTGCCCCAACCTTTCTGCCTGATCCGATAACGCTCGAAGTTCCTCGTCTGCAGAGGACCGAACCGGTTCGCCCTGGCTATCGATCCTCGTCACGGGCTCATACGATTCCTGCCGAACATTGATGTTGATCAGGTCCCATCGGCTATAGAGGCCTGAGAGGTTAACAGCGTGGCGGCTTCGATCCACATCCGCCAGATCAATGGTGCCGTAAACGATGGTTTCCTTGTCATAGACCGGACCTGTCACATTCTCCCCGTAGGGATTCACCACCGCGCTTCCACCTCTGAACATCTGGGGCACCTGGAACAGGCTGTTGGGATAGAAGTCCTTGGGCTGATCCTCCTCCGGGATATAGGTCGCTGCAGAAACAGCAAAGGATCCGATGTTAAAGGCCAGAGCCCGAGTGGTCACATCGGTCACCGTTTCCAATCTTTTATAACCCGGCCACAACGAGCAATGGACCTGAATACCCTGGATCATCCAATGATGGGCGAGGGTAAGCTGGGCATGTTCTCCGCAAATGGATCCTCCCAGCCTTCCGATCTCGGTTGGGAACACGGCATTGAGATTGTCTCCTCCGTCTCCGGGAGTGTGGAAGAAGCGTTCCTGGACGGTGTTGCAAATTTTTCTATGGACTCCGATCACCTCTCCCCGTGGATCCAGATAAAGGAGGGAATTGTACATGCTGTTTCTGAATCGTTTGTCTCTCTCATTGATTCCCATGACCACATAGGCATTGGCCTTTTTAGCCGCCTGACCCAGCACCTCCGTCTCAGGGCCGGGAACTTCAACGGAATTCCAGAGAAGTTTGGCCCACATATCGGCAAACACGGCGCGATCGCCCGTGAGATCCAAAGACCAGTACGGAAAACAGGGAAGCCAGCACTCCGGAAAGACGATTAATCTCGCCCCTTCCTTACCCGCTTCTTCAATCAGACCCACTGCCTTCTCCAGGGTCGCCTGAAGATCGAAGTAGTCAGGGGCATTTCTGAAGACCGGTCCCGCCTGTACCGCCGCGGCCTTATATCGGGGGAAATTGTAATCTCGTGACATGGCTTTGATCCTCGCTTGCAGAACTATTTTCCAATTGTATCCCTTCAGAACCGTAAACCACCCTCCCTGCCGCCGTCAATAGCAATTGAAGGTTTCATCCAATTCCGGATTTCGGGGAACAGATATGCAGCGGCTTTTCCCGTATAATGGGCATTCAGAACACAATGAAGACCTTGGTGCATCGATTTCTCCTGACCGGCTCGCTCCTCCTGGGCCTCATTGGCAGTGCCCTCTCTGCCAATCAATACGTTGAGATCACTGCCTATCGCGCCAATATTCGATCGGCACCCTCCACCTCAGCATCCCTTGTCGTCACGGCTCACCGCGGGGATATCTTTGAACTGCTGGATGAAGGTAAGGACTGGTATCAGCTCCACCTTTTCTCAGGTGAGGTCAGGCACCTCCACAAATCCCTTGCCAAGCAGATTAGTTATCAACCGGAAGTCCCGGAGGACTCCTCCCTGCGACGCGAGATTTTGCACGCCCTGAATGAGGCGGAGGAACGCGTCATTCAAGAGGCCGATCGACGGTTCCCACCCGATTCGCGCCTGGGGAGAAATCTACAGTACCAGACTCAGCTGCGTGATAAATACAAACTCGAGGTCATGCATCGATTGGATGCTCAACCCCCCGTTTACCGGAGAATCACCATCGAAGGACTTCAGAAAAGCTGGTAGGATCGAAACCGT
>JAYZBY010000106.1:0-18472 GCA_036338555.1 Acidobacteriota bacterium | reverse complement strand
AGGCTCGAGTCCTCTTCGAATGGTCTCAACCTCGGGTAGCTCAGGCATGATGAAAGACTAACAACTGACAACTGACAGGGAACCTGCTGACCCTATACCGCAGGCCAACTGACAAAGGTTCGTCGAATTGAAATAGGAATTCTGAAACATGAATTTTTCCGTCTTCCTTTGTCAGCTATCAGTTGTCAGCTGTCAGTTGCGAAGGCTTATGGAGCGCCCACCACTGCTCGGCTCGATCCTGGGTCCAGGGTTCGGCAACCTGACAAGCAACCAGCCGGCGGGATAATTCCAGGACGGTTTGAGGCCGTTGGTCCCTTTCCTTTTCAAGACACGACAGCACCAGTTTCTCAAGATCCTCCGGAATCACCAGTTCGCTCCGCTCAGAGGGAGGTATGGGCGAGGTCTGGATGTGATCGAGAATGACTTTCATGGATGCCTTGTCTTCAAAAACGAGCTGCCCGGTCAATCCCGAACCACCGAACCGGGCAGGACCTTCTCGATGAAAATGTTCCGATTCACGATGATGTCCCAACCCACTTCCGGAGTCCGAAAGTTCTGAAACATCTCTTTCTTGGGTCCGGGAAACCGATCCCAGGCCAACGGTCCCAGGAAGGCCTCAATGAAGGCCAGGCCCTTGATGTTCTCCGGGTGCCGCATGGCGTAATGAAAGCCCAGACCCGAGCCCCAATCATGAATGACCAGGGTGATGTTTCGCAGTTCCATCCTTTCGATGAAACCTTCCACGTATCGGACATGATCGAAGAATCGGTACTCGAGACCGGCTTGTCCGATTTCCCCATCCCAATCAAATCCAGAGAATTACAGCGAGCCCTGGAACTGACGTGGGGAATTATGTTTCGCCAGAGATACGACCAAGTGGGGTTGCCGTGAAGAAACAAAACTGGATCCCCCGTGCCCTCTTCAATGTAATGCATTCGGGATCCCAGTACCTGGAGGTAGAGGGACTCGAAAGGAAAATCCGATGAAATTTCCGGCTTCAGACTCATCTTGCTAGCGGCCGTCGAAGACGATCTCGCCGGCCAGACCCGTCATCACCACCTTGAGTTCGGGAATCTCAACAACCGGGATGGTGAAAAAGTCCTGGTCCAATACCGCGAAATCGGCGAACTTCCCCGGCTCCAGCGTGCCCACGGTGTCCTCGGCCAGCATGTACTCGGAAGCCCAGGTGGTGGCCATTTTCAAGGCGGTCACCCGGTCGATCGCCTCCTCGGGACGAAGCATCATCTTTTCGGCAGATCCAGGCAAGGTAATTTCCCGAGTGACGAGTCGATAGATGGGACGCCAGAAATTGGTGCCGTCCGCCTCGAAGGTCACCCGGATGCCCTGATTGATCCACGATTTCACCGGCATGATAAAAGGTCTCAATTGCTCCCCATAGTCCTCCAGAGCCCAGGGGATATCTCGAAGACGAAAGGTCACCACATTGAGGTGGATTCCAAACTTCTTGATCCCCGCCATCACATCCGGCGGCGTCCCCAGCAGTTGATTGTGCTCGACGGCCGTTCTCAGTCCCTTGATGTATTCGACCGAGTAGTTCCCTTCCCGCCTGGCCTCTTCCAGCATCTGTATATAAAGCCTCATTCCGTGGCTGGAGGTGGAGTGAGCCTGAACGGGCCTCCATCCATGAACGATGGCCGTCTTGTACGACTCCCACGGCTTGCTTCCCGGTTCGGGACATCTCTCCCGGGCCTTGATCTCGGGAGGGGCGGACACATCGGGCCCCATGCATACCTCGTTATCGGAGGCATCCCAGATTTCGTTTGCCATTCCGCCCAACCAGAGCATTTCCCCGCCGCCTGCATGGGTGGTCCAGGGGGCTCCGTATCCTTTGTAAAACTCACGGATGGACTTGAGATTGAAAAAGTTCCCCCGTTGCGATTCCACATAGTAGGCCAGCCGGTGGGGCATTCGTCCTTCTCGATTGAGATGGTGAAAGGCGGCGATGACCCGGGGGAAAAGAATACGAGTGGAGGCGGTTGTGATCCCACACTTCTGGAGTTCCAACCCCTGCAGGCGCATGGCCTCGGCTAACTTCTCCACGGGCTCGTCCTTCCACCAGAACTCAAAGGTGAGACCCTGCAGTTCAGGGACGGGAGCGTAGCCGTCTTCAGCCGATCCTGGACCATTCTCCAGATTGGTGCTTTCTTCCCAGTCGGGGAATACCTTTTTGAATTCCTCGATGGCAACCTGATTGAAGATCCCAGCTACCCGAGAACGAATCATGATGGGATGCTCCCGGACGGCACCATCGAACTGTCTTCGGTTGATCTTCCCCGTATAGAGCCAGGTACGGACGGTTCCACTTCGATTGTCAACATCCGCCTCAAGATTGACAGAGATCCACTGGCCTTTGGGGATCTGTTGCACGCGGATGGCGTTGAGGATGGATTCCCGGAGTTTTTTAGCCGTGGCTTCGGCGGTCGATTCCGCCGTCACGGTGATGTTCACGCTGGGGTCGGTCAGGCCTACCTGAGGCCCGTAGCGGGCGGCCGCCGGAGAAAAGATGTGATAGTGGGTCTGAACCAGACCGGGAATCACGGTCCTGCCTTCGACATCCACCATCCGGGTCCGAGGACCCGCCAGACTTCTCATCTCCTCGTCCGTCCCCAGGCTCATGATCCTCTTTCCCTTGATGGCCATGGCTCGATGGATGTGTCCCGGGGTGTCCGGAACAATGGTGCGATCATCCATGGTTACGACCTGACCATTGAGCACGATCAGATCCGCATAACCGTGCCGGCCCACTAACTCAGGCAATTCCTGGGCCAACCCGGAACCGCCCGCCAAAAACAGGACCAGAACCATGATTGAAAAATCGCTTTTTTTCACATCGACTCCTTTGGACAGGTTGGCTTTTTCCAAGCTGACACTCGACACACCTCTCCTAGGAACTCGAACATAGGTAAGGCGGGGACGAGCCAGTTTATAGATTCAGAGCCGCTTTGGCTTGATTGAGCACTTCATCAATGCCGTCAAGCGTATCGCCGTTCAGCGGTCCGTATATCTGTTCCAGGTATTCACGAGCCTGGCCGGCGTAATCCTTGCCCAGAACAACGGCCTTGGCCAGGGCACCCTGGGCATCCTCCAGCCGCTGCAATCTCCAGAAGCTCAATCCGATATAAAGGTGGACAAAGTCATTCTGGGGCTGGAACTTCAGCACTTCGCTGTAGTTGGCGATAGCCGTCGGATAGTCCTTTTTTACATAGGCATCACGCCCGCGCACCGAAAAAGCGGTGGACTTCACGCCATTCCACTGCTCTGCACTCCAACCAGGGGGAGAGCTGTTCGGGAATGCTCCCAGCACCACGTTGTAATATTGAAGGGCTTTATCGGTTTCATTCTGCCCGAGGTAGTGTGCTGCCAGCCAGTTAGCGAAGCCCACCCCATCCTGAGGACCCAGTACGTCCAAGGTAATGGCACTGTACTGGACGGCTTTGGCCGCATTGTTAGTAGCAATGTAGCTTTCCGCCAGAATCCGGCCAATTTGAGGGTCGGGGTTAGCCGCGTACAGCTTTTCACCATATTGAACAATTTTGGAATGATCCTGGCTTTGGGTCGCGGCCTGCAATTCCTTGGCGATCAGGGCCGGACTGTCCGGATACAACCCTATCATCTTGCCCACCAGGGCATCGGCGGCACTGGTGTTGCCGGCGGCTCGGTAATCCTCGGCCGTCTGACTGAAAAAACTCTCAAAATAGGGCAAGATCTGCGATTTGGGGTGCAACTTGGTCCTGAAGCTCTCCAGCTGGTCCTCCCGCTGAGCCGGATCGGAGTTCTTCATGATCTCTTGTGTCTGCTCTAAATGCTTGGAATAAGCCCAGTCCGACTCCGGCGAAACTCCCTCGGGAAGTTCGATCGGATCCTGGCCCAGGAGGAACCAGGTCTGGGCACACGTCACCAGGACAAATAGGAAAACCAAACGTTGATAGGATCGCAACTTCATTGAGCCCCCCTCCTCTCTCAAGTGGTCTGAGTGTAAATCCGAATATCTCAGGAGAATTATTAAAGTTCTTGCCAGGAATGGCAAGTTCGTTCTTGGGTTTTTTTGTTTTAGCCTCCAGGAAGGCGCCGGACAGCCGCTCCTCGGCCGGATGCTGTAGTGCTGTCGTGCTGTCGTCTGGTTTCGGTTTTGGGACTTCGGATTTCGGATTTTCTATCAGAGGCACGGACCTTGTAGCGACCGCTCTATGCGCGGCCTGACCAGCGGTCAGGGGTCAGCAGTCAGCGGTCAGGTTTTCAATCCAACAGATCAAAAAGCCCGCTGAACTTGAGTAGCAGGCTTCGGTCAGAGATGGTGTCCCTCCTCGCTTGGATTCCCCGGCTGTCGTTGTAGACCAGAAACAGGTAGATGGCATCGCTCAGATCCCCATCAATAACAGGAGCGCCCTCCACCCGCTGGGCCTGTGCGGTCCGGGTGACCAGGTCTCGGGAGCCTGAGCGGCCGTCAGCCGGGTACCGGAGGCGTCAAGACAAAGCAAACCCAGCACCAGCGTCATCAACCAACTTAGGCTGCTGCTCCAGTGTCCAGCTCCCTGGGGCGTTCCCCACTGCTCAGTGCTGCGGGCGATCATGTCAGGTCGGCATGGGATTACTTGCATGTTTTGTGGGCCCGGATAATGCATCATCCGGGCTGTAGTTAGATCCGGAATGCCGCTACATTATAGCAATCAACCTGACCCTGGTGCGCAATGGAATCATCCCGAAAACGGTGGTCCGAGTTGAGGCCAGGGAAAGGCGCCCCCGGAGTTGACCTGCCCATGTGGAAAGTCCTATCTTAAGAAGCTTCAAAAGCAGCCCATGAAATTGAGGATCCTGACAATAGGTTTATTGAGTTCCCTGCTTCCTGCCGGCCTGATGGCCGCTCCTCGCTCGGTGGTAGCTGAGATGACCGAGAAGCCCCCGGTCCTGGACGGCCGGGTCGACGAGGAGCAATGGAACCAGGCCGAGGCTGCCTCCGAGTTCTTCCAGCAGTGGCCCGTCCAGGGCGCCCCGGCCTCGGAAAGGACCGAGGTCCGCTTCCTCTACACCAAGGATGCCCTGTACATCGGCGTCATCTGCTTCGACAGCGAGCCCGACCAGATCGTGGATACCCAGAGCCAGCGGGACGGTGATCTGACCAATTCCGACTCCGTCTTGATCATCCTGGATACCTACCACGATCGACAAAACGGCTTTCTGTTTGGGACCAATCCCGCCGGAATTCAATACGATGCCCAGATTCTGAATGAAGGAGTCAGCGGAGGGGAAGCGGCCAGGAGCGGAGGGATCTCGCGTTCCGCCACCTCCACCTCGCAAAGGGGCAATGTAGCCGCTTTCAATTTGAACTGGGATACCCCCTGGACGGTACAAAGCAGCCGTACCGAGCGGGGCTGGGAAACCGAGATGGCAATTCCTCTCAAGTCTCTCCGCTTCCGTGACAGCAGCCAACCTCAGAGCTGGGGCGTGAACGTCATGCGCAACATCCGGCGCAAGAATGAGCAGATCTTCTGGTCGGAGATTCCCCAAGCCTACAATATCTACCGGCTGTCCCTGGCGGGAGACCTGGAATCTCTGGATATTCAATCCGTCCGTAATCTCAAGTTCATCCCCTACGTTCTGGCCGGTATTCAGCGGGACTTCACGGTCGCGGACACCGACTTCCGGCACGATATCGGTTTCGACGCCAAATACGGAATCAACTCGGCCATGACCCTGGATGTCACCGTCAACACCGACTTCGCCCTGGTCGAAGTCGATGACCAGCAGATCAATTTGACCCGCTTCCCACTCTTTTTTCCGGAGAAACGGGACTTTTTTCTGGAGAACGCCGGCACCTTCGCTTTTGGAACGCCCCGAGAGGTGGATCTTTTCTTCAGCCGTCGCATTGGGATTGAAGACGGACTGGAGATTCCGATTCGGGCCGGGGCTCGCTTCTCGGGAAAGATGGACCGTTTTCAGGTGGGCCTTTTGTCGATTCAAACCGGGGATGAAGAAGGTGTGGTGGCCTCCACCAATTTCTTTGTAGGGCGTGTCCGGCGGGAATTGTTCAGACGAAGCAGCGTCGGGTTCATCTTCACCAACCGGGAGGCCATCGGGGACACACAGGGCAAATCCGAGTACAACCGGGCCTGGGGAACAGATCTTCAGCTGGGGCTGGGTGAGCACTGGATCCTCTCCAGCTACCTGACCAAAACTCACTCTCCGGATCTCCCCGAGGGCGACGATTGGGCGGGCAATTTCTCCGCCAACTATCAGAGCAATCTGTGGCGGATTCTCACCTCCTATACCGAGGTTCAGGAAAATTTCAACCCGGAAGTGGGCTTCGTTCAGAGAAAAGGGTTTCGCCGACCCATGTTCAGGGTTTTCTTCACTCCCAGTCCCGAGACTGGTCCCATCCAGCGCTGGAATCCACACTGGTCAATCCGGCGCTTTTACGGCTTTGATGGAGAACTGGAAACGGAGCGCCTGCACCACGATTTGGAGGCGTTTTTCAGAAACGGGGGCAGCCTGTCGGTGGTCTGGAATAAAAACCAGGAGTTGCTGCGAGTTCCCTTCGAGATCCACCCGGGCGTGCTGGTTCCTGCTGGAAAATACGCCTTCAGCGAGTACCAGTTCACCGCCGCCTCGGATCCATCAGCCCGGATCTACGGGGACATGGCCCTCAGTTTCGGTCAACTCTACGATGGGAGACTTCGGGCCTACGACTTCATCGTGGGCTTTCGAAACGGTCCCAACTTCGTCACCGAGCTGAACTTCGTCAACACCCAGGTGGATGCTGACTGGGGACGTTTCAACACCAACCTGGGACGCTTGCGGGTCAACTATTCCTTCACGCCTTATCGATTCATTCAGGGCCTGCTACAATACAACAGCCGCGGCCAACTGTTCAGCAGCAACATCCGGCTGGGACTCACCACCCCCTCCGGAACGGGCCTTTACATCGTCTACAACGACGCCTACCAGACCCCCGGCGAGCGGTTTGATCCTCTCGGCCGCTCCTTTTTCGTCAAGTACAGCCATCAGTTCGACTTCTAGGTAGATGGAATCAGCCATCCAATCAAGGGATCTTCGAAAGACGGTGATCGTCGGGGTCATCGGCAATATCATGGAATGGTACGACTTCGCGTTGTACGGGTACTTCGCTCCGGTTCTTGCCAATCTGTTCTTTCCTTCAAAAGATCCTGTAGTTTCCTTGATTTCAACCTTTGGAGTGTTTGCGACGGGCTTCCTGATGCGTCCCGTGGGAGCGGCTATCTTTGGTCATTTTGGAGACAGGATGGGGCGAAGAAAGGCCCTTTCGGCGTCAGTTCTGCTCATGGCCATCGCCACCGCCTCGATGGGACTCTTGCCCACCTATGCCCAGATCGGGGTGACGGCCACGGTCCTGCTGATGTTGTTGAGACTCCTTCAGGGTATCTCAGCGGGCGGTGAGTTTACCGGTTCGATCTCGTTTCTCGTCGAGCATGCGCCCCCTTCGAGAAGGGGATTTATCGGGAGTTGGACGACCTTTAGTGGTGTCAGCGGGATGCTTTTGGGTTCGGGAACGGGAGCCCTGGTGACATTTTATCTGTCCAATGAAGCGCTGAACAGCTGGGGATGGAGGATCCCTTTTCTCCTGGGCATCCTGACGGGAGCGGCCGGCTTGTACTTGAGATTCGGGGTAGAGGAATCACCCATGTTCAAGAAGCTGAAGGAATCGGGCAAAGTGGTCCGGGCCCCGCTCAAAGTGGCTTTCAGAGATTTTCACAAGGAGATTCTGACTGCCATCGGTGTCAACTGGGTCAATGCAGCCGTCTTTTATACCGTCTGGGTGTACAATACGACCTACCTGGTAACGGTGACCGATCTTCCGCTTTCATCCGCCCTGTTGATCAATACCCTGAGCATGCTCTTCTTGATTGTCTGCATTCCCATCATAGGTTCCCTATCGGACCGGGTCGGGAGAAAGCCGCTGCTCCTTTCCGGCAGCATCGGGGTTGCCTTCCTGGCCTATCCTCTTTACTACCTGTTGTCGCAGGGGACGTTCGGGTCTGCTTTGGCGGCACAACTCGTGTTCGTCATCCCGATCTCCATGCTCCAGGGAACCATGCCAACCGCAATGGTCGAACTCTTCCCCACCAGTTCTCGCTACAGTGCCCTCTCCATTAGCTACAACATCGCCTTTGCAATCTTCGGTGGCACGGCACCTCTGGTGGCAACCCAACTCATCTCCATGACCGCGGATCCATTGTCACCCAGCTTTTCACTGATTCTTGCCGCCGTGGTGAGTCTGTTTTTCATCGCATCGATGAAAGAAAGGTATCAGGAAGCCTTACGCTAAGGCTCAATCCAAGGCGGACAGGGTCTCGGGCCAACAGTTGTTTTAGATTGGCCCACCGTAGGAGGGTCGTGTACTATGGATCCTCTTTGCTCCCGAAATGACCCGAAAGAAGCCGCAGGACCAACCTCCTCGTCCCTGGGATCGATTCATCAGCGATCTCGATCGCGAGGTGTACTCCAAATGCGGTTTTGGTGCCCCCGTGGGCCTGGGCCAACGCCCCGCCCTCCTGATTATCGATGCCCAGTATCGCACCACCGGTGAGAACTCTGACCCCATCCTTGAGGCCATGAAGGCGTATGCTACTGCGGTTGGCGAAGAGGCGTGGAAAGCGGTCGGGCAAATCGAAAAGCTCCTGGCCAGGTTCCGGGAAGCGGGCCGGCCGGTAATGTACGCTCAGGGTGAACGCACCGGCCTTCAAGAAGGAGGTCGCTACACCGACAAGATTCCTGCCCTGGGCGAGGCTTACAACCTTCCCGGTAGCCGTGGAGCCGAGATCGTCGAGCCCCTGGCCCCGAATCCTGAGGATGTGATCATCCGCAAGCGCTTTCCCTCTATCTTTTTCGGGACCAACCTCATCACACAGCTGGTCACTGCCGGTGTGGACACCCTTTTAGTCGTCGGCTGCACCACCAGCGGTTGTGTTCGCAGCACCGTTGTGGACGGCATGAGCTATGGCTTCAGGTGTGTCGTGCCTTTGGACTGTGTCTGGGACCGCAGCGAGGCCGCCCATGCCATCAACCTCTTTGATATGTCGCAAAAGTACGCCGACGTCATGTCCCTGGATGAACTCCTCCCCTTGCTGGAGGCAATCCCGGTCCTTCAGACCACGTCGTCCAGGAGAGGCGCAACCGGCTAGGCGGCTCGCCATGTCTTCATCTTCAGGTGCGCAACTCCGGAAACTCTTGAGTCGAACCGCCCCTTTGGTTGTCCCTTTCGCCTACGACGCCCTTTCGGCACGGCTAATTGAAGATGCGGGGTTTCCGGCTGTGGGCATCAGCGGGTCCGCCGTCTCCGCTTCCCTGCTCGCCGGCCCTGACAGGGGTCTCCTGTCGCGTGAGGAAACGGTGGGTCAGGCGCGTCGGATTGCCGCCGCTGTGCCCGCGCTTCCCGTCATAGCCGATGCCGACACGGGCTACGGTGATCTTTCCCAGATCGCAGGTACCATCCGTGAATTCGAGAGTGCAGGCGTAGCCGCGCTCTTCATGGAAGATCAACAGGATCCCAAGCGATGCGGACATCTCGAGGGGAAACGGGTGATCTCTTCAGACGAGATGCTGGCCAAGTTGAAAGCGGTTCTCGAGGCTCGCCGCGACCCAGAATTCGTTGTCATTGCTCGTACCGACGCTCTGGCCTCCGAGGGTCTTGAAGGGGCGGCCGCCCGCGCTCGTGCTTATCTCGAGGCCGGCGCCGATATGGCCTTCGTGGCCACACCTCGCACGGTTGAGGAGTTGAGAACGCTCCCACAACTTGTCCAGGGGCCTCTCATGGTGGTCCTGAGCGAGGGGGGCATCACACCTCTTCTTTCCGTTGCGGAATTGGATGAAATGGGTTACAAGCTCATTGGGTACTCGGGCCTGGCCATTGGAGCCGCTGCGCGTGGCATCCAGCTGGGCTTGCTGGCCCTCAAGGAGGATGGCACCACGGTCGGACTGGCCGAAAGCATCATGCCACTGGCTGAGCGCAATCGTCTTCTGGTCCTGGAGACCACCGAGATCGAAGAGGATTCTTAAAGAAACGAACTTTTATTTCAAAGGAGAATCAAGACCATGCCTATCGATACACTGATTCACGGAGCCGACGTGGTTTTACCCCATGGGGGTGGCGTTCAAAAGCTGGATCTAGCCATCGAAGACGGCCGAGTATCCGCTCATCTGGCCCCCGGCGATCCGAGCAGCCGCAAGGCTCTCAGCGTCATCGATGCTGAAGGTAAATTCGTGCTCCCCGGTGTGATAGATCCCCATACCCATCTGGGCTTTGGTGACCCCCAGACGGACTATTCCACCGAAACCGCCGCTGCTGCTCTGCACGGCATCACCACCCTTTTGAACTATCTCATGACCAAGGAGCCCTATGAGAAAGAATACAAGACCAACCGGGAGCTCGGGGACTCACAGGTTCATGTGGATTACGGCTTTCACGCCATCATTTCCACTCGTGAGCAAATCGCCGAAGTGGGCCAATACATTTCTGAATTCGGCCTTACCAGTTTTAAATTCTTCATGAGCTTCCGCGGCGAGGAGGGTGCTTACATTGGTCTTACGCCTATTGACGACGGCATCATGTTCGAGCTTTTCGAGGTCCTCGGCCGGCACTCCGGCACCGTGCCCTGCATTCATTCCGAGAACATCGAAGTTGTCTGGCCGATACGAGATCGCCTTCAGAACTCGGGCCGTGATGACCTGAAGGCATGGCATGAGTCACGTCCTCCCTTCACCGAGGCCGAAGCCGCCGTCCGTGCCATGCTTTTCGCTCGGGAAACCGGGAATGTGGCCTACATCGTCCACACCTCCTCAGGCCAGACCCTGCAAGAGGCCCGCCGGTTCCGAAGTCACGGCGACCAGGTTCACATTGAAACCTGCCCCCACTATCTCACCCATACTTACGATTCGCCGGTTGGCACATTGGGCAAACAGAACCCACCCCTGCGCGGTCCGGAGGATGTGGAGGCCCTGTGGGAAGCAATCGCTGACGGCACTGTCGATACCATCGGCTCGGACCATGCACCGCGCCTAGGCGATCGCAAACAGGGAAGCATTTGGACCGCCTCACCCGGACAACCCAATATGCCATTGATCCTTCCTGTTCTCCTCAGCGAGGGCGTCCGAAAACGCGGCCTCTCCCTGGAGCGCATTGCCGAGATCTCTTCGGCCAACGTCGCCCGCATCTTCGGCATGTGGCCCCGCAAGGGTTCCCTCCAGGTGGGGGCCGATGCCGACCTGGTGATCGTGGATCTGGACAAAGAGCAAACCATCACCCCTGCCGGGTTGAGAGGACGAGCGGATTACTCCATCTACGAGGGCATGACAATGAGGGGTTGGCCCGTTCTCACCATGCTGCGAGGCCAGATAATCGCTCGCGACGGAGAGCTTCTGGCCCAGGAGGGACAGGGAAGATTTCTCCACCGGCCCCTGGAAATCGAACAAAAGGACTACGCCTCCGTCTAGGGGCCTCGCTTCAAAAACACGGTGACGTTTGTGGCGAGCGCGACGGCGGCGCCTCTTGGTTAATTTCCTCTTGAGTGGCCCACCTGCATCGTCTAGTATGAGCACTAAGCCGATGCCCTTTAACGGGCAGCATAACAAGAACAAAAGGTAAGCATTTTAAAATCACCTGGCCCTTCCAAGGAATGGCTGGACCCAGACAAGGAGTGCAGAATGTCTAAGCATCTAAAAGGTATCTTCCTCAAATCAACAGTCCTGTTGGGAGTAGTTTGGCTCACCTCGGTGGCGACGGTGCAATCCCAGCAGCTGCCCGAGCTGGTCTCCCGGCACGGCTACGCCGAAACCATCTTCATCAATGGCAAGATTGTAAGCATGGACGATACCTCCATCTCATCGGAGCCCGGCAACATCTACCAGGCCCTGGCTGTCAAGCGGGACTCCATCATGAAGCTGGGCACCAATGAAGAGGTCCAGACCCTGGCTGGAGAGTTTACCCAGGTCCATGACCTGGACGGTCGCACCATGATTCCCGGCATCATTGAACCTCACTCGCACATTTATGGCCGGTCGCTTCGATATCTGGATCGCTTCGGCGTCAAATATCCTCCCGACGAGGTGACCATCACTCCCCAGGCGGCCGATAATCTGGAGGAAACCCAGGGCATTCTGCGAGATTCCATCAAAGAAGCGGTGGCGGACATGAACCCGGGGACCTGGTTGAGGGTCAACATGCAGCCCCATCCCGATCGTCCTCTGGAGCTGGACCTGTGGGGAGACACGCGGCGTCTGACCAACAAGAAAACCCTGGATCTTTGGACGCCCGACAACCCGGTCATCGTTCGCCCCGGCAACCGGGGCTTCATCAACTCCGCGGCCCTCAATAAACTGGAGGAGTTTCTTCCCGGCTATTCCAACTCCATTCGCGATTCCATGCACATGGATGAAATCGGAGAGGATCCGGCCGAAATTGGCTGGGTGGGAAGCCAGGAGATGTCGGTGATCCAGTGGGAGCTTTACCTGGAAGACCTGGATCCCCTAATCCTGGCCCAGGTTCTGAAGATCCAATCAGAGGCTTTCGCGGCGCGCGGCGTGACCACTTTCTCCAGCCGCATCCAGTTCCCCAAGATCATGACCGGTTACGCCAAACTGGCCGAGCTGGGACAGATGCCGATTCGCTTCAGTGCCCACTATGAGGTCCACCGAATGCCCACCGATCCGATCCAGACCCGTCAGCTGTACCGCAGGACGGGCGTGCTCCAGGGCATCGGGAACGATTATTTCTGGTTCGACGGGGTGGCCTCCGAGCGCTGGGATTCGCACATTCCGGAAGCCTGCCTGGGTGACGACATTGTGGCACCGCCCCACATCAAAATACGGGAGACTTGCCCCAAGTCGGGCGACCTGCACTGGGATACCCTGAAGAATGCCCTCAAAGCCGGCTGGCGCCTGAAGGGCGTCCACTCGGTCGGCAGCGAAAGCCTGCGGCGTTTCGTCCAGATGATCGACGAGGCGCGAGCCGAGACCGGCCTGACCGTGGAGCAGATCTACAATGAGCATTTCGCGGTCGAGCACTGCGATCAGATGAGCAAGCTCCCGGAAATCATGGACAAGATCAAGGAGTACGGCATCATCATCAGCTGTGGCCCCAATTACCTGGAGACTTTTGAGGCCCTGATCCGGGATTATGGGGAATACAATGATCCCGAGCACCTCAGGAAGTTCATGCTGCCCTACAAGACCTGGATCGAGTCGGGTGTCCTGGTGGTGGGCCAGCACTTCGGCGGAGACCCCGCTCCCTTTTACATGCCCTGGCTCACCATGAGCCGATCGCTGCGAGGCAACATCTGGGCTCCCGAGGAGAGAATCGACCGGGTTCGGGCGCTGAAGCTGTGGACGCCCTGGGCGGCCCGCTATGTCATGAAAGCCGACAAGCTGGGAACATTGGAGGAAGGCAAGTGGGCGGATCTAGTGGTACTGGACCGCGACTACTTTACCATTCCTGAAAACGACATCCTCAGAATCCAGCCTCTGCTCACCATGGTGGGAGGCAAGGTCATCTCCCTGCACGAACGACTGGCCACTGAGTGGAATACCGCACCGGTGGGCGAGGAATACAACTACGACCAGGAAGAGGTCGACGAAATCCTGCGTGTGGCCGAGCAGGCTCGGCCCTGGACCGGCGGACCCATCGCAGGCTCCAACTAAGAGAATTGTGAGGCGGCAGTCATACCCGTTAGGCTGCCGCCCGACGACTCGAGGTCGGCCCTCCGCCGGGTAAAGCCCCGCTGCTGTTGGTGGTGTGAGTAGATGAACGGTTCGGGTTCCACCGAGGAGGATTCGAATCTCGATTTTGATGGCAGGGCGGCTACTTGCGCCGCGAGGCCTGAAGCACACGCTTGCGCAATCTCGACGCCTTCGGAGTCGCCTCCAGCATCTCATCATCTCCAATAAACTCCAAGCACTGCTCGAGGCTCATTTTACGGGGTGGAATCAAGTGGATCAGCACGTCGCTGGTGGAGGAGCGGATGACCGCTGACTCGTACTCTGTAGACACCGGGTTGAGTTGGAATGGCCCTCAACTTACTCCGGTGAGTTATAGCCAAATAGCATGAAAATAGACGTATTCAACCACATAATAGCTCTCCGCCTGGAGTCTGAGGCAGGTGAAGGACCACCCCCGGTTGTCGGGAAAAAACTCGAACATAAGCTCCCCCTTTCTTGTAATCGGCTGCCGCTGACAGAAGCTTCAGAATCCAGTGATTCTCTTGAATCATCAATCCTGAGGGAGCCCAAGAAAGGAAAACAAGAGGTGCTGTCAACGCGTTGCGGGCAAACTGTCTTGACAATGACCTTGAACGGTGCTAATAGTTGGGGAGTTTCTTCAAGTTGGGTGGTGAACCCTTGGGACGCCGCCATGTAGGCTTGAGGAAGGACGAGAGTCCTAGATAGATGCCTAGCACACTGCTTGCTCCAAAACCAAAAGCGACCTAATAGTTTTTTATTAGTATTTTTTGAGATCCTTGATTAAGAACATCAACATTTCAATCCAAGGAGAACTTCTTATGTCTAGGTTATTTTCCGTTTCACTGGCTTTGAGTCTTTCACTCGCTCCGGCCCTGGCCCAGGTGACCACGGGAGCCGTCCTGGGAACCGTCCAGGACTCCACCGGCGCCGTTTTGCCGGGAGTCGAGGTAACGGCCACCAATCTGGACACGGGAATCACCCGAACCGCCATTGCCAGCGACGAAGGCAGCTACCGCCTCACCAATTTGAGTTTGGGAAACTATGAGGTGTCCGCGAGCCTGCCCGGTTTTTCAACCGAGGTCCGAACCGGAATCGAGTTGACCATCGGTCGAAGAGCTGTGGTCGACTTCACCTTGAGCGTAGGAGAAATCTCCGAGAGGGTGACGGTCACAGGCGAGGCCCCGCTGGTGGAGACCACCTCGGGCAGCCTGGGGGATCTGGTCGACCGTGAGACGGTTCTGGCACTCCCTTTGAACGGTCGGGATATGACCGACCTGCTGACGCTGCAGGCGGGAACCGCAAACGTTTCTACAGCCAACTCCAACAACGCCAGCCGCGGCTACAGCCAGAAGGTGAGTATCTCCGGCTCACGTCCCAACGACGTAGGAGTCCTGCTGGATGGGACGGAGGTCAAGGGCCTGGACCAGAGTGTTCCCTCCGGCGTCTCCGGGAACTTCATCGGCGCTGAAGCCATCCAGGAGTTCAAGATCGAAAGAAATTCCTACACGGCCCAGTACGGCGGTGCCTCCGGAGGCATTATCAACGTGGTCACCAAGGCGGGCACCAACGTGTTTCATGGATCCGTCTATAACTTTCACCGCAACGACAACCTTGATTCAAAGGATTTTCGCGCCGACGAGAAGGGTGAGTTCAAGCGCAATCAATTCGGATTCAGCATCGGCGGCCCGGTCATCAAGAACCGGACCTTTTTCTTTTTCAATTACGAAGGCCTGAAAGAGCGGTTGGGCCTCACCGACCAGCTTCGGGTTCCGACGGCGGAGGCCCGACTGGGCAACATACCCGGTGTGGATCCGGCCGATGTGGATCCCGCGGTTCTTCCCTGGTTCGCCCTCTTCCCTCTGCCCGGAGCCGGGGCAATTGACCTGGGGAATGGAATCACCCGGCAGTCGATCACGCTTTCCCGGCCCACCGATGAAGACTTCTATCAAATTCGAGTCGATCATCAGCTTTCCGATTCGGACTCCATCTTTGTACGCTTCACCTATCAGGACTCCGCGCGACTCAGCCCCAACGAGATTGACCGGTGGAAAGTTCGCGACTTTGTCATCAATCGGTTTTCTACCATCGAGCACCAGCATATTTTCTCGCCGCAAGTTCTTAACACCTTCCGTTTTGGGTTCAATCGCCGGGGCATCGGGACGGAAGGTTCTGAAGATCCGGTTACCGAAAGCAGCCTTCGCTTCGTTCCGCTCTCGGCCTGGCGAGCCCCCCTGGGAGCTGAGTATGTGTCGGGCCGACTGGACATTCGGGGCCTGGACGATGTGGGTCTGGGACGAGCCTGGGCGGATCGCAAGACCAACAGCTTTGAGTATATGGACGATGTAGTCTGGGATCGAGGCGCTCACTCCTTCAAGTTCGGGTTCGCCTGGCGTCGCATTCAGTTAAACGGCGACAACCCCTCCCGCCCTGCCGGCGAATTCACCTTCAGAAGACTCAGCGACTTTTTGAAAAACATCCCCAACCGCTTTCGCGGCGATGTTTCGCCGTTGACCACCAGCGTTCGGGGGCTTCGCACCAACGTGGTCGGCTGGTATATTCAGGATGATTGGCAGGTGACCCCCAATCTGGCCGTCAATCTAGGATACCGGCACGAATTTTACACCGTGCCCTACGAGGTCAACGGCAAGCTGGCCAATTTGAGAAATCCTTTGACCGACAGCACCGTTACCTACAATGCCCAGCTGGATGACGAGGCCTGGTTCAATAACCCTTCCAAGATGAGCATTATGCCTCGACTCGGCATCGCCTGGGATCCCACCGGAGAGGGCAAAATGGCGATCCGGGCGGGTGCGGGACTCTTTTTCAATCACATCCAGCCCGACACCTTCCGGCGGGCCATCTTTCGCACCCAGCCCTTTGCCCTGGAGACCCAGGTTCGCGGCAGTACCATTCGCTCAGGTTGCGACGGCAGTTGTTTTCCCAATATCTTCGACAAGATCGTGTCGGACGGCCTGGGAGACCCGGACCTTCAAATTTTTCCCTTTGACTATATGCAGAACCCCCATACCGCGCAGTGGAATCTGAACTTCCAGCGGGAGATCGTTCAGGGAACGGCATTGACGGTCGGCTACGCCGGCGCTCGAGGCATCAACGTCATGCACCAGACCAACCTGAACGTGGCCACGGCGAACAACGTCAACGGCCGCCTGGTTTTTCCAGACGATGCCCAGGTGCCCAATCAGGCCTTCAGCAACCTGGGTCTGCTCAGCCAGGAAGCCTCCACAGATTCCTATTACCACGGCCTGCAAACCAGCCTGCAGCGTCGATTCTCAGATGGCTTTCAGATACAGATCTCCTACACCTTTTCCAAATCGGTTGATGAATCCTCCCAGATCAACAGCGCCTTTACCAACAACGGCGGCGGCGTCAGCTACTACAACGAACCCGACCTCCGCCGAAGCCTGTCCGCCTTTCATGTGGCCAACGTCTTCACCACCAGCGGCGTCTGGCAACTGCCATTCGGCAACGACCTGGACGGCGCGGCCGGCGCGATCCTGGGCGGCTGGCAGTTAGGCGCCATTTTGAAGCTAGCCGACGGGCCGCCCGTCAGCGTCACCGTCGACGAGCGAGGGGCATTGGACGACCTGAATTACGGCCTGGACACACCCGATCAGGCTTCCGGCGCCAGCAACAACCCGGTCCTGGGAAATGCTGATCGATACTTTGATACCAACGCTTTCGTCTTTCCTCCCGATCGGACCGCCGGGAATGTGGGGAGGAACACCCTGATCGCGCCGGGCCTGGCCAATTTCGATTTGTCCCTCACCAAGACGACTCATGTGGGAGAGACGGTGACCGTCGAATTTCGGGCCGAGTTTTATAACCTTTTCAACCGGGTCAACCTGGGTTTGCCGGAGACGCTGGCCCTGGATGGACCGGGTGAAGCGAACCCGGACGCCGGGTTTATTGACAGCTCAACAACGACCATGCGTCAGCTCCAGTTCGGCCTGCGGATCGCCTTCTAATCACCGAGTGATTGAGTTCCGAAGGACGGTACGGGAAGGGAAAACCGAGGCAGCTCCGAGGGGAGCTGCTTTCGGCACCTGCCGCCCCTATCGGGGCTCGGTACGTGCCTTGTCCCGATCATATCAAGGGTGATTTTCGGAGCTACTTGCGAGAGCTTCCCCTCAACCTCGGTAGCGGTGAAAACTCGGGCGCGCAGGAAGCAATCAGGCCCACTATCTTCTGGTTCAATCCGTGAAGGAAGATTACTGCGGCTATGGCCACGGACCCTTCCTTATAATATTCAGGTGGCCATAGCTTCCGATATCGGAAAAGGGACCTCGGCGAAAGCAGAAAGCCCTTGTATTGGACAGGACCCACGTTGAGGAAAAGCTCAGCGAACTCCAGGAAAACTCGAGAACATTTTTTCGATCCACAAAAAGAAATGGAGGAAATTCTGATGAACAAGAATCCGTTGGGTTATCGATACGCCATGGGGTTGTTGATGCTTTTTTGCCTCGCGGCTGGCTCGACCTGGGGTCAAAGTGACCAGGATCTGCCCGCTGAGGTCATCGCCTATGCGGACATCATCTTCTACAACGGCAAGATTTTAACCGCCGATGAGGAGTTCACAATCGAAGAGGCGGTGGCCATTCGGGATGGGAAGTTTATGGCCGTGGGAAACAGTGAGCGAATCCTTGCTATGGCGGGACCCAATACCCGCCGTGTGGATCTGGAGGGGCGCAGTGTCATTCCCGGTCTGATCGCTGACCATGAGCACGGC
>JAYZBY010000105.1:0-14042 GCA_036338555.1 Acidobacteriota bacterium | reverse complement strand
TTCATGAAGGGAAGGCGTATCTTCAGGCGGGAGCCGGGATCGTCGCCGATTCGGTTCCTGAACTGGAGAACAAAGAGTGTCGGAACAAGGCGGAGGCCCTGTTTCGGGCCTTGGAAATGGGGGAGGAACTGACCCCTGACCCCTAACCGGGCCGCTCATAAAGCGGTCGCTACAAGATCGTGCCGACGTGGAATGTGAAACATGAACCGTAAAACGACCCTCCTGGTGATCGATAACTATGACAGCTTTACCTATAATTTGGTGCAGTATCTGGGTGAGCTGGGCTGTGATATCCAGGTTCGGCGTAACGACGCTGTGACGGTTGCCGAGGTCAGAGAGATGGCTCCTGACGGAATCGTGATCTCTCCCGGTCCGGGCCTGCCGTCCAATGCCGGAATTTCAATCACTCTGATCCAGAAATGCGCCGGAGAAATCCCGATGCTGGGAGTATGCCTTGGGCATCAGGCCATCGGTGAGACCTTTGGGGGGGAAGTCATTCAGGCTCCCCAGTTGATGCACGGGAAGACATCCTCGGTTTATCACGACGGGGACACGGTGCTGGCGGGTCTTCCCAGCCCCTTCCAGGCGACCCGTTACCATTCCCTCGTTTTGCGGCGAGAGGATCTGCCCGAGTGTCTGGTGGTCAATGCCTGGACCGAAGATGGAGTCATCATGGGGTTACGGCATCAGGAGCATGATCTTTTCGGGGTCCAGTTCCATCCCGAATCGGTCATGACTCCGGAGGGGATGAAGGTTCTGAAAAATTTTTTAGAAAAAGTATAGGGGCGTACGGTCGTGCGCCCTTCGGTCAGCGGACACGGTCTGGTAGCGGCCGTTTCGGTGCACGGGCCACTTAATTAGGAATCTGGAAGCGTGATTGAAGAATTGACCAAAGTCGTCCAAACCGATCGAGATCTGAGTGAGAGCGAAGCTCAGCGGGCGCTGGAACTGGTTTTGTCCGAGGAGACTCCAGATGATGCGATTGCAGCCCTTTTAACGGCTTTGGCCGATAAAGGAGAGAGCTCCGAGGAAATCATCGGCTTTGCTCGGATCATGCGCCAGCAGGTGATCCCGATTCAATCCCGCCAGGAAAAGCTGATCGACACCGCCGGAACCGGAGGTGGAGCGGATACCTTCAATATCTCCACCACGGCGGCCTTTATTATCGCCGGGGCAGGCGTCCCGGTCGCCAAGCATGGCAACCGTGCCCTGACATCACGCTGCGGCAGCGCCGATTTGCTGGCAGCCCTGGGGGTTTCGATTGAATGCCCTCCGGAGGTGGCTCAAATCGCCCTGGATAGCATTGGACTGGCCTTCATGTTTGCCCCCCTTTTTCACCCCGCCATGAAGCGGGTGGCTCAGATTCGACGGCAACTGAAGCATCGGACCATCTTCAACATGCTGGGGCCCTTGACCAACCCCGCATCGGCTCCCTATCAGATCATCGGCGTTTATTCGCCCGATCTCACCGAGAAAATGGCCGAGGCCGCCCTGGGCCTGGGGTGCCGAAGGACCTGGGTGGTGCACAGCTACGATGGATTGGATGAGCTCTCGATCGGAGCGAAGGTCAAGGTCTCCGATGCCCGTGACGGCAAGGTGGAGAGCTTCGATCTGGACCCGACGGAGTTGGGTTTCAAGAAGAGTCCTGCTTCGGCCCTGTCCGGTGGTTCAGCCGAGCATAATGCGGGTATCGTCCGCGGAATCCTGGAAGGCAGGTTGAAAGGACCTGCCCGGGATGTGGTCGTCCTCAACGCGGCCGCCGCCCTCCATGTGGCTGGAGAGGGGGAGTTCATTGAGACGGTTAAACAAGCGGAGGAGTCTTTGGACTCAGGAGCGGCATTGGGGAAGCTATCTCGGCTGATTGAGGTGTATGGGGAAAACTGACAACTGACAGCTGACAACGGATAACGGACCAACAGACCACAGACCAACAGACAATGGACAACGGACCACAGAAAACGGACAACGGACAAGGGACAAGAAAAATGAGGAGCAACCTTTCTGGATTCTTCTTATGAGTATTCTGGACGAGATCGTCGCTTCGAAAAGACAGGAGTTGATTGAGACCATGCGGGTGTGTCCGCTGGAGGAACTTCTGGCGCAAATCTCTGAGGGTCCACCGGTGTCTTTCAACTCGGCCCTGGCGCGAGAGGAAATCAATATCATCGCCGAGATTAAGTACAAGAGCCCCAGTCAAGGGAATTTCCAATGTCAGCTGCCGCCCCAGCAGGTGGCCAGGCTTTACTCCGAAAACAAAGCGGCGGCGGTGTCCGTTCTGACGGAGCGAAACTATTTTGCGGGGCACATCCGCTTCCTGGACGAGATCAAGAAGGAGTTGCCCGAGCTTCCCCTTCTGCGCAAGGATTTCATTGTGGATCGCTATCAGGTGGCCGAGACCCGAAGGAGTCTGGCTTCCGCCTATCTGCTGATCGTGTCCTGTTTATCGGAAGAGGAGTTGGCGGGTCTGATCGACTATGGGCGGGAGTTGGACCTGGACGCCCTGGTGGAAGTACATGATCCCCATGAGCTGGAGATCGCTGTGGAGCAGGGAGCCCGGACGATCGGAGTCAACAATCGCAATTTGAAGACGTTTGAGGTGAGGGTTGAAACCTCCTTCGATATTGCCCGAAGGATGGAGGGGGAAGAAGGCTTTCTTCTGGTCTCCGAATCGGGAATCGAGACCCATTCACAGATTCTGGAGCTGCGTGATGCAGGATTCAGCGCCTATCTGATTGGGTCCAGTTTGATGAACTCGGAGCATCCGGGACAGAGGCTGAGAGAACTTCAGGGTGAGAGCTAAACCATGCCAACGGGAGAATTCTTGATCAAGATCTGTGGAATCACCAATCCAGAGGACGCCCTGGCCTCCGTTGAATTTGGGGCCAACGCCCTGGGCTTCAATTTTTATCGGCCCAGCCCTCGATACACGGATTCCCAGGAGGTCCAGAGCATTCTGGAACTCCTTCCCGCGCAGGTGTTGAAGGTGGCCGTAGTGGTGGTTAGTTCCGGCGACGTCCATCACACCATCGACGACATCAGCAGTCGCGTGCCTTCCATTGATGCCTTTCAGCTGCACGGTCTGAAGTCGGAGTCGGAGATTCCCACCGTCGAGAAGCGTCTTTATATTGCCACCTCACCGGAGGAGGTGGACTCCTTTACCAACTGCGAAATTCTGATCGATACCTCCTGGGGAAGGGGAAAGAAGGCCAACTGGGAACAACTGGCTTATCTCAAACAGCCCTATATTCTCTCCGGGGGACTAGACCCGGAAAACGTTGTCGAAGCAATCCAGTTCCTTCACCCCGCCGGAGTGGATGTCTGCTCCGGAGTGGAGCAATCACCCGGAATCAAGGACGCAGGGAAACTAAGGAGATTTATTGAGCAAGCCCGGCGCGCTTCGCGCCGGCTAAAAGATGTGTAGGGGCTATAGCCCAGATTATGCAAAAATTCTCTACTACATCGTCGCCATCATCCGTCCTGACTGTGTTGCGCTCGGTCGGTCTCCTCAACGTGCCATACAGCACGCTTGCGGGGGCCTCGGTCGCGTGCTGTGTCAGCCCGGCGTTTGCGGCGCTTCGTGACGAGAACCTATGCATAATCAGGGCTGGGCCGTGCGCCCTTCGGTCAGCCGGCACGGCCGTGGTAGCGGTCGCTCGATGAGCAGCATCCGGTAAGGAGAAACGAAATGACGAAGAAATCCACTTCTGAAAAAAAGAATCCAAATCTCCAAGGCTACTTCGGCGACTATGGGGGACGGTTTGTTCCGGAGACGCTTATGGGTCCTCTGGAGGAACTGACCCGGGCCTATCTCGAGGCGAAGGAGGATCCGGATTTCCAGAAAGAACTGGATGAATTGTTGGGTCGTTTTGCCGGGCGTCCTACACCGCTGTTTCACGCCAGGCGGCTCTCCCAGAAGGTAGGCCATACCATCTATCTAAAGCGAGAGGACCTCTGTCACACGGGAGCCCACAAGATCAACAACGCCTTGGGACAGGCCCTGCTGGCCAGGCGTATGGGGAAAAAACGTGTCATCGCGGAAACCGGTGCGGGTCAGCATGGCGTGGCGACGGCCACTGTGTGTGCGCTGCTGGAAATGGAATGCGAAGTATACATGGGTGTGGAAGATATGGAACGACAGGCCCTCAATGTGTTCCGCATGGAGCTGCTGGGAGCGGGTGTAACCCCGGTGGACACAGGGAGCCGCACCTTAAAAGATGCCATCAACGAGGCCATGAGAGACTGGGTGACAAATGTTGAGAGCACTCATTACCTGTTGGGCTCGGTTCTGGGTCCCTATCCCTATCCCACCATGGTACGCGATTTCCAATCGGTGATCGGTCAAGAGGCGCGCCAACAGATTCTGGAGCTGGAAAAGCGACTTCCCGATTTGCTGGTTGCCTGTGTGGGAGGAGGCAGTAATTCGATTGGATTGTTTTACCAGTTTCTGGAGGATGATTCGGTGCGGATGGTCGGAGTTGAAGCAGGAGGTAGAGGGATGGAACTGGGGCAGCACGCCGCTCGTTTTCAAGGAGGATCGCCGGGAGTTTTGCACGGGACCTTCAGCTACATCTTGCAGGATGAGTTGGGCCAGATCTCCAGCACCCACAGTGTCTCAGCCGGACTGGACTACCCTTCGGTCGGGCCCGAGCATGCCCATCTTCGAGAGAGTGGCCGGGTCGAGTATACTTCCCAAAACGATGAGGATGCCATGGAAGCTTTTCAGCTCTTGAGTGAACTGGAGGGCATTATTCCGGCTTTGGAGTCGGCTCATGCGATCGCCTACTGTTTGAAGATGAAAAAAGCGGTCGTACCCTCTCCCGAAGAGTTGCTAGTAATTGTCAACTTATCGGGTCGCGGGGATAAGGATGTGGAAGTCATTCGAGGAGCGACCGCTCTGTGAGCGGCCCTCGGTCAGTCGGCACGTTATTGTAGCGGCCGCTCTATGAGCGGCCCTTCGGGCAGGAGGCACGATTTAGAAATGTCCAGACTAGCCCAGATCTTTAAACAAAATAAAAAGTGTTTCATCCCCTTTGTCACGGCGGGACATCCCGACTTGAAGACAACCCGGGAAATCGTTTTCAGTCTGGTAGAAGCCGGATCTCATATCGTGGAGATTGGGATTCCTTTTTCCGATCCCATTGCCGATGGCCCGATTATTCAAAGATCCTCCTTTGAAGCGTTAGGGCACGGGCATTCTTTTTCGGACTATCTGAATCTGGTGCGTGAACTGCGAGAGCAAACGGATGTGGGACTGATTTTCATGACCTATCTTAATCCGGTGTTGCGGTATGGAAGGGAAAAACTGGATCGTGAGGCCGCTGAGGCGGGTCTGGATGGGATTTTGATCTCCGACCTCATACCGGAGGAATACGCGTGCATGGATCCGTTCAAGAAACTGGATACGGTTTTTCTGGCGGCACCCACTTCCTCGGACCAGAGGCTCGAGACGATACAGGCGGCCAGCAAGGGTTTTGTCTACGTGGTCGCCCGTACGGGAGTCACCGGAAAACAGTCCGACGTGGGGCAGTCCGCTCCCGACACGGTGGAACGGTTGAGGCGGCTGACCCAGCTCCCCATCGCGGTGGGATTCGGCATTACCAGCGCCGAGGATGTCCGGCAAGTATGGCAGTACGCCGAAGGGGCCATCGTCGGTTCGGCCATTGTGCGCTTCATCGAGGAGCACCGTTCGGACCGGAATCTGGCCGCAAAAGTAGGGGAGTATGTGAGAAAGGACTTGATTTCAAACGCTTGATTCGTTTACTTTAAAAGGCTTATGGGTTTCACACGCATCTTTTATCTGTTTTATCACGGGTACAGGAATAAACTCTGCCCACCCATTTAACAACAATCGCAGGTGAGATTGAGGGGCCGTGGGCAGAGAGATGCTTCCCACGGCCTTTTTTTTTACCAAGGGCAATAAGCCGGAATCAGGCATAATCCCGGCTAGGGTGAACGGATATCGTAAATGGACGACATCGAAGACTGGCGAAAAAAAATTGATGAAATTGACCTGAAACTGGTCGAGCTTCTCAATCGGCGGAGTCAGTGTGCTATCGAGATCGGAAGGATCAAGAACAAGCTGAATGTTGAGATTTATGATCCCAGAAGGGAAGAGACCGTGATCGATAATGTTCGAAACGTCTCACCCGGTCCCCTCACCAAGGAGGCGGTGCAGAGGCTTTTTGAGCGCATCGTCGATGAATCCAGACGTGCACAACGAGAAGTCAGAAATTCTGAAGGATCAACGGAAACCGGAAAAGATTAAAGGAGTTATCAACCATGGTAATCGTCATGAATCGAGATGCCACGGAAAAGCAAGTTGAACATGTAATCGAAAAGCTCGAATCTCAGGGCTTTGATGTGCACCGGTCAACCGGTGTGGAGCACACGATCCTGGGTGCCGTGGGCGCCAAGGTGGTGGATGCGCGTGATTACGAAATGGTGGAGGGTGTGAAGGAGGTTCACCGAATCAGCGAACCGTACAAGCTGGCTTCCCGGGCCTTTCGTCCCGAGGGAAGCGTGATAGAAATTGGTGATGTGAAAATCGGCGGCGACGAAGTGATTGTCATGGCAGGGCCCTGCACGATAGAGAATTTCGAGTACTGCGACATCGTTGCCGAGCGGGTCAAGGCTGCGGGAGCCAGGATCATCCGGGGTGGCGCCTTTAAACCGCGTACCTCCCCTTATTCGTTCCAGGGGCATGGTGAGGAAGGGCTCAAGGCCATCCGCAAGGCAGCCGACAAGCATGGTTTACTCGTCATTTCTGAAGTGATGGAGACCAGTCAGCTTCCGTTGGCCGAAGAGTACATCGACATCATCCAGATTGGGGCCCGCAATATGCAGAACTACGGACTGCTGCGCGATATCGGGAAAACCAGCATTCCAGCACTTCTCAAGCGGGGAATGAGTGCCACCATTTCCGATCTGCTGTTGGCCGCGGAGTACATCATGGCGGAGGGAAATCACCAGGTACTCCTGTGTGAGCGGGGGATTCGAACCTTTGAGACACAGACCCGAAACACCTTGGATATCTCAGCCATTCCGGTGATTCACAATCTGAGTCATTTGCCGGTCATCGTTGATCCGAGTCACGCCATAGGAGTGCGGGATAAGATTGCTCCCCTGGCGCGGGCTGCAGTTGCAGCCGGGGCGGATGGATTGCTGTTAGAAGTTCACCACGATCCGGATAACGCCATCTGCGACGGGGCCCAGTCGATGAAGCTGGATCCGTTCGATGATCTGATGCAGGAATTGAGGGTGATCTCCGGGGCAGTGAAACGGTCGATCGCGGGCCAGGAAACGGTGAAGGTTTAAATAGAAGTGTAGGGGCGCACGGGGCCGTGCGCCCTTTGATCAGTTGCCACGGTCTTGTAGTGGCCACTCTATGAGCGGCTCTCCGGAATCGGCGCACTGAGGCGCTCCCACACTCCCGGACTACAAGAACGAGCCTGGGAGCTGAACTGCTGGACCCCCTCTCCGGTGACGTGAAATATGAAACATGCAACGCGCTGGTCGAAGACCAGCGGCCCCCCTACCGTCCGCAGCATTTCTTGTATTTCTTCCCGGAACCGCAGGGACAGGGATCGTTGCGGCCAACTTTGGGGTTGGCATGCACCACGGTTTTCACGGCTGCTGCGGTCCGATCATCCATGGGCTGGCTGGATTGCAAGGCCGTTGGTGAGGCGTCCTCGGGTCCGGAGTAGGTAACCCGCTGTTTTCTTTGCCGGGCCGTCAGAAGCTCACGTTCGTCGTCTTCTGAAATCGGCCGCAGCAGGAACATCATCTTCACCATCTCTTCGGTGGCCCGGTTCCACAGCTCTTCGAAGAGACCAAAGGATTCCCGCTTGTATTCCACCAGGGGGTCGCGTTGTCCGTAGCCCCTGAGCCCGATGCCTTCCTTGAGATGGTCCAGTGCCAGCAGATGATCTTTCCATTGCTGGTCCATGATCTGCAACATGACCATTCGTTCATACCAGCGCATCATTTCAGCGCCGACGTCTTTTTCCTTGTCGTCGTATTTGGTTTTGACCTGATCGAGCAGCTGTTCTTCCAATTCGGGGCGGGCC
Source organism: Acidobacteriota bacterium (assembly GCA_036338555.1). GTDB lineage: Bacteria > Acidobacteriota > UBA6911 > RPQK01 > JADFOI01 > JAPYTY01. The sequence goes on along the minus strand of JAYZBY010000105.1, from coordinate 5,976 downwards.
AGTCGATCGACCTGGTCCGGGAGATCCACGGCAAAGACGCGCTTTAAATTGACCTTCAGATTGTCCAGATCCCAGTCCTCCGGATTCATGTCCAGGTGGGCATAGGAATCCAGAAATTCGATGAGGATGTCCTCGGCCAGGCCCAGGATGTATTCCTTCTGGTCCTGTTCCGCCAGTAGGTCTCGGCGAAACCGATAGATCTCCTCACGCTGCTTGTTCATCACGTCGTCATATTCGAGGAGATGTTTTCTGATCTCGAAGTTTCGGGCTTCCACTTGTTTCTGGGCGCGTTCGATCTGCTTGGTGATGAGCCTGGACTCGATGGGAACGCCTTCCTCCATTCCGAGTTTATGCATGAGGCCGGAGATGTTTTCGGATCCGAAGATCCGCATTAAATCATCTTCCAGCGACAGGTAGAAACGACTGGATCCCGGGTCACCCTGCCGGCCGGACCGCCCCCGAAGCTGATTATCGATACGGCGAGCTTCATGGCGCTCGGTCCCGATGATATGCACTCCGCCCAGCGCGATCACCTCATCGTGCTCCTTTTGCCAATCGGGAAGCATCTTCTCCAGTTCCGAACGATACTCATCCACCTGCTCTTCCGGATTGAGATTGCGAATCCGTAAGGTCAGCTTGGTCTGGAATTCCGGATTTCCGCCCAGAATGATGTCGGTGCCTCGACCGGCCATGTTGGTGGCAATGGTCACCATGCCCTGCTTGCCTGCCTGGGAAACGATTTCCGCCTCTTTCTCGTGGTATTTGGCGTTGAGGACGACGTGCTTGATGCCGCGTCGTTTCAGCAGGGTCGAGAGTCTTTCCGACTTTTCAATGGAAGTGGTTCCCGCCAGCACTGGCTGTCCCGCTGCATTGAGCTCTTTGATCTCGTCGGCCACGGCGTTGAATTTTTCCCGTTCTGTCCGGTAGACCACATCTGGGAACTCCTGGCGAATCAGCGGTTGATTGGTGGGAATGACGACGACTTCCAACTTGTAGATCTTGTCGAATTCGGCGGCCTCGGTTTCCGCTGTTCCCGTCATGCCGGCCAGTTTGTCGTACATCCTGAAGTAATTCTGAAAGGTGACGGTGGCCAGGGTCTGGTTCTCACGTTCAATGCGGACCCCTTCCTTGGCCTCCAGGGCTTGGTGCAGACCATCGGAGTAGCGCCGGCCGGGCATCAGACGTCCCGTGAACTCATCGACGATAACGACCTGACCCTCCTTGATCATGTAATCGGCATCTCTTTTGAACAGGGTGTGTGCTTTCAGGGCCTGCTGGATGTGATGGACCAGATCCATGTGGTGGGGGTCGTAGAGATTGTCGATGCCGAGAAAGCGTTCTCCTTTTTCGATACCCGGGTCCTGAAGGACCACCGTCCGAGCTTTCTCATCAATCTTGTAGTCCTGTTCCCGCACCAGACGTGGAATCAATTTATCGATCTTGTAGTATTTGTCGGTGGATTCCTCGGAAGGACCACTGATGATCAACGGGGTGCGAGCCTCATCAACGAGAATGGAATCCACTTCGTCAACGATGGCGAAGGTGTGGGTCGGCTGAACACAGTCCGACCCTGAATATTTCATGTTGTCACGCAAGTAGTCGAAACCGAACTCGTTGTTGGTTCCATAGGTGATATCGGACCGATAGGCGGCCTTGCGTTCTTCCTCGGGCATGTCGTGTTGAACGATTCCCACGCTGAGATTCAGAAATGTGTAAATGGGACCCATCCACTCGGCATCGCGTCGGGCCAGGTAATCATTGACCGTGACCAGGTGAACGCCGTTGCCGGGGAGAGCATTGAGGTAACCGGGTAGGGTGGCCACCAGGGTCTTTCCCTCACCCGTCTTCATTTCTGCGATTTTGCCTTGATGGAGAACGTGCCCACCAATCAGCTGAACGTCGAAATGACGCATATTGACGGTTCTTTTGGCGGCCTCGCGAACGACCGCAAAGGCTTCCGGAAGGAGATCATCCATTGGCTCGCCTTCTTTGAGGCGTCCTTTGAACTCGGCGGTCTTGGAGCTCAGATCGGCATCAGAGAGCCTGGAAATCTCCGCTTCCAGCTCGTTTACGCGTTCCACCACAGGATGAATTTTCTTCAGCTCGCGCTCGTTCTGGCTGCCGATAATTTTCGTCAAAATGGTATTGAACATGTCAAAAGATTGTACCATGGGACTGAAATCGGTTAATTGACACATCCAGGTCCGATCCCTATAATCCGTCCATGGGGATACCCGAAGCACTTACTTTCGATGATATCCTGCTGGTGCCGGCTAAAAGCCAAATTCTGCCGGCGGATGCGAACCTGCAAACCGTTTTTTCCCGCAACATCCGGCTCAACATTCCGCTCTCCTCTGCGGCCATGGATACGGTCACCGAAGCCAATCTGGCGATCGCACTGGCCCGGCAGGGAGGGATCGGGGTCATACACCGGAATTTCACGCCTGAGGCCCAGGCGGCCGAGGTGGATAAGGTCAAGCGTTCCGAGTCGGGGATGATCGTGGACCCGGTCACCATGCGGCCAAACGACCGGATTCGGGATGTCCTGGAAGTGATGAGCAAAAACCAGATCTCCGGTGTTCCCATCACCAACACCAAGGGGAAGTTGATGGGGATTCTCACCAACCGTGATCTGCGCTTTGAGACCAACCTGGATCTTCCCGTCTCCAAACTGATGACCAAGGAGAATCTGGTGACCGTACGCGTCGGGATCTCGATGGAGAGGGCCAAGAAGAAGCTCCACGAGAATCGAATCGAAAAGCTTCTGGTGGTGGACAAAAACGACAAGCTGAAGGGCATGATCACGGTCAAGGACATCATGAAGGTCATCACCTATCCCGATGCGGCCAAGGACTCGTTCGGGCGTTTGAGGGTGGGAGCGGCCGTGGGTGCCACCGGAGATTATCTGGAGCGGGCCCAGGAATTGGAGTCCGCGGGGGCCGATGTCATTGTTGTGGATACCGCTCATGGCCACGCCCAGCGGGTTTTGAGCGCAGTAAAAGAACTCAGGAAGAAACTGAAGCAGGCTGATCTGGTGGTTGGAAATATTGCCAGTGGCAAAGCCGCACGCGAACTGGGAGATCTGGGGGTGGACGGCGTCAAGGTGGGCATGGGCCCGGGAAGCATCTGTACCACTCGCGTCGTCACTGGTGCGGGGGTTCCCCAGGTAACAGCCATCATGAGTGCGGCCAAGGTGGCCCGTAAGATGAAGATCCCGGTCATCGCCGATGGCGGAATCAAGTTTTCAGGCGACATCACCAAGGCGCTGGCATCGGGTGCCGACAGTGTGATGGTGGGAAACCTGTTTGCCGGGACGGACGAATCACCGGGGGAGTTGGTTCTGTACCAGAATCGCAGCTACAAAACCTACCGGGGCATGGGTTCTTTGGGAGCCATGGGAGAGGGCAGTGCCGACCGCTATGGACAGGAGGCTGTGGAGGGTGAGCGGAAGATGGTCCCCGAGGGAATTGAAGGCCGAGTCCCTTACAAGGGGAGTATGGAGAACCTGATTCCCGTGTTAATGGGCGGAGTTCGATCTGGAATGGGATACTGCGGAGTCAAGAACATCCGGGAGTTGCAGACCAAGACCGAACTTATTCGAGTGAGCCATCTGGGATTGCGCGAGTCTCATGTGCATGACGTGATCGTCACCAAGGAGGCTCCCAACTATCGGTTGGGGGATTGAGCGCTGGTCAATGACCAGCGCGTTCCAGGTTCCACGTTCCATGCGTCCGGGAGTGTAGGAGGCGCCTCAGTGCGCCGATTCCGGGGAGCCATACCGCCGTGTGCCCCCTAGCGGATCTTGATGACGTCACAGGCATCGACTTCACAGGAGACCGCCTGCTGAATCAAGTCGATCGACAAGATGAAGCGGTAGATACCCTTTTTCTCGAGCAGGGTCCCACGCAGTCCAGTGAGTGGCCCTCGAATGATTTCGACGCTGTCTCCGGCCTCGAGATAAGGATAGGGATCATAGGGTAAAGTACTGAAAACTAATCTTTTTAAGGATTCTAACTGGTCCTCTGGAATGGAGGTGGGCTGGCCTTCAAATCCGATGATCCGAACCACTGAAGGGACCTTCAGGATGTCCAGCCGGCGTTCCTGAATGGGAACGTGAACGAAGAGGTAGCCGGGAAACAGAGGAAACTGAACCTTTTTATAGCGGTCCTTCCACTTGGAAAGAACCTCCTGCAAGGGGAGGAAGCATTCAACATCTTTTTGCCAGAGCTGTTCCGCCACCGCCTTTTCGTGTCGGGATCGGGTGGCAACGGCGTACCAGTGAAGTTGAGAATTCGGCTTGGGAGAATGGGCGCTCATCGGACTAGAATCGGCGTGATCGGCGGCTAAAAGAGGTTATCCATATCGGGCCCGGCTCCTCCCGAATCCAGCGAGGTGTCGATGGATTCGGGATCCTCTCCCCCTTCAAGCCGGTCAATCACCTCGTCGAATTCAGGTCCCAGGTCCTCACCCATTTCGTTCCCCATTTTCTTCATCATACGTGCCATCGCCTTGGGGTCGTTCTCATCGAAGTCTCCCCACGAGGTGGGATCGGCCATGCTCTCGAGTCGGCTTTCCTCGGAGCGGGGCATGGCGACCCGGGAGACTTGCTGCTCGATTTGGCCACTTCCACAGCGACATAGGGCTCCATCTGCATCCGCGATTTTCCAGAAAAAGCGGGAAAAGCGGCGCTCGCAGTCTAGACAAAGGTATTCGTACACCGGCATATCAGAAGGATTATAAGGCGTTGACGCTTTCCAGGCAATTTTGCCACAATTTGATCCCTATGATTTCTTACCGGACAAAGGTTGCCATCAAGATTCTCATTACCCTGGCTCTACTGGGATTCCTCGCCTATCAGATGGATCTGAACGTGCTGGTGAAAATCCTCTTGTCGGCCAACCCGGTTTTTATTCTGCTGGGCGCTTTCATCCAGTTCACCAGCATGTTTTTAGGTGTCGTTCGGTGGCAGACGATTCTCAGGAACTTTGGCATTAACTCTAGATTAGTACCTCTTATCAAGATTACCTTCATCGGGTATTTTTTCAATCTTTTCCTTCCTTCAGGTATCGGAGGGGACTTTTTTCGGTCCTACTATCTGGCCAAACAGGAGGATCGGGGAATGTCCACCACGGTCACCACCACGATCCTGGAGAGAAGTGCCGGGTTGTGTGCCCTGTTGATCATCGGAACCTCCTTTGCCGCCCTTCAGGACATCAGAGTGGAAGGAGTTCGGCTGTTTTATGTTTTCCTGATCATGATCACTCTGTACCTGCTGGGGATTCTGGTTCTGTTCCACAGCTGGATGCATCGGAGAATCAGTTCCTTCCTGATCAAAAGGAACCTCGAGCACCTTGAGGCCAGAATGGAACTGGTTTACCAGGGGCTCAATGAACTTCGGCGCAACAAGGGGTCTATCCTGAAAGCACTAGTCCTGTCCCTAGGGATCCAGTTTTTGTCGGTTTTCATTGTCTGGGTTGCGGCCCAGGCCATCCAGATTGAAGCTTCCTTTGGAGTCTTCCTGATCTTCGTACCCCTGATCAATCTGAGCATCATGGTTCCTTTGACCATCAACGGCATCGGGTTGCGGGAGAGTCTTTTTTATTTGCTTTTCTCCCAGATCGGACTTCCAGTCGAAATGGCCGTCGGGCTCTCTCTGGTGACCTTCGCTCTCTATATTCTCACGGCCTCTCCCGGACTGGTGATCTACTCGCTCTATAAAAAAGAGGAGCATCTGGATGAGATGATGGTGGAACCCCTGACCCCGGACCCCTGACCGGGTTGTCACGATCTTGCAGCCTGTTGTAGGGGCGCACTGAGTGCGCCCACAGCAAGGACTCGGATGCCAAGAAGGGCGCCCGGCCGTGCGCCCCGACACCACGCTGCGAGATCGTGACAACCCGGTCAGGGGTCAGGGGTCAGGGGTTCCACCATCATCTCATCCAGATGCTCCTCTTTTTTATAGAGCGAGTAGATCAC
>JAYZBY010000104.1:0-4671 GCA_036338555.1 Acidobacteriota bacterium | reverse complement strand
TCCGACGACGCGGAGATGATCACGGGACAGAGTCTGGTTGTGGACGGTGGGATGGTCTTTCAGTAGTCCAGTGGAGGCAGAGATGGGACGAAAAGTGTTTATAAGTCGGAAGATCGGAGTGCTCTTCTGGATGCTCCTTTTGATTTCCCAGGGCCTTTCCGCCCAGCAAGCGAATGCCGAGTTCGAGGTGGGAAGCAGACCCGTCCGGATGACCTTTGATGGCGAGTACATTTGGGTGACCAACACCGGGAGCGACACGGTGACCAAGCTGCGAACCAGTGATGGGGCCACCATCGGAGAATATCCGGTTGGTAAGGCGCCGGCGGGGGTGGTTTTTGATGGCGAGAACATCTGGGTGGCCAACCGGGCCGCGGGTACCGTCAGCAAGCTTCGGGCCGTCGATGGAACCTCAGTCGGCCTCTACCAGGTGGATAGTGAGCCCTTCGGGATCACCTACGATGGGACTCATATCTGGGTCACCCAGCGGCAAAGCGACACGGTGACCAAACTGAGGGCTGCGGATGGGGAGATTCTGGGAAAATTCTCGGTAGGGAAGGTGCCGGTTGGCGTGGTCTTTGATGGAGAGAACGTCTGGGTGGCCAATCGGGACGGTCACACGGTAAGCTGGCTTCGGGCCAGCGACGGAAAAGACCTGGGCACCTTTGAGGTGGATAAGACACCCGTGGCCATCGCTTTTGACGGAGAGAATATCTGGGTGGGGCATGTTCGCAGCAACACGGTGAAGAAACTCAGGGCCAGTGACGGCGAGATCCTGGGGACCTACCCCGTGGGCGACAGGCCGCGTTCCCAGATCGTGTTTGATGGGACTTACATCTGGCTGACCAATTCCGGTGATGACACGGTGACCAAGCTGCGTGCCAGTGACGGAATGGTGGTGGACACACTCAGGGTGGGGAAGGGTCCTCGCGCCATCGCCTTCGACGGATCGGCTGTCTGGGTGGGAAATACCGACAGCGATAACGTCACTCGGCTCTCCGCCGACCACTAAGACACGAAAAGAGTTTTCACCACAGAGACACAGAGAAGAAAATTCTTTTCTTTGTCTTATCTCTCCAATCTCAGCCAACATACGGCTGTGCGCCCAAGGCAAGGTCGTTGTAGGGGCCGCTTCGTGACGACTTGGTGTGAGATAGTCAGGGGCTTGAGCGGCCCTCCGGAACCGGCGCACTGAGGTGCCTCCCACATTCCGGAGAGCTACTACCTGGCGTCGGAAGATCACCCTTCGGCGCCCTGATCTGTTCATTGCTAGTAGGGGCGCACGGCCGTGCGCCCTTCTTTGCTTCACAGTCCTTGCAGGCTCCTGCCAAATTGGAACGTGAAACGTGGAACGCGCTGGCCGAAGACCAGCGCCCCTACCCTTCCTCCTCCTTGATCAACCGGTCGACGGCCTGGAAGAGGCGGTCGTTGTAGGACTCATAGGAATCTTCGCTGGAGGGACGATCGACCGGCGGACCGAAGCGGAGTTTGACCGGATGAAACCGGATCTTATCGACTCCTCGAGCCCAGATTTCATAGGAACCCATGAGGGCAGTCGGTACTACCGGCACCCCCATTTCCTTGGCCAGGATCGCGGCTCCTTTGCGGAAGGGCTTGAGATGGCCATCGATCGAACGCTCTCCTTCGGGAAAGACGCAGAGACAGCATCCCATATTGATGCCTTCGGCCCCCAATCGAAGTGCCTGACGCAAGTGCCGGTCCGCATCGACGGGAATCACCTTGATGAGACGTCCCAGAAAGTTCAAGGGGGGACGGTTGAAGTAATTGGCATATCCCAGGAAGAAGATCCTCTTGATCACTCGATAAGGCAGTGGGGCCACCACGAAAAAGGCGTCAAGAAAGCTCAGGTGATTCGGGCAGATCAGATAGGGATACTCACGGGGAAGATGTTCCCTGCCTTCCACTTTCAAACGAAAGAAGACGACCGAGAGAATATAGGTTAACTTGGCCACCAGATAAAAGGCGAATTCGGTCAGCGGTTTCGGAGCCAGGATTTCCTGGACCTTTCTCTGGTCTTCGGGTTGAAGCGGCTCTTTGAGGATTTCGCTCCATGAAAGTCGAACCTCACGGTCTTCCTCCAGTTCCCCTGCGGGTGTTTGCTCCACCGCCGCCACCAACTCTTCCACGGTCAGGATCTGAGCGGTCGCCTCATCGGAGATCTGAACCTGGCAAAGTTCCTGAATGGTTGACAGTAATTCCACACGTTCCAGAGAATCAAATCCCAGGTCCAGTTCCAGACTCATCTCCCTTCGGGATACCGGGGTTTTCTTCATTTCCTGGATGATCTTGAAGATCTTTTCTTCGGTTGCAGTCTCTGGCTGGATGGCTTCGGCATTGACGGACGGTTTCGCGGTTGTGGCTTGTTTTCCCAGTTCTTCCTGGACCTGAAAGCGTTTGATTTTTCGAGTGGTGGTGCGAGGCAAGGGGTCGCACCGTATCTCGAAGCTGTGAACGCGCTTGTGAGGCGGAAGTTGCTGGGAGGCGGTTTCCAGCTTGTACCGGATCACCTTGTGGCTGTGGGTTGTCTGCTGGCTCCTCATATAGTCGAAGTCGGGAACGATCACGGCATGCAATCTTTCCTGTTCCTGGCCGGCAGCCTGGTCGGCCACCCCCACCACACACATCTCCTGAATCTGAGGACAGGCGTTCTGGTAGAAGTGCTCGACTTCCTCGGGAAAGATGTTCTTTCCTGAACTCAGTACGATCACGTCCTTTTGTCGTCCAGTGATGTAAAGATGTCCCTGCTCGTTCAGATAGCCCAGATCACCACTGTGAAGCCAGCCGTTTCTGAGGGTTTCACGGGTGGCCTCCGGGTTTTTCCAGTACTCCTGCATCAAGCTTTCTCCACCGATGAGCACCTCTCCGATATGGTTGGAATCGGGCTGATCAATCTGAATCCGAGCATGAGGCAGGGGGATCCCCACCGAACCCACGATGAGTTTGTCCAGTGGGGTGACAGTAGCCAGAGCAGCTGTTTCCGTCATCCCGTAGGCCTCGACAATGGTGAATCCCAGATCTTGAAAGGTCTGAGATACCTCCTCGTCAAAACGGGCTCCTCCCACGCCGAATAGCCGGAATCGGGACCCGAATTTCTCATGAATGGCGGAGAAGAAGAGCTTGCCGGGATTCCAGTCCAGACGGTCTTTGCAGAAGCGTGACAACCCCAGCAGCTTGTAAAACAAGAATCTCTTGACCGCCGACTGTTTTTTCACTTCTTGAAGGATCCTGCGATAAACCAGGTAGTAGAACTGGGGAACGCAGATGAAAATCGTGATTCCTTCCTGATGGAAGGTTTTGAGAATCTGTTGAGCCTCCAGGGAGTCGAGGAAGCTTACCCGTGCTCCCACATAAAGCGGGAGAATGAAATTCACTATCAGGGACAGGACATGATAGAGGGGAAGCACCGAAAGAAAGTGATCTTCCGGGGAAACTTTAATCTTCTTGAGCACCTCGGTGACGTTGCGATAGATGTTGCGGCGGGTCAGCACGACCCCTTTGGGATTTCCCGTGGTGCCGCTGGTATAAAGAATGACAAAAGGCTCGTCCAGATCCCCTTCCACCAGCGGGAACGACTTGGTTTCAGTGGATTGTTCGATAATGGTCTCCCAGTGGAAATAATCTCCGGCGGGTTCTCCGGTCATCAGGAGGGGCAGCGGTTGAGGTAGGGCTTTCTGAATTTCATCCATCTCGGCCAACAAGGTATGGGATGAGATCAGGAACCGGCATTCGGCGTGGTCGAGCAGTTCCGCAAGTGTCCGGGTGCTGTGAAGAATGTCCAAGGGAACAATACGCGCACCGGTGCTCTGGACGGCCAGGAAGGCGATGCCCCAGCGGGGATGATTTTCCATCACGATCCCGACGCTTTGTCCGGGGCCGACTCCCTGATCCCTCAGGAACCCTCCGATCTTGTTCACTTCCTCGGCGATTCTGCTGTAGGAGAAGGATTCCCTGTGGTCACGGGTAATGTGTTGAAGGGCGGGGTGATCCGGCATGCGATCCCGGTTTTCGCCCAGCTTTTGGAAAAAATTCAGAGTCATCGTATTTATGAAGCGAGACACTTAGCCTAGCACAAGCCCCCAATGCCTCGTCTGATTAAGGGGTCCTCCGCCCTCGTGGTAAAGTGTTTGAGATGGGGGTGTCGGGTAAACAGGCCATTGTCTTTGATTTTGACGGCACCCTGGTGGATGCCTCCGAGGCGATTTGCCACTCCTTCAATCAGGCCCTTCGAAAATGCGAGCTTCCCCGGATGGATCCTCAGGAAATTCGAGCGATGATTGGCAGACCTCTGGTCGGAATGTTCGAAGGTGTGGAGGGTTCGGCCGGAGTCGATGCCGACCATTTCGTTCGCGAGTATCGCAGTGCTTTCTTTTCTCATGGTCTGGTTCTGACCCGGTTGATGCCGGGAGCCGAGGAAACGCTGACCCATTTCTCGTCCAGCCTCAAGCTGGGGATCGCCACCTCGAGAAAGTCGGATGGAGCCCTTCATATTCTGAAAAACTTTGGACTGCTGGACCATTTCTCAGCTGTGATCGGGATTGAACACGTGTCGGAATCCAAACCGGATCCTGAGCCGATCTATCGAACTTTGGAACAGCTGCAGGTGCCGGTTGAGCAGGCGGTCATGGTGGGGGATACCACCGATGACATGACGGC
>JAYZBY010000103.1:0-23781 GCA_036338555.1 Acidobacteriota bacterium | reverse complement strand
TCCACAAGGAAATCTCATTCGGGATTCCGTTCGATTCTACCTGGGTGAAGCCTCCTTCGCACTGGACGGTTATTTCCCTCGGGAGTTCATCTCCCCCTTGGGTTTTGAGCACCACATCGAGGTCACTGCGGCCCGATATTCTCCCGGAAATCACGCGCTTTATCTGGTGGCTTATCCCACCCCAGCGCTGGCGGCTCAGCAGTCTGCCCGCCTGCAAAACGCCAGGGAGTCCTATTTTTCACCGGAAGGAGTGTATATCCGACGCTCCGGTGTCATCATTGCCATTTTCTTTGGGCCCGAATCGGAAGCGCAAGAAATCCTGACCAAGGTGCAATACGCTCCCACCATCCAATGGATCTATCAAAAAGAACAGGACCCTGAAGAATTGGTTCGGCGGACCATGGATTTTCTAGGCTCGGTGCGCCAGACCCTGGTGCTAATTCTAGTATTTCTGCCGACGATCCTGACCTTAGGCTTTACGGCAGGAATCGTCCGATACACACTTTTCCAACTCTATCCCGGGGTGAAGGAAAAAGGTGAGATGATCCAGCTGGACTTCCAGGGGCGGAAAAGGGGGTGAACCCCTTAGCCCTGACAGAGGATTATGATCCAGGTCGTCTGGCGTTGTTTCCGGAATGTGGGGGGGTGCCTCAGGGCGCCGAATCCGGAAGGCCGCTCATAGAGCGGCCGCTACAAGATCACCCAAACTGACAGGAGAAGCGAGTTCTTGCACCCTGTTGTAGGGGCGCACGCCGTGCGCCCCTACTAGCGGAACTATTGACCTAGCCCAAAAAGGCTAGAATGTTGGAGGCGCCGTGGTGCGCCGATTCCGCAGCGGCGACTGGCTGGAAGTCCCAAATCCAAATCCAATTCGGAATTCAAATCCGGACCGTTCTCCACGTGGAACGTGAGCGACACGTTTCTGCACTCCGAGTGTCACCGAGGAGTTTCTCCGCATACGAAGCACACTTCCCCTGCCTTCTAAATTCTGATTGCTTCTTCAGTTTAACTGCTCTGCCAGGATCATCTGATTGTCCTCTTCCACAGCCTGGTATAGGCGATCCAGAAAATCCGGAAGAGCGGAGATCACTCTGTTCCAGCTGGGAATAAGAAGCGCTCCATGAGGATCTACCAGAAAATTCTTCGAGGCGATCTGCAATGACTTTCGAAAGGTCGTCACAGCGAGGTTCTCAGCATGACGGTCCAACTCCAACCCGTTGATGGCCGCATCATCGTTGTAGCGTCGAATCACATCTTCGGCAGAACGCTGATAAGCGGTCGACAAACTCCGAAAGAAGGCGTCACTCATGACCACTCCCTCCGATGCCAATGTTCGAAACAGCGTTTCACCAATATCAATGGCCATTTTCATCAGGCCCTCGGTTGGATTTTCGGGAGAGAGTTCCTGGTGTTTGTGTTGATAGTTTTCAATCAAATCCACCTGGCAAACACGTTTCAGAGAACAGTTCCGATAGACCTCACAGAGGGTGCCGATTTCCAATCCCCAATCAGCGGGTATCCGGTTGGCCCGGATCAAATCCGTGGTAATGGCAAACTCACCCGCCAGCGGATAGCGAAACCCCGCCAGGTATTCCAGAACCCGAACATGTCCGGTTAACTGAGTGAGTGCACTCAAAAGAGGCGTCAGAAAAAGCCGCGTAACACGTCCATACAAACGACGACCATAACGGGCGTAGTAGCCCTTGCAAAATTCATAGCCGAGACTGGGATTGGCAATGGGATAGCACAGCCTTGCTAACAACTCACGGCTGTAGGAAACGATATCGCAATCATGCAGGGCAACGACTTCAACCCGCTTGGTAGCCAGGATATAGCCAAAGGCCATCCAGCTTCCTCGTCCTTTTCCCCGTTCTCCCACTGCCAGATGGGTTGCACTCAGCTCCTGTAAGAGCTTCTGCATCCGTGGTCCGTCATGCCAGATAATTTTGGTCGGTTGAGGCAGATCTGAAAAAAAACTGGCCGCATGGAGGAACTGGTCGTGGTCCATACGGTCCATGCTCAGGACGATCTGATCCAGGTAATCAACCTTCTGGAGTTCCTTCACGATGGTATGGACTGCTTGCCCCTCCAGTTCCGAATACAGGCAGGGAAGCACCAGGCCAATAGGGCGATTCGCCACATGCTGGAGCAACTCGCGCTCCAGGCGTTCCACGTCGACTGCTCCGATGCGATGCAGGGTGCTGATGAGACCAGGTTGGTGAAAATCTCCCACGATAAAAGTTTAGCACGCGGGATCACGAGCATCAACAGAACCCTTTTGACGTGCCTTCTGGTTGAGAGCCGAGGGTAAACTCTTATAATGGCTCCATGGAACTTCGCCAGGCACTCGATGAAATCCAGCAAAGCGCCCTTGCTGCAGTGGATCCGCACAAGGCAGTCCTCAATTTACTTCATCGGGAACAGGATCACCTGAGCATCGACGGACACCACTATCCGGTTTCCGATCGCCCCGTAATCCTGGCCGGATTCGGCAAAGCGGCGGTTCCCATGGCCCAGGCCGTGGAATCAGTATTGGGAGATCAACTGGCCAAGGGGATGGTCATCGTGAAATACGGCCATGTTGCCAGCCTCCAAAAAACAATCGTGCTGGAAGGGGCCCATCCTGAACCGGACCAGGCCGGCTGCAAGGCGGCTCAAAACTTGCTGGCTTTCGTGGAAGACAACCTCAGCCCCGAAGCTCTCCTGCTGGTGGTCATCTCCGGCGGAGGTTCGGCCCTCTTGCCGGTTCCCGTGGAAGAAATTACTTTTGAGGAGAAACGACAGACCACCTCCTTGCTGCTTCAAAGTGAAGCCACCATTCAGGAAATCAATACACTTCGAAAACATCTGAGTAAGGTCAAGGGCGGCCGCATGCTGGATTACACACAAGGTGCGCAGTTGCTGGTACTACTGCTCTCCGATGTCGTGGGCGATGATCTGGCCAGTATCGCTTCCGGACCTACCAGTCCCGATCCCACCACCTTCCAGCAATGCGCCCACATCATCAGGAAGCACGGAATCGAAGAACAACTCCCCAAGTCGGTCAGGCGATACCTGAGTGCCGGTGAGGAAAACCAGGGTTCCCTCGAAACCCCCAAACCGGGCGATCCCCGATTTGACCGAGTGCACAACGTCATCGTGGGCTGCAATATTCAGGCTCTGCAGGCAGGGGCAGAAAAAGCGCGGGAACTGGGATTTACTCCGCTGATCCTATCGGATTCCATAACCGGAAATACCAGGGAAGCCGCACTCATGCACGTTGCTCTGGCTCGGCAAGTGCTCCAAACCGGAGATCCCCTTCCCCCACCCTGCTGTCTGATTTCAGGCGGCGAAACGACGGTCCGTCTGACCGGGGACGGCAAGGGCGGCAGGAATCAGGAATTTGCCCTCTGCTGTGCTCGGGAAATCGCCGAATGGAGCCACTCCAACCTATTGTTTTCCAGCCTGGGGTCCGATGGAACCGACGGTCCTACGGATGCGGCGGGAGCTATGGCATCTCCGGAGACCGCACGCCTGGCTGCCTCCAAGGAACTCTCGATTCAAGACTATCTGGACAGAAACGACTCCTATCACTTTTTCCAACAGGTGGGTGGTCTCATCAACACAGGACCGACTTTAACCAACGTGATGGACCTGCGCTTCGTACTCATCGATCAATAGCCCGGAGTATACATTCTAGGGTAATGTGCCGGGTTCCAACCAAGCTTCCAGGATGCTCAATCCCCTGGTCCGTGGTACCATAAGGGACAAATGACTCTCACCTTGAACAGGAATCCATTTTTCGTTCTAGCCTTTGCCGGCCTTCTCCTGGTTGCTTTCTCCCCGAGGGTTCAGGCGCAACAGGAAGGGCGAGAAATCGAGGAGGAACAGGAGAAACCTCAAGGCCGGGCAGCTCTCAGAGTCGCCGTGAACCAGATCCGAGTGGATGTGACCGTACAGGACAAGGACGGCAATCTTATCGGAGGTTTGCGTCAAGAGCATTTCAAAGTCTACGAAGACAAGGTCGAGCAGGAGATCACCTACTTTTCCCCGGTCGAAGCGCCCATGACTGCCATTTTAATAACGGAATACAGCAGAGTGATCCCCTGGGAGTGGCTCTACGAAGCCTGGAATGCCACTTACCTCTTCGCCGAACAGATGCGCCCTGAGGATTGGGTGGCTGCGGTTGCCTATGACATCCGGCCTGAAATTCTGGTCGATTTCACCCAGAACAAAGCTCAGGTCTTTAACGCCCTGCGCAGACTGAATTCCCCGGCATTTCGGGAAAGCAATCTTTACGACGCGCTTTGGGATACTCTGGACCGAATTGAAGAGTTGGACAACAAGGTTGCCATCATCCTCATTTCATCTGGCCTGGACACCTTCAGTAAAAAGAATCTAGATGAAACCCTGGACAAAGTCAGGAAATCCAACGCTGTAATCTATCCCGTCAGTCTTGGTGGGAACTCAAGAGCTCGTTATGATCAAAATTACGGCACCAGCACCCGTATGGATCTTTACCAAGCCGATGCGGTCCTCAAGGCTTTTTCCAAGTACACGGGGGGCCAGGCCTTCTTTCCCCGTTTTGTCCAGGCCCATCCAGGAATCTTTCAAACCATTTCTCTGCTTCTTCGCAATCAGTACGCACTGGGCTACATTTCCAGCAACACCAAGAAAGATGGGAAGTTGCGAAAAATCAAGGTGGAAGTGGTGGCGGATATCGATGGTGACGGCAAACCGGACAAGAAATTCAAAGTGCGGAATCGGGAAGGCTACGTAGTGGAAAAAACCGGGTAATCGATCTTCCGGCCTCTTATCTGACCGACTCGGCGATTTCAATCGGGATCTGCTCTACCACGTTCAGTTCGAAACCCTCCAGCCCAACCATCTTCTTGGGATGATTGGTCAAGAGCCGGATCTTGTGAAGACCCAGGTCGGCGAGGATCTGGGCTCCAATCCCGTAATCCCGAAAATCCACGGGATGTTGAGCATCCAGCAAGAGAGACTCTTGTTCGGATTTCGCGTGTTGCTCCACTTCCCGCAACAGGTTTCGCTCCGGTCCTTTGAGGCGTAGGTACACAAGAACGCCCTGTCCTGCCTCTTCGATCATTTCAAGTGAGCGTCTCAATTCACTGCCGGCACCGCTGTGAGTGGCCAGAAACACATCACCCAGAACCGATTCCTTCTGAACACGAACCAGAATCGGCTCCGCCCCTTCCAGGTCGCCCTTTACCAGTGCCAGATGCAGATCGCCCTCGGACTCGTTTTCGAAAACAATGAGCTCAAATTCACCAAACTCGGATTGGAAGGGAATGCTGGTGAGGCGCTTGATGAATTTTTCTGTTTTGAGGCGGAAATGAATCAGGTCAACCACCGAGATGATTTTGATCCCGTGCTCTTCACCGAATTTTTCCAATTGGGGAAGACGGGACATGGTGCCGTCATCATTCATGATTTCACAAATCACCCCGGCTGGAAACAGCCCGGAGATCCGGGCCAAGTCGACTGCCGCTTCCGTTTGTCCTGCCCGTCTCAAGACTCCACCTCGGCGTGCCTGCAAAGGGAAAATATGCCCCGGCCGGATCAGATCCTCAGGGCAGGCCTTGGGATCGACGGCTGTCTGAATGGTGATGGCCCGGTCGGCAGCTGAGATGCCCGTGGAAACGTTATTTCGCGCTTCGATACTGACGCAAAAGGCGGTGCCGTGAATCGATTCATTCTTGGATACCATCAACGGAACATTCAGCTCCTGCAGCCGCTCGGACGTCATCGGCATGCAGATGAGCCCTCGGCCGAATTTGGCCATGAAATTTATGTCTTCAGGGGTGACCTTTTCTGCTGCCATGGTAAGATCGCCCTCATTTTCACGGTCTTCCTCGTCAATGACGATGACCATTTTCCCGTCCTGGAAATCCTGAATTGCTGCTTCAATTGTATCTAGAGCCATTGTTTGCATACCTCTTGAATCCTCTATTATACCGAAACCTTCGGATTTTGCAGGTTCTAATGCGCCGGATGGAAAATCCGAAATCCGAAGTCCCAAATTCGAAACGTTAAACATGACCGCACCACAGGGTAACAGCACCACAGCACCTGGCCGCAGCCGTACGCTCTCTTCCCTCCACCGATTGACCTCATGGGCGCACAGCCATGCGCCCTACAACAGATTGCAGGATCGTGCCAGCTTGGAACGTGAAACATAGAACCTGGAACGTGGAACGCGCTGGTCGAAGACCAGCGGCCGAGGCGCCTCAGTGCGCCGAATCCGGAAGCCGGTCGCAGAGCGGCCACTACACCGGACCGAAAATTCAAAACCTTTAACACGACAGGACTACGGCATCACTGCACGAGCAGGGGCTTCAGCCCCTGCTATTTCACGGGAGGCAGTTGTTGAATCCAGCGGAGCTTGTTGGTGGAAGCCGTTGAAACGGTTTTCAGATGCTGGCTGAAGTAAGTCGAATGATAGGCCACCAGAAGTGGGTTTTCAGGGTTCTTGTAAAACATCCACAAGCCTTTACGATCGTCCTGGACATGAATCACTGGGATTTCGACCACCTGCTTGTCAACCGTCAGGGTGAAGGATCCCTCTTCCATCAGACTCAGCGTGACCGGCAATCGGTTGAGTCGAATCTTGGAACTCCCCTTCTCCGTGAGTTCCCGGTACACCTTTTCAGAAAGCCACACCGTCATGGCATCCCCTGATTCCATGTCGACTCCCACCTCGAACAAGGAACTCAGATGAAAAATTTTCGCCTCTTGTACGGCCTCCCGGTACAGATGGAGCGTGCCCTGATGGCTCAAGGACTCCCACTCTAAAAAGATGTCGGGCCGATATCGGGCCAGGCGAAGGACAAACTGGCTTTGTCTTTGCTGCCGATCTTCGCTCTGATAAACAAGGATGGATTTTTCCCCCACCAGGAAATCCTCTCCAAAAAGCAGGGTCGAACTGAGAAAGAATCCCGTCAACAAAAATGCCAGAAGACGCTTGCCCTGACTTTTCAGGTAATGGCTGAGATGGGATTCGACATACTTGCTGATCACGTCTGCCTCCAGATTAACGACGCTTCCCTTCTGTAAGTCCTTGAAATTGGTGACCTCCATGGTATGGGGAATAATGGTGATCTCGAAGCTGTCCGAATCGAGAGCCGAAATGGTCAGGCTTACCCCATTGACGGTAACACTCCCCTTGAAGGTGCAATAGCGCAAGACCCCCTGGGGCGCCGATATCCGGAAAACCTGTGAATTGCCTTCCTCGCTAATCGAGAGTACTTCCCCTGTACCATCCACATGTCCCTGAACCAGATGGCCTCCAAGAAAGTCGGATAGCTTGGCTGGAGGCTCCAGGTTGACGAAGTCTCCCTCACTGAGTCCACCCAGGTTGGTGAGCTTCAGAGTCTCCGGCGTGGCCTCCAGAACAATCGACTGGTCCTTCTCCTCCGCCACGGTCAGGCAGACTCCATCGATGCTGATGCTGTCTCCCAATTCCAGATCAGACAGAAGGCTTCCTACATTGACCTCAAAGATAACCCCACTCGGGTTCTGCGCTTTGGCCAGGATTTTCCCCGTCTCCTGAATGATTCCTGTAAACATCGCCTTTCTATTATCTCGCTTTTTTTCCTTTTTTCGCCTGTTTTTTATCTTCCAGCAGTGCCTTCACCTCCCTGGCCAACATTTTACGCGATCCACCAGGCGGCAGATTCCCCAGATTCAGAGGTCCAATGCCGATTCGCCTGATGCGCATCACCGGATGTCCGATGTGCTCGAACATGCGTCGGATCTGGCGATTTCTTCCCTGACGAAGAATGACCTCATACCAGCAGTTTCGGGACTTCTTGAGGACCGCAACCTTGCAGCGGGAGAAGGATTCTCCATCGATAGTCACGCCGTTGCGGATCCGGCGCAGCTTTTCTTCCAAAGGTTGTCCCCGAACTTTGACACGGTATCGTTTTTCAATTGCGCCGGACCGAGTAATCTTACCGGTTAAGGATCCATCATTGGTGAGAATCATGAGGCCTTCACTTTGAAAATCGAGCCTTCCGGCGGGATACAAACGACATCGGGATTTGACCAGGCCGGTAACCAAAGGGCGCTTCAGAGGATCCGATACCGAGCTCAGTACTCCAGGCGGTTTGTTGACCAGATAGTATTCCAGGGGCTCGGGATGAATAAGCCTGCCATCCACCTTAATGTGATCCTGGCGTGGATCGGCCTTGGTTCCCAGTTCGGTTACGGTTTTCCCATTGACCGTCACGTGCCCATCGACAATGAGCTGCTCGGATTTGCGACGGGAAGCAATCCCTGCAGCTGCTACGATTTTTTGTAGCCGCTCCTGCATGATAGGTCCGTGGGTCCTTCCCGGAAAACTCGATCTAGCCCGGATTCGCAAAGACCTCTTCGCTTTTCGGCAATGCAGTAGAGAATTTATGCATACTGTGGGCTAGAAATAAAACCGGGAGTGGGTTCAACTTGAGGTTTACTGCCCGGGCGGGGAAAGCACTTCCTCGAACTCCTCCAAGGTAGGCAGATCGGAGAGATCCTTTAATCCAAAATGGATGGCAAAATCCTTGGCGGTCCCATACACGATGGGGCGTCCCACCACTTTCTTTCGGCCGCGCGTTTCAATGAGCTTTTTCTCAAGCAAGGTTCGGATTGTGGACCCGCTGTTCACACCCCGAATCTCCATGATTTCAGGGAGGGTAACGGGCTGCTTGTAGGCAATCACGGCCAACGTCTCCAGCGCGGCCAGCGAGAGCTTCGCGGAAGGCTTCGTTTGTAGATAGGACCGAATGTCCTCATGGTGTTCGGGGCGGGTGGTCATTCGGTAGCCGCCACTTATCTGGCGAATTTCAATAGCTGCCTGAAGTGAGTTGAAGTGAGCTACCAGATCGTCCAGCGTGTTCCTCAGTTCTTCGGGTGGAGTTTTCGGATAGACCTCCTGAAGCTCCAGTAGAGTCAGCGGATCGGTTGCCACAAACAGCATGGCCAGAATGGGATTGGTTAATTCTTTTTCAAGCATGATTGAATTCGAATGTCCTGGAACGCACCTTTTTGAATGAGTCGAATTTCGTGCACTTTTGTCAGTTCGAGCAAAGCGAAAAGCGTCATCACCAGATGCAGGCGTGACACTTTCATTTCAAAGAAAAAGGAGAAAAGAATCGCCTCCTGAACCCTCAGTAGACGCCTAATTTCTTCGATCTTTTCCTGAACCGTGACGACCTCGCCTTTCACCTCCAGGACGATCCTTTCCTTGTAGCGTTCTACCATCTGGTGAAACGCGCTGACCAGATCGAATACGGTTGCCGAAACGAGTTCCTTTTCTTCTTCCTCGAACTCATTGTCTCCTCGAGGCCACACCGAGAGTTCCACGGTTTCCCGCTCATACAGCATTTGTGCCGCATGCTTGAATTTTTCGTGCTCCAGAAGCTGTTGGACCAGATCCTTACGGAACTCTTCGATCTCCTGGTCCGTCTCAGAGTCCGGCTCGGCAGGAAGCAGCATGCGAGACTTGATGTGAATCAGCGTGGCCGCCATCACCAGAAAATCACCGGCTACCGTGACATTGAGATCCTTCATCATCTCCAGATAGCGCAGATACTGATCCGTAATCTGGGCCAGAGAAATATCGTAGATGTCGATCTCCTGCTGGCGGATCAGATGAAGGAGAAGATCCAGAGGACCTTCAAAAATCTCCAAATGTACGGAATAGGCCTGATTGTAGGTCTGGGGTGGCGCAGTCAGGCCGGCTGCCCCGGTCACGTCAGTTGCCATCTCCGCCTTATCTGATTTGCCGAGCAAACCGCTTGAGTACCCGGTTCTTGCATAATAGCAGTTAGCAGTTTATCTTCATGGCCTGACGTACCTCCGCCATGGTTGTCCTGGCAATCTCTCTGGCCCTGGCACTCCCTGCAAACAAGATCTCCTTCACGGAGTCCGGGGACTCCTCCAGTTCTTTACGCTTTGCATGGAGGGGTTGGATCACGGGAAGCATATTATCGAGCAGCCGCTGTTTGCAGTCAGTACACCCGATTCCGGCCGTTGTGCATCCCTCCCTGACCCATTTCTGACCTGCGCTATCGGTGAAGACCTTATGGTAATCAAAAACAGGACATTTTTCCGGATCGCCTGGATCGGTACGCCTTTTCCGGGCTGGATCCGTCATCATCGTCATGATCTTCTTGGAGGCACTCTCAGGGTCGCCTGAAAGCGGTATCTGGTTGCCGTAACTCTTACTCATCTTTCTGCCGTCGGTTCCGGGCAGCCGTGCAACCTTAGTCATTTTGGATTCGGGTTCGGGAAAGACGGGCCCGTAAAGGTGGTTGAAGCGTCGGGCAATTTCGCGGCACAATTCAATGTGAGCCAGTTGATCTTCACCGGTTGGGACAGTATGGGCTTTGTAAATCAGAATGTCCGCCGCCTGAAGCAGCGGATATCCCAGAAATCCATAAGTGGAGAGGTCTTTTTCCTGCAGTTGCTGAATCTGCTCCTTGTACGTGGGAACACGCTCCAACCAGGGAATGGGAACAATCATCGACAGGAGCAGATGCAGTTCTGCATGTTCAGGAACCAGGGACTGAACCATGATTATGGATTGTTCGGGATCAATTCCGCTGACCAGCCAATCCATGGCGACTTCCAGCACGTTCTCGTTGACCTTCTCCACATCTTCATATTCGGAGGTCAGGGCGTGATAATCGACGATGCCGAAGATGCAGTCATATTCCTCCTGCATGCGGACCCAATTCACCAACGCACCGAAATAATTACCAAGGTGCAGTCGGTTAGTCGGCCGCATGCCACTGAAGACTCGTTTTTTCATCGGCTAAAGGGCCAGCCTTGCCACAAAAAGAAGGATCGGATTCAAAATCATTCCAAATACACCTGACAGCAGAAGTGCTATCAAAAGGATAAAGCTGTAGGGCCGGATCCGGTCCATAGCCGCTGCAAGATGACTCGGCAGCACTCCGGCAAGAATCCAACTGCCGTCAAGCGGGGGAACGGGAAGTAGGTTAAAGACCGCCAAAATAACGTTCAAAAATAAACCTGTCTGGCACATCAAGAAGACGGGATAAACCATTGCGTGCTCCTGGATTGACCATGGATCCATTGACAGGGTTATGATCTTCAACCCGGCCAAACATACCACCGCCAACGCGATATTGCTGACAGGACCCGCCGCCGCAATCACAAGATGATCTTTTCTGGGATTTTTCAGACGAGCGGTGTTAACAGGCACCGGTTTGGCCCAACCAAAAATGAACCCTCCAAAGAACATCCCCAGGAGGGGAAAAACCACCGTGCCCATGGGGTCGATGTGGACCACCGGGTTCAAGCTGACCCGCCCCAGGGACCTCCCTGTCGGATCTCCCAGCTGATCGGCGGTCCAGGCGTGAGCAGACTCATGAACACTCAACGCCAGGAAAAGTGTGGTCAGTGTTATCAAAAGAGCCGAAAAGTCGATTCCACCCAGGTTCACGCTTCAAAGCATACCACAGCGATTTGTGGGCGATCTCTGTGTCGTTGGTCGTCGTAGATATCCAGACATCGCTTCTTCTAGCGACTCACAAGCCCCTGCATCCAACTTCCCCGTATTTATGAAACGGAGCGCTAAGCTATTGATATAATGATCTTCTCGTGAGCGCACTGTTATTCAATTCAGCTTTTGGCTTTTACGTGGTGGGTTTATTTCACAGCGTGGCCGCCTTTGTTTCCAAGAAGGATCTGTTTCACAAGATTGCCTTCGCCTCTGTGGGGATCGGGTTTTTCCTTCACTCCTCTTTTCTCGTCTACCGGGGAGTGGAGATCGCTCACCTGCCCCTGACGGATTTGAAGGAAGCACTGGCGTTTTTCGCATGGACGGTTAGTTTGTGTTTCTTTATTTCCCATATGCGCTATCGAATCAAGCCTGTCGGGATATTTCTACTGCCCCTGGTGACGGTCCTGATGCTGGGGACCATCTTCTTCAAATCATCGCCGGTACCTGAAATCTTGCGCAGTTCATGGATTTATTGGCACACCATATGCCTGTTTCTGGCCTACGGGATGTTCTTCATGACCTTTATAGCCAGTTTGCTATACCTGTTCCAGGAGCGGGAGTTAAAGGGTAAAAAACCCAAAACCTTTTATTATTGGCTTCCTTCTCAGGTCCTGCTCGATGACCTCTTCTATAAAATGTTGATCTCCGGATTTTGTTTTATGACTCTGGGACTTTTGGCAGGCGTCATCTGGGCTGAGCAGGATTGGGTTCAGGGCTGGCAGGGTGACCCCAAAGTCATCGCCGCCCTGCTTACCTGGGCCATCTATCTACTTTTGATCTATCTTCGCCTGACGGCGGGATGGCGCGGCAAACGCGCGGCGCTCATCAGTATGGCAGGCTTCCTCTCGATTCTTTTTACCTTTTTGGGAGCACGTTATTTAGGTGGTTTACACACCTTTCAATAGACAAGTTTCATGGATCTCATTTTAGTCGGACTCAGTCACAAAACCGCGCCTATTGAAGTACGCGAGCGCATTGCTTTCCCGGAGGAACACGTCCCGACGGCTCTGCTGCAACTCCAGGCTGAATCTGACCTGAACGAAGGGATGATCGTCTCCACCTGTAATCGCGTGGAAATTCTGGTCCACGGGCGCAGGGGTCACTTCCAGATCGTCGAAGCGGTCAAGAATTTCCTCTACTCCTACCATGCTCTGAAGCCGCCCTTTCTGGAAAACTACCTGTACAGTCACCTGCGCCACGATGCCATCAATCATCTGTTCCGGGTAACCAGCAGCCTGGACTCGATGGTGGTAGGAGAACCCCAGATTCTTGCCCAGGTGAAAAAAGCTTATACCTTGGCCTGCCAGGCCGGCAGCGTTGGCAGGCACCTGGGAGATCTGATCCCTCGAGCCTTCTTCGTGGCGAAAAAGGTGCGGACTTCCACGCGCATCGGTGCAGCGGCCGTGTCGGTCAGTTCCGTAGCAATCGAACTAGCTCGCAAGATTCTCGGCGATCTGGACAACAAATCCGTTCTTTTTATGGGTGCCGGGAAAATGAGTACCCTGGCGGCAAGAAACCTGTCCGATGCCGGCATCCAGAAAATCTATGTCGCCAATCGCACTTCTGAACGTTCCGAGCAGATGGCCGCTCAATTTTCCGGCCAGGCGGTTCCCTTCGAGGATCGGTTCAGCTACTTGATCCGTGCGGATATCGCCTTGGTCTCAACCGGCTCAGATTCTTTTATTCTGACCAAGGCCGATGTGGAAGGGATTATCAAAAAACGAAAGTATCGGCCCCTGTTCATTATCGATATTTCCGTCCCCCGCAATGTCGATCCTGCCGTCAACGAGCTGGAAAATGTTTTTGTTTACGACATCGACGATCTCCAATCAGTTATTGACGCCAATATTCGCCAGCGTCAGCAGGAGGCCGTGATTGCCGAGGAAATTGTGGTTGAGGAAGTGTCCAACTACATCAAGCAGGCGAGCAGTCGAAGCGTCGGTCCCCTGGCAAGCATTCTGCGATCCCGTATCGAGGAGATGTGCCTGGAAGAACTTAATGAGCGCCGTCACCAACTCACAGCCGAAGAGTACCAGCGGATGGAAAAGATGTTGAAAAAGACTGCTCACAAGATCGCCCACCCTTTAATCACTCAGCTAAGGGATACTGATGAGAGCCCCGGCCATCGTCTCTACAAGATCGAATTGTTCAAGAAAATGTTTCGGCTGGACGAGGATTCATGAAACCTCTGATCATCGGATCCCGGGGCAGCCGGCTGGCCCTTCATCAGTCTCGGTTTCTTCAACAGGCCCTCCAGCGGTACCATCCCGAACTTGAGGTGACCATCGAAGTCATCCGTACCACGGGTGATAAGATGTCTCGAACTGCCCTTTCCCAGCTTGCGACCAGCGTCAAGGGACTATTCGTAAAAGAGATCGAAGAGGCTCTGCTACAGAAAGAAATCGACCTGGCCGTACATAGCTTGAAGGACCTTCCCACCGAGTTACCCGATGGACTGGATCTGGCCTCCATTCCGGAACGAGAGGATGCACGCGACGCCCTGATCACAACCTCCACCAGAATTGCATCCCTTGAGGAAATACCGGATGGGTCCAAACTGGGTACCGGTTCACTGCGCCGCCAGGTACAACTCGAGCATCTTCGTCCAGATCTACAGATCTCTCCGATTCGAGGCAACGTGGACACTCGCATCCGAAAGATCCAGGAGCGAGGCCTGGATGGGATCGTCCTGGCAGCGGCAGGATTGCGCCGGCTGGGTCTGCAAGAGGAGATCTCCTACTCTTTCAGCCTTGAAGAAATGGTCCCCGCCGTAGGTCAGGGAGCTCTGGGGATGGAGATCCGCACCGATGATGAGGCGACACGCCAGATCGTCGCATCGCTGGACCATTCGGAAACCAGGACCTGCGCCCTGGCTGAACGACGGTTCCTTCATGCCATGGGAGGCGGGTGTCAGGTACCTCTGGGCGCGCATGCCCAGATTGCCAACGACAATGCTACTTTTACAGCGTTTGTGGGCAGCCCGACCACGGGAGAAGCCCTCCGTAAGGAGTCCAGCGGGCACCCTCAGGAACTGGAGCAACTGGCCCTGGCTTCCGCGGAGTTCCTGTTGTCCCACGGAGCCGATAAAATCCTGAAAGAGCTCGAGTCTCAACCCTCGTCATGACTCGCCCTCTGGAGAATCGCACCATCCTGGTCACCCGGGCCCGTAACCAGGCCCCCGACTTTCGTCGCCTGCTGGAGCAACAGGGGGCCACAGTGCTGGAGTTACCGACCATCGAAATCCGCCCCCGCCCGGACCCTGAACTCGACCAGGCCGTCAAGGGATTGGATCACTGCGATTGGCTCATGTTCACCAGCGCCAACGCGGTCGAGATTTTTCTGGATCGAGCCCGGCTGGTGAAACGCTTTCCCAAGGGGACTGACAACACGGCACTCCCTAGGATTTGCACTATCGGGCCCGCGACAGCCGAGAAAGTCCAAGACTATGGTTATTCAGTCGATCTGGTTCCCCGGCGCTACCAGGCGGAAGGCGTTTTAGAGGATTTTCTGAACCTCCATGAAAGAGACATCCAGGGCCTGCGCATTCTTCTCCCTCATGCCAGCGAAGCCCGAGAAGTCCTGCCTCGAACTCTGCGAGATCAGGGCGCTGAAGTGAATTTGGTCCCCATTTACGACACCGTGATCCCTGAAGAAAGCTATGCCAAATTGGCTCAGCTGTTCCAATCCGATGCCCCGGATATGATCACCTTTACCAGTTCTTCCACGGTTAGAAATTTTGTGGCTCTGGCGGAAGGGATCAAGGAGATCACCCGATACCCTTGTGCGGTGATCGGCCCTATTACCGCCGAAACCGCCTCTGAGAACGCTCTCGACATCAGGGTTCAGCCCGAGAAGTCCACCATCACGGAACTGGTGGAAGCGATGGGCCGGTACTTTGAAACGAAAATCCAAAATCCGAAATCCTAAATTCGAAACAAATTCCAAATCGGCTTTAGGATTTCGAATTTTCTTCACAGTGGTCTTCGTGGTGACCTTATTCGCGTCGGAACACGACGTTGAGCGTCAGTTCGGTATCCACAATTGCACCTTTGGAGATGGCCGGCAGAAAACTCCAAGAGTTTTCTACCGTGGCCAGGGCTCTTCGATCCAGCTCAGGGTCGATCCCCTGAAATACCCGGGGGTTGGACAATCCTCCCGAACGCATCACCATGCCCTTGATCTGCACCATCACCGGGACCGGCAAATGAGAACGGGACGACGGAAGCAAGGGCCGAGGTTCCAGAAGCAGCACCGGGGGGATTAACTCCAGGTCCGGGAACTCGGCCTCAATTGGCAAAGCTTCATCGCTTCCGATTCGGTGGATCACTCCATGTCCCTCCCGGAAACCAGCCTGCAGGACCATCTGTTTTCCGTTTTCAATCGCCAGATTCAGCGCTCCAACCCGTGACGCGATGAAATCAAAGTCTCTCTCGAAGACCCCCTCCAGTTCCAGGATTCGGCTGCCCACCTTGAAGTAAACCTTCTCGGCGGAACCGCCCAGGCGATAGTTGCCCAGGATGTTGTAGCCCACGTAAACATGGGGCTGAATGAGTTCGGACACCTTGTACCGTTCCCTGGGATCCTCGGCTTCCTCGATCTCCAGGACGTGACCGTTAAAGAAGCCGCCATCGGAGTCCAGAATCAGCAAACCCGGAGCCTCGAGAAACTCGTAGGTGTCCCCCAGATTAATATAGTTTAGAATTGCCTTTTGAGGGTTGATCAGCTCAACCGTAACGATGCGTTGATCGGAAAGAAAGAAATAGTGGCGGAAACCCTCCAGCGCCTGCCCTCTGGCGGTAGTTGCCAGCGCCAGGAGGGTAAGGGCAACGATGAAGACCCCCGACCTGGGGAGTCTTGCCATGAGTTGCATTTCTGGTGCTGCCATCACGTTGGCTACAATATAGCAGGGTAGGGGAAGTTTCGGCAGAAACCATCCAAGAGGCGTGGCCTGAATGAGCTTGAAAAAAACATCATTGAATGACGCTCACCAACGATTAGGCGGCCGGCTGGTCGATTTTGCGGGTTGGGAGATGCCGGTTCACTACGGCAGTACGCTGCGTGAGCATCTGGCGGTAAGGGAATCGGTGGGAATCTTTGACGTCAGCCACATGGGCGAGATCGAGCTGCTGGGGAAGGGTGCCCTGTCCATGGCTCAGAAGGTCACCAGCAATGACGTCTCGAGACTGGAGGACGGACAGGCCCAGTACTCGGCGTTTCTTAATCCTGAGGGAACTTTCGTCGACGACATCGTCCTTTACCGCTTCAACTCCCAGCACATTTTCGTTTGTGTCAATGCGGCCAACCGAGAAAAGGACTTGCAGTGGGTGCGGCAGCATCAGCAAGGTGAGGTGGAAATTCTGGACCGGGGAGACGCCTACGCCCAGCTGGCGATCCAGGGCCCCAAGGCCGAAGCGGTCCTCCAGCAACTCACCCCGATCGATCTTTCCACCATTCGATATTACTGGTTCAGCCGCGGAAAAGTGGGCGGCGTGGACAGCCTCATCTCCAGAACAGGTTACACGGGAGAAGATGGTTTTGAAATCTATATTCCCCCGGAAGCAGCCACTGGAATCTGGGACACCCTCCTCCAGGTGGGCGAACCCTTCGGGATCACCCCTGCAGGCCTGGCCGCCCGCAATACGCTCCGTTTGGAAATGGCCTATTCCCTTTACGGACATGAGATCGATCAGACCACCACACCCTGGGAAGCGAATCTGGCCTGGATCGTCAAGCTGGACAAGGATGATTTCTTAGGAAAGGAGGCTTTGGAACGGCTCAAAAAGACGGGCCCCGATCGCAAACTGGTGGGCTTTGAGATGATTGATCGGGGAATCGCCCGCGATCATTATCCCGTCTGGATTGATGGGGAACAGGTCTCCGAGGTGACCAGCGGCAGTCCCGCTCCATCCCTTGGAAAGCACGTGGGGTTGGCCTATCTGCCCATACAATACACCGAAATCGACCAGCTTCTGGAAGTGGAGATTCGGGGCAAGCGCATCCAGGCCAAGGTGGTTCCCACTCCCTTTTACAAGAGGTAAGCAGGGTCGGGTCGGGCTTCGGTTCTTTTCCGTTTTAGCCCGGATTTCTCACACCTTCTCGTCACGAAGCGGCGGAAGGGCCGGCCTGACTAGGCGCGCGACTGAGGCCCCCGCAAACGTACTCTAGGGTACGGTGAGGAGGCCGACGGAGCGGAACACCGTCAGGACGGATCATTCTTCGGTTCCTCAGATGAAGGCGGGCGCCGATCCAGTAGAGGGGGTGTGAGAAATCCGGGTTAGGGTTGATTCCCTCGGGAAGTTGAGATAAAAACACTCACGGTTTGGTTGAATCTTTGAGATTGCAGCAACTGAGAAAGGAAGAATGAACATACCCGAGCATCTTCTGTATTCGAAGGAACATGAATGGTTGTCCAGAGACGATGACGTGGTCACCATCGGGATTACTGACTTTGCCCAGCATGAGTTGGGCGATGTGGTTTTCGTTGAGCTTCCCGAGATCGGCCGGTCCCTTGCAGCCGAGGATACCTTTGGCTCCCTTGAATCGGTCAAGGCGGTATCGGAAGCCTTCACCCCGGTCGCCGGCGAAGTGACGGAAGTGAACGAATCCCTGCTGGACGCTCCCGACAAGATCAACGAAGATCCCTACGGGGAAGGATGGATGATCCGTCTCCGCTTGCAGGATCCCTCTCAACTGGAGGACCTGATGTCCCCGGATCAGTATTCGAAGTACACCCAGGAGGAGTCAAGCCCGGATCAGGCATAGGTTGTCTTCGTTCCTCAGATGAAGGCGGCGTCACTTCAGTAGATAATTTATGCATGATACGGGCTAGGGCATAGTCCATGCGTTACATCTCGATCACACCGGAAGAAAAAAAGCGCATGCTGGCGATGATCGGTGTCGATCGGGTGGAAGCGTTGTTTGATACCATCCCCGACAGTGTCCGCCTGACCCAACCCCTCGAGCTTCCGGAAGCTGCCTCCGAGACGGAAATACTCGACTACTTCAAATCCCTGGCCGAGAAGAACCACTCCACGGACCGGTGGGACTGTTTCCTGGGAGCCGGGGCCTACAATCACTTCATCCCCACCCTGATCGATTCCGTTATCTCCCGAGCCGAATTTTACACCTGCTACACTCCCTACCAGCCTGAACTCAGCCAGGGCACGCTCCAGGCTATTTTTGAGTTCCAAACCCTGATCTGTCAGCTCACCGCCATGGAGGTGGCCAACGCCAGCCTTTATGACGGAAGCAGTGCGCTGGCTGAAGCCGCCCTGATGGCCCTACGGCTGACCAAACGGCCGAAATTTCTGGTGCCGAGTTCCCTGCATCCCAACTACCGGAAGGTGCTGGGGACCTATCTGGCCAACCTGGAAGTGCAGCTGGAAGAGATCCCCGTCGTCAAAACGGGTGGGCTGGACCTGGACTACCTGACACAATCCTTGAATGACGACTGCGCTGCGGTGGTGGTTCAGTCTCCCAATTTTTTCGGCGTCATCGAGGACCTCCGGGAAATCACTCGGCTGTCGCAAGCAGCAGGGTCCTTATCCATTGTGGTGGTCACCGAAGCCCTCTCGCTGGGACTTCTCAAACCACCGGGTGAACTGGGAGCCGACATCGTGGTGGGCGAAGGTCAATCGTTAGGTATTCCCCTGGGATTCGGGGGACCTAATCTTGGTTTTTTCGCCACCCAGGATCGATACAAGCGGCAAATGCCGGGTCGCCTGGCAGGTCAGACCGTCGACAGCCAGGGCCGTCGCGGCTTCGTCCTCACCCTGGCCACCCGGGAACAGCACATCCGCCGCGAAAAGGCCACCTCGAATATCTGCACCAACCAGGGCCTGTGTGCGCTGATCTGTGCCGTTTTTTTATCGGCACTGGGAAAACAGGGTCTTCGAGAGCTGGCCGAACAAAACCTGAAAAAGGCCTTTTACCTGCGAAAACTGCTGGGGGACTCGCTTGAGTTCTCGGGCAAATCCTTCAATGAAATGGTGGTCCGCTGTGATGAGAATCCTGTCGAGATCAACCGCCAATTGCTCGACCACGGCATTGTCGGAGGCCTTCCTCTAGGACGATACTTCCCTGATCGTGCCGACCAGATGCTGGTTTGCGTCACGGAACAGAACCGCCCTGAAAAGATTCAGCGCCTGGCGGAAATTCTGACCGGCGTCGAGGTCTCTTCATGAGCCGAACTTTCAAGGCCTTCCAACTGGAAGAACCTCTGATTTTCGAAAAATCCTCTCCCGGCAAGTCCGCCTATTCCCTGCCTCCGCTGGATGTGGAGGACCTTCCGGTCGAGGAGATTCTGGACCCTGAGGATCTCAGGGATGAAATCAGCGGGTTTCCGGAAGTCAGCGAAGTCGAGTTGATCAGTCATTACACGCGAATGTCCACCTGGAACTACCATGTGGACCTGGGAATGTATCCTCTGGGTTCCTGTACCATGAAATACAATCCCAAACTCAACGAGCGCGTCTCCCGGATTCCCGGCATTGGCCTCACCCATCCTCTTCAAGAGGACGAGCAAAGTCAGGGAAATCTGGAGATCCTCTTTCGACTCCAGGAATATCTCAAGCAACTCACCGGCATGGATGACGTCTCCCTGCAGCCCGCCGGAGGAGCCCAGGGCGAGCTTGCCGGAATCTTGATGATCCGGGCCTACCACCTGGAACGCCGGCATCCCCGGCGATACGTTCTCATCCCGGACTCCGCCCACGGAACCAATCCCGCCAGTGCCATAATGGCCGGATATGAGGCCATCCCCATTCCTTCGGACCCGCAGGGTCGGATCGACGTCAAGGCGCTGGCGGAGAAAATGACGGAGGAAGTGGCCTGCCTGATGTTGACCAACCCCAATACCATGGGAATTTTTGAAACCTACATCGAGGAGATCAGCCGGATTGTCCATGCCAAGGGCGGGCTCATCTACATGGACGGGGCTAATTTCAACGCCTTGATGGGATATGCACGACCCGGCGACATGGATATCGATGTTCTGCACTTGAATCTGCACAAAACCTTCTCTACTCCCCACGGAGGAGGTGGTCCCGGGAGCGGACCGGTAGCCTGCAAGAAGATCCTTTCCCCTTATCTGCCCCTCCCCGCGATTCGGCAAGAGGGTAGCATGTATCGGCTCGACAACGATGCGCCCGGCAGCATCGGTCGGCTCCATGCTTTTTACGGGAATTTTGGAATGGCCGTTCGTGCCCTCTGCTATATCCTCACCTGTGGTCGGGAGGGCCTCAAGGAACTCAGTGAAGTTGCGGTCCTGAACGCCAATTATATCCGCTGTCGTCTGGAGGACCATTACGATCTCCCCTACTCCACGCCGACCCTCCATGAGGTGGTCTTCACCGACTCCCGCCAAAATAAATCGGGTGTCACAACCCTGGATATCGCCAAAAGACTGATCGACCACGGATTCCATCCGCCCACCACCTATTTCCCGCTGATCGTTCGCGGTGCCCTGATGATCGAACCGACCGAAAGCTACAGTAAGGAAGAGCTGGATGCCTTTATCGAGGCCATGATTGCCATCAGCCAGGAGGCCACCGAGAATCCTGAAAAAGTTACCGGCGCCCCGGCTGATGCCAAGTTGACCCGGCTGGATGAGGTCCGGGCTGCCCGCCATCCGGTGCTGCGTTGGTTGCCCGATGGAGCTTCCTCTTCGGCCTGATCATCCAACGGGTATAATGAAGGACCATGCTTGTTCTGATCGTTGGCCTGCTGTTCATTTCATTTCTTGGGGCGCAAAATGCGCCTTCCTTTCATGTCAGAGCCGACCTCGTCAAGGTTCCCGTCAGCGTCTTTGATCCTGAGGGACGGGTGCTGGCCGGCTTGACCCGCCAGCAATTTACCCTGCTGGATGAGAATGAGCCCCGCCTGATCGAGAACTTCATCCTGGACCGAACACCCCTTCACGTCCTGCTGTTGCTGGATATGAGCGGCAGCCTCAGGGAGGAAATGGCTGAAATCAGGGAAACGGCCTATCACTTCGCCCAGGCATTCGGTCCGGAAGATGAGATGGCCGTGGTCTCCTTTTCCGACGGATTGCAGGTCCTTCAGGGGTGGACCCGTGATCGAAACTCGCTG
Source organism: Acidobacteriota bacterium (assembly GCA_036338555.1). Lineage (GTDB taxonomy): Bacteria > Acidobacteriota > UBA6911 > RPQK01 > JADFOI01 > JAPYTY01. The sequence continues at coordinate 2,180 of JAYZBY010000103.1, read as the reverse complement.
CGACGTTCCCTCAAGGACCTGAAACGCGGCTACCGCACGGCCCTTTACGATGCCCTGGAGGTTGCCACCCTTGACACGCTGGCTTCGGTCTCCGGAAAAAAAGTCATCATTTTGTTTACCGACGGCCTGGACAATCAGAGCACTTCCCGTTTCGAGACGGTTCTGGATCTGCTGCTCCAATCCGACATCTCCCTGTATATTGTCAGCCGTACCCGTTTAGTCCGGCCCAGGATCGAGGAAAGCGAACGCATCGATTTTCTCAATCAGGTCATGAAAAACGTTCTGGGTGAGGATGACGACTTCCTGGCCGCCTACTTCCAGGACAAAGAGACGTCTTTGTCCCAGCTGGCGGAAGTGACGGGTGGGAGAATCTTCTTTCCGGAGAAACTGGCAGATCTAAGGGACAGCTATATGGAGGTCGCCCAGGAACTCAAAAACCAGTATCTTCTGACTTTTCGCCCGCCCCCGGCATCCCGGAAAGATTTTCGTACGATTCGGGTTCTGTGCAGCGAGGAGGTGGGTCGAATTCACCATCGCGAGCAATATCATTGGATCGGATTGTCGCCTAAGTAATATTATTTGTTTATAGGTATTAAACTAGATATATCTAATCTAATTTATTAGTCTTTTACGGTGGTGCCTGCCCCCATCGATTCCCCCTTGTTCATTGCTGTTCGTACTCTTTGAGGCGATCAATCAGCCCGAAAACAAATTCCCGATCCCGATCGGCCAGCTCGAACATATCGATGGCCAGCTCGAGCTTCACACTCCCCCCGCTTTTGAGCGTCACCTTTTTGAAATCCCCTGCCAGGCCCGGATCTACCTCCAAAACCGATGTTTTCGCTTCTTGTGGGCGACCTGCCCTGGCCGTTCTGGTGGCTGATCTCCTTCTCTTGTGAGGCTGGATGTAATCGGAGATGGGAATTCCGCTGTCCTTGGCAGCCGCTAGAAAAAAGGCGATCGACCGCCGGACCGTCTCTCCCGAAGCCCCAGTTTGCTCGAACAGCTCTTCGGCTTGATCCGAGGTGGCGGTTTGAAGGCCTATGTCGCTTTTGAACACAAAGCCGTAGGAGGTCTTGAGGATTCCCCTTAAAACCCCCTGTCTTGGCTGGTCGGTGCTTTCGATCAACTGCTTCAGCTGGTCGGTCGGCTGACCCGACCCGCGCAGCAGACCCAGGTAATTCAAGGCCAGCAGGAGTTGAGACTGGATGGTGCCCGATTTGTGGGCCATAACGCTGCGATCGACCCGGGAAGGCAGGCCTCTGGCTCGCAGTTCATTTAGAAAATTGGTGAAGGTCCGATATGAGATATAAGGCGGTATAGAAGACTCTTTACTATTTTTCATATATCAGCACCTCTGCCCGGATTTTTGAAGCTGATAAAGGCTTCATTTAAAGCAGTTCTGTCCTTAACTATATCACTTTCATCTAAATTATATCAATGTCCGACAGTTTTTTGTGTATGGATTAATGTCGGACATAATTCGAGCAATTTAACTTTATTGGAGGTGCACAATGAACACAGTTAGAAAACCCACGACCAACTACTGGAAGCCCTTACCACCGACAGGGCCCCCGAATGGACTGTCCCGGTTAAACCACCCGATCCCCACCAGGTGGACATCCACACCCACGCCGGCGGCTGCCGTTCCCCGCCCACTGGACACCCCCCATCGGGACATGGACGAGCACTGGACGGCGGTAACAGCCAATTTGGCGAGCATGGACTGTCCCAACGAGGGGTGAGCTGTGAAGGGGCCGCTCAACGAGCGGCCCCTTCACGCTGACAGCTGACAACTGACCGGCTGACCCTAGGAAATTTGGGCGAAACCCGGCAGCCAGTTGGGGTGCACTGAGTGCGCCCACAGCAAGGACGGTGAAGCCCAGAGGGCGCTCGGCCGTCCGCCCCAACTGGAGCCGATTTTGATCTAGCTTAAAAAAAGTCATTTCCGGAATGTGGGCGGCGCCTCAGAGCGCCGATTCCGGAAGGCCGCTTTACTTCCCTTCCACCAGGTGAAAGGGAGGCATCCAGTTGGGCACGATAATTTCCAAGACCACCGGTCTTTTGGCCGCCAGGGCCTCCTGGAGCGCGGAACCCAGATCTTCGGGCTCGGCCCGCAGGCCGATCGCCCCGAAGGAGTCCGCCAACCGGACGAAGTCAGGATTGAGCAGTTTCGTCCC
>JAYZBY010000102.1:0-17661 GCA_036338555.1 Acidobacteriota bacterium | reverse complement strand
CTGACTCAACTTTCCGAGGAGGAACAGATCTTTCAACAAACCGTGGGGAGCTTTGCTCGGGAGGCCATTCTTCCTCATGTGAAGGACATGGACGAGAAGGGGTTATTCGATACCAAGATTATCGAACAATTCTTCGAACTGGGACTGATGGGAATCGAAATTCCCAACTCGCTGGGAGGTGCGGGGTCCAATCTCTTCATGTCGGTCCTGGCCGTTGAAGAGCTGAGTCGCATCGACGCTTCAGCAGGGGTGATCGTGGATGTTCAAAATACCCTGGTCAACAATGGGTTACTGCGCTGGGGAACAAAGGAGCAAAAACAACACTACCTTCCGCTTTTAGCTTCTAAATGGGTCGGAGCCTACGCCCTTTCGGAAGCGGACTCAGGCAGTGACGCCTTCGCACTGAGTACCAGAGCCGAAAACAAAAAGGATAAGTTCACCCTGACTGGCCGCAAGCTGTGGACTACCAATGGATTGGAGGCCTCACTTTTCGTCGTTTTTGCCAACGCTGCGCCTGAAAAGGGTTACAAGGGCATCACAGCATTCCTGGTGGAACGCGATTTCCCGGGATTTTCGGTGGGAAAGAAGGAGGACAAACTAGGCATTCGAGCTTCATCAACCTGCGAACTCATTCTGGACAACTGTGAGGTACCACAGTCCAACGTTTTGGGAGAAGTAGGAAAAGGCTACCAAGTAGCCATCGAAGTCCTCAATGAAGGTCGAATTGGCATCGGAGCCCAAATGATCGGCGTGGCCGCGGGAGCTCTCGAATATGCGGCGGAATATTCCAAACAACGACATGCTTTCGGCAAACCCATTTCCAGTTTCCAGGGAATTCAATTTCCTCTCGCCGACATGGGCACTGAACTTGAGGCGGCTCGGTTGATGGTCTACAACGCCGCCAGGCTAAGGGATGCCGGCCAAAACTTCATCATCGAGGCAGCCATGGCGAAGTACTTCAGCTCCGTGGTGGCTGAAAAGGTAACCTCCCAGGCCATCGAGATTTGTGGCGGTTACGGATACACCAAGGACTTCCCGGTCGAAAAATATTTCCGCGATGCCAAAATAGGAAAAATTTACGAAGGAACCTCCAACATGCAGCTGGCCACCATCGCCAAGTTGTTGTTGAAGTGAGGGAACCACTGACCCCTGACCCCTAACGGAAACTCAGAAATCCGAAGTCCTAAATCCGAAACAACTTCCAAGAAAGAAATTTTAAACCTGAATTATTTTGGTTCTCCGCGAGCGTGAGCGAGCTTCTCCACGAGGAGCGTGAGCGACTCGTTTTTCCACGCTAAGCGCCACCAGTAACGCGTTTCTCCACGCCGAGCTTCAGCAAGGCGTTTCTCTGCGTGCGAAGCGCGCTTCCCCTGGCCCCATCCTCCCGGCTCCTATAAACTGAATCCCCATGCTTTCTCTTCCCATTCCCGTCGGGAAATTCGCCTCTCGCCTTTTGAAGTGGTATCGAGCCAACAAACGCGAACTCCCCTGGAGAGAGAAGACTGATTCCTACCAGGTTTGGGTGTCCGAGATCATGCTCCAGCAGACCCAGGTCAAAACAGTGCTCCCTTACTACCAGAGATTTCTGGAAACCTACCCGACCCTTGAAGCCCTGGCGCAAGCGGAGGAAAGTGAAGTTCTTTCGACCTGGTCGGGATTAGGATACTATCGCCGCGCTCGCAATCTGCACAAAGCGGCGTTAATCGTCAGCGAGCAATTCGACGGACGGTTTCCGCGAGATTACCGAGAAGCCATCCAACTTCCCGGCATTGGACGCTATACAGCCGGCGCCATTCTTTCAATTGCATACGGAGAACCCCTGCCTATTCTCGATGGCAACGTCGCTCGCTTTTTCAGTCGCTACCTATGTATCCAAAATGAGGCGGGACCCAGCGGGGCATCAAAGCTCTGGAAGTTTCTGACTCAACTGGTCGAGGAGCCTTCTGTTTCCGGTCACATCGCTGACTTCAACCAGGCACTGATGGAAATCGGATCGCTGGTTTGTATCCCTCACCGTCCTCGTTGCCACAGCTGCCCCCTCAAGGCCAGCTGCACTGGTCTCCGCGCAGGACTCCAGGACACCCTGCCGAAAAGGCAGGAGCAAAAGAAAGTCGAGCAATTCCACTATACGGTTGCACTTGCCTCAAAGGGCGACAACTACCTGCTCACCCAGAACTGGCAGGACACCTTTCTTCAAGGATTCTGGGAGTTCCCGCGAATTCCAGGACGGCCTACTCGTCAGGTGGCGAATAATTTCCGAAAAACACATGGATTGAAATTGAAAATCGAGGGAAAAACGACTGCTGTAAACCATCGTATTACCTTTCGTAAACTCATTTTTCATCCCCTCTTGGTGACCATTCACAGTCCGGCGCCCCGCTCTAAATTCGCCTGGACGAAGCCAGGAGATAAAGGTTATCCTGTCTCATCTTACGTCATGAAAATTCTAAAGAGTCTGGAATAAGAAGGAGACAGGAGAAAGAATTAAGATCTCGGACTTTTGATGGAGTGATACTTATGGCAAGAAAAAGACTGTTTTTCCTGGCACTGGTCTTAATGGTTCTCACGGTCAACAGCGCCTGGGGCCAGAGGGATAGGCAATCACAGCGAACTCCCGAGACCATCCATCTGGAAGGGGGCTCGCGGGTCGAGTTTCGGGAAATCACCAGTACTGCCTTGGACGGCAATGCCTATTACAGTGTTTTCCTACCTCCTGACTACGATCAGAGTCCGGACCAGAGGTTTCCAGTTATCTACGTTCTTCATGGAATGAATAATAACCACACCACCTGGACCAGTGCTAGGTACGGGAACATCCCCTTATTGGCAGAGAATCTGCTGAAGAGCGGCGACATCCCCCAGTTTTTGATGATCCATCCCTACGCCGAAAACCCCTTTTATACCGACTATTCCGACGGTTCCAAGAAGTATGAAGAGTTTGTCACCCGGGAACTCAGAACTGAGATCGAGACCAACTTTCGGGTCAGGACGGACCGATTGAACCGCTCCCTGGTTGGAACCTCCCTGGGAGGTTATGGCGCACTGAAGATCGCCATGAAATACCCCCAACTCTATAGTTCCGTTGCAGCGGGATCACCGATCATTCTACTGGGTGATGCTCCATCGCCCCAACTTCTCAATTCATCGGCTGGGGCGGTGAGAAGATTCGCTGGCTTGCTCAAGCCCGTCTTTGGAACACCCTTTGATCAAGATCACTGGATTGCAAACAGTATCGAGGTTCTGGCTCGCACAGCCGATTTGAAGGACGTCGATTTCTACTTTTCCTACGGGACGGCCGATCGCTATCGCAGCATATTCCCCCTGGAGAAAGGACTTGAAGTTCTCGACCAGATCCTGACGGAGAGGGATGTTCCACACACCATGCGGGTATATGAGGGAGAACCCCACGGCTGGGCCTTGATCAGTACCAGTCTGGGCGAAATCCTTGAGTTTGTGACCCGGAAATTCACCGCTGACTAGCCGCTGGTCTTCGACCAGCGCGTTCCAGGTTCCACGTTTCCGGAGTGTGGGCAACTGACAAGAAGAAATCAGAAACCAGAATGTTGGGTCCGGGAATGTGGAAGGCGCCTTAATGCGCCGATTCTGGAGAGCCGCTCACAGAGCGGCCGCTACAAGACCTTGTCGGCTGACCGACAGTACCACAGCACGAACACCCCTTTCTTCTGCGAGCGTTAGCAAGCTTCTTCACGCCGAGCTTCAGCGAGGCGTTTCTCCACGAGGAGCGTGAGCGACTCGTTTCTCCCGACTTCTTCTTCAAACCACCAGAACGACCTTGCCGAACTGCTTTTGCTCTTGAAGATACTGAAGGGCCTTCTTGCCCTCTGAGAGGGGAAAGGTCTGATCGATCACGGACTTGAGTTTTCCCTCCGCCAACAAATCCACAACTTCCTGGTACTCCTGCTGACTGCTCATGGTGGAACCCAAAATCTCCAGTTGCTTCCAGAAGATCAACCGAATATCGGTTGCCGGGTTGGGGCCGCTGGTGGCTCCACAGGTGACAATCTTTCCCCCTTTTCGGGCCAACTGCATACTCTGGATCCAGGTCGCATTCCCTACCGTGTCCACCACAATGTCCACGCCTCTTTTTCCGGTGGTGTCCAGCACTTCCTTCACAACATCCGTCTGGGTGTAGTTATAGCAAAAGTCTGCACCAGCCTGCTGAGCCAGCTTCAACTTTTCATCACTGGAAGAACTGGCAAACACCCGCCCTCCATAGAGCTTCACAATTTTAAGGGCAGCCGTCGATACTCCGCTCCCGATTCCATGAATGAACACGTCGTCACCTGAACCAATTTGGGCTCGGGTCTTGAGCATTCGCCAGGCCGTCTGAAAGACCAGGGAAAATGCGGCGGCCTCCTCGAAAGAGACCGGTTCGGGAATCTTCCTCAAATTCGCCTCGGGAACCACAAAGTACTCGCCATGGGTACCGCTGGAGTTCTCACCCACCAAGCGAAGTTTGACGCACAAACTGTGTTGACCCTCCAGGCAGAATTCGCACTTCCCACAGAAAAGGACGGCGTTGAGCATGACTCGGTCCCCGATTGAAAACCGATTCGCACCCTCGCCCGTCTCATCGACCAATCCAGCCCCATCCGACCCCAGAATGTGCGGCATGGCCAGGGCCCTACCCGGTAGTCCTCCCAGGATGTGAAGGTCCAGGTGATTCAAGGATGTCGCCTTGGTCTTCACACGAACCTGTCCGGATCCGATCTGAGGATCTTCGATTTCCTCGAACCGGATCTGCTCCAGGCCTCCATGCTGGTGGATAAGGAGTGCTTTCATTGTTGTCTTAGAGGTCCCTGAGTCGTTTGGTCAGGGCCGGGACGATCTCGAACAAATCGCCAACGATTCCGTAGGAGGCAATGTTGAAAATGGGGGCATTGGGATCGCTGTTGATGGCCACGATGCACTGCGAGTTCTTCATCCCCACGATATGCTGGATTGCACCAGAAATTCCACAAGCCACATACAGCCTTGGCGCAACGGTTTGACCGGAACTTCCAATCTGGCGGTCCCGACCCAGCCATTCATTGTCCACGACCGGGCGACTTGCCGCGACTTCGGCATCGAGGGTCTCTGCCAGCTCCTCGATGATTTTCAAATTTTCCTCCTTCTTGATGCCGCGTCCCACCGCAACGATGTTGTCGGCCTTGGAAAGATCAACTTTGCCCTTTGTGACTTCAAAAGCTTCCAGTGTTTTGCGGCGAGCTTCGACGGAGGAAAGGTCAGCCGATTGCTCAACGACCTCTGCACTCCCCTCCTGTAAATCATCCACCGAGGCTGATCCGGCCTGCATGGTCACAATCCAGGGGTGCGATGATCGGATTTGCACGTCCGCGTTGAGCTTGTTCCGAAACATCTGGCGAACAAAGGTAAAGCCCTCCTCCACCATGCGGTAGCCGATACAATCGGTCACCAACCCCTTGTTGATGGCGGCCGCTAGTTTGGGCGCCAAATCAATGTTCTGGTAAATATGTCCCATCAGCAGGAGATAGGGTTGTTTCTCGGCCAGGATCTGGCTGAGGGCTTCGCAGTAGACATCCGGATCATATTCCTCCAATTTCGGGTCGTCCACCCACACCACCGAGTGCACTTTCTTGCCGGCTAACCGCTCCGCCAAAGACCGCACTTGGTGACCAAGCACGAGGGCATGAAGCGAAAAACCGGAACCCTCAGCCATCCTCTGGCCGATGACCAGACTTTCCAGCGAAGCAGTGCGGATCTCTCCCTGGGAGTGATCAATCAGAACGTAGATGGCTTCAGACATGGGGTTTCGTTCTTTTGTTTCTTCGTTTTTTCGTTTTTTCGTGGTTGGTTCTTCAAGATTGACGAAGCCACCAAACAAAGGAACCAAAGAACGAAAGCACAAAAAAACGAAAGAACGAACTCACAGTACCTTCGCTTCCTTTTTCAGTTTCTCCACCAGTTGTTCAACCACCGTTTCGGTAGGCCCTTCCAGAATTTCCGCCTTCTTGTCCATCTCAGGAAAGTAGACTCGAACCACTTCGACCTGCGGGACAGAACTCCAATCGACGCCCAGATCGCTTATTTCAATCGTCCGGAGCTCTTTCTTTTTGGCCTGCATGATGCCCTTCAGGGAGGCATACCGAACCTGAGAGATTCCCGCCTGGACGGTGAGCACTGAAGGCATGGGCAGTTCGACCCACTGAAACCAACCGCTTTCCATTTCCCGAAGCGCCTTGACCTTCTTCTGGGTCGGATCAGCCTGAATTTCCATCACAATGGTGGCGTGAGGAATTCCCAGAACCTCCGCCAGTAAGACACCGGTCTGGGCATAGCTCCAATCGTCCGACTGGGTTCCGGCTAAAATTAGATCGTATTCCTCCCTCTTCAGGACCTCCGCCAGAGCCAATGCCACGGCATGAGGACTGTTGAGTTGACCCTCCTCATCTCGGATCAACATCCCCCGATCAGCGCCCATGGCCAACCCTTTCCGGATGGACTTTTCCGCTCGCTGGCGTCCCACAGTCAAAATGACGACTTCCCCACCATGCGCTTCAGCCAGCTTGAGAGACTCCTCCAGTGAGTATTCATCACATTCATTGATCTCAAACGTGAGATCAGACTCCTTGATTCCCGTTCCCTCGCTGGACAGCTGATAGCGGGCGTCCCGGGCGGGCACTTCCTTTAAGCAGGTGACGATTCTCATTTCTTGAAGAGATTGTCGAAAGCGTCGCGAGCATCCTGAGGTTTTTCCGATCCCGTGGTGGTCATCTTTTCCACCGTGGTGCGGACCTCGAAATACCGGCAGTCGTTTCCGACATCCTTGGGAGAGATGGGTTCGGTAATCGGTTGAGAACATTCAAAACGAACGCCTGGATCGAGATAAACGCAGTTCTTGCAGGTATGAAGGGCAGCTTTACATTTGGGGCACTGACTTGAAACCTCTATGTCGCTGCAACTCCGGGGCAGGGAGACACCACACAGGGCACACCGCCTGACCTCGTGAAATCCAGGCATTTGCGGGGACTTGGGGCCTTCACGCAGGCCTTTAGGCTGCGTCCGCCTCTTTTCCCGCTCGCCGGAACCGTCCTGGTAGCCGTGCTGTCTATACTTCTGGCTCACATTCCCTCTGGATTAACAGTCCCCAGGCACCCAGCTTCACGGAGAGGAGGGCTCGAAATAGAGTAGATGAACGGCCCGTCGCTATTGCAACTGAGCACACGTCTCTTTCAAACCGCCGATATCGATAGCGTCGCTTCCCGAATCGATACGGCGAATGATGCCCTGTTTGTCGATGAGAAAGGTGTTTCTCCCTGCAATTCCTCGTTCCTCGTTGAGCACGCCATACAATCGGCTGACGTCCTTTTCCCAGTCGCTCAATAGCTTGAACTGAGCCCCGACTTCTTCGGCAAACTTCTTCTGTGTCGGTCGAGCATCCACGCTTACTGCAAGAATTTCCGTGTCATTCTCTTCGAAATAGTCGATATCAGACTGATATCGTTGCAGTTCGGTCGTTCAGCCACGGGTAAAAGCAAACACATAAAAGGCGAGGGCAACATTCTTCTTACCCGAGAAATCGCTGAGACGAACCGCATTTCCATCCTGATCCTGCAGTTCAAAATCGGGTGCCTTGTCACCCACCTTCAGGTTGGTCGACTGCGACCAGGCCAGTGGCGAGAGCAAAATCGTCAAAACCAGTGAATAGATAGTTTTCATGAGGTTCATTCTAGTTCCAAAAGATCCGTGGTTCAACCGGGAGATTCAGATCCATAAACCCCGATTGTTCCGATTTGGTTCTTTTGGCTTCCCCATGCTATCGTTCTAATCCATCGAATGAAAATATATACAGGGCGGGGAGACCAAGGCCAAACCTCCTTATTCAGTGGCGAACAAGAATACAAAAACTCAGCCAGAGTCACCGCCTATGGCGCCCTCGACGAGTTGAATTCGGTCCTGGGAGTGGCACACTCCTTTTGTCAAAGTCAGCAGGTCAAGGACATTGTTATCTCCCTGCAAGGCAAACTTTTTGAAGCCGGCGCGGACCTGGCTACCACCAGGAAAAAGAATCCTCGGATCGACCGAATTGGCGAGACCGATTGGCGAGAACTGGAAACTTTGATTGACGACCTGCAATCGCAAGTCCCTCCACTGAACCAATTCATTCTTCCCGGAGGATCTCCTGGAGGAGCCTTTGTCCATCTGGCGAGGACCGTTTGTCGCCGTGCCGAACAGCAACTCGTCGCTCTTATTCGCGATGAAGAGGATGTGAATCCGGAAATCCTGATTTTTTTGAACCGTCTGTCCGATTTACTGTTCGTCATGGGCCGCCTTGAAAATATCCTTGAAGGGGAACAGGAGGAGATCTGGCAACCCGAAAGGTGAAAACTCAGACCCCCGAGACCTGCTCCACATGCCGGGGTTCGGGTTGGCTGGTCCACAACCAGGACGGCATTGATTCAGTTGTCCCGTGCCCTGATTGTCGTTCCCAGGAGCGCCTGCGGCAACTCCTGAAAAAAGCTGCCATCCCCCCTCGCTACTTTGACCGGGGATTCAAGGAATATGACTTGCTCAGCAGACTACAAGAAAAGGCCCACCTGCGGGCCAGCAAATACGTTGAGGATTTTCCGAATGTCCCTCGGGGTCTGCTCTTTCATGGACCGTGCGGGGTGGGGAAGACTCATCTTTCGGTGGCCATTCTCAAGACCCTGATTCAGGAAAAAATGATCGCCGGAACCTTTGTCGACGAGGCAGAGCTCCTGAGACGGCTTCAGTATTCCTATGGTCCTGGTTCTCCTGAGACTGAAAGAGAGGTCATGATTCCCCTTTCAGAAATTGACCTGCTGGTATGGGACGATCTGGGAACCGGCAGGCCGACGGAATGGGTTCGGGAGACCATCCGCACCGTCATCAATCATCGTTACACCCACAAGAAGCTCACCATTCTCTCCACCAACTGGCCACTCCAAGTCAAGACCGGAGACTCACCCCGATCAGAACTGGTGAAGACCGCCATCAAGGACACCCTCGAGGAGCGAATCGGTAGACGGCTGTTCTCCCGAATCATGGAGATGTGCGAGGTTGTCCAGATCGAGGGTCCCGACTATCGTACCGAAATCGATAAAGCAAGTAGGGATTCTCACGAAAGGAAGAGTGAGTCCAGGGATCGCAACTCCTAGTCGCAGTCAGACCTTACCACCAGGAGCCTTCCGGAATCGGCCCGACCTTGCTGCGGGCGCACAGGCGGGCGCAGCCCGCCGGGGTCAGCTTTTTAGCCCCCTACTCCACGGCGTTCCGGCTTTCCAGGATTCCCTTCTTCTCATCAACGAAGTGCAGGATTCCCAAGCCCACAACAAAAAAGACGAGGATGGAGGCGACTCCATATCGAACAGACCCTGTCATGTCGGTGATCAGGGCAAAAAGAGCAGGTCCGAAAATGGCCGCGAACTTTCCGCTGGCTGTAAAAAAGCCGAAGAATTCCGCACTGTTTTCCTTGGGCGTAAACTGGGCAAGCAGCGCACGGGAGGAGGCCTGGACACCTCCTAAAACGAGGCCGATTACCACCGCCAGCACCCAGAATTCCCAACTCTCCCCGATCACCAGGACATAGATGACCGCCGCCGTCCAAACCAACAAAGTGATGTTGATGGCACTCTTGGTGGCCATTCGATCTCCCAGATAACCCAACAACAGGGACCCTACGATCGCCACCAAATGGGTGAGAATAAAGCAGAGGATCAGCTCATCCTGAGGCATCCCAAGCACCTCGGCACCGAAAATGGCAGCCATTACGATCACCGTTTGAACCCCGTCGTTGTAGATCAAAAAGGCGACCAGGAATTTCCCCAGCTCCTGGAACTGATTTATCTTTCGGAAGGTATGTAACAGACGCTGCAAACCAACTCTCAGATAGCTGGTTCCAGGGGGAAGCTCCCGACCGGTGGAACGTTCCCGTAACCACAGGAAGGTCGGGATCGAAAACAGCCCCCACCACAGAGCCACCAAAAGCACGGTGGCTCGTACAGGAAGATATTCAGAGTCTGGAATGCCGAACCAGTCCGGCCATCTGATCATGGCCATCGCGAAGACCAGGCACAGTACGCCTCCCACATAACCCAGTGCCCAGCCGAAGCCACTGATTCTCCCCATCTGTTCCCGGGGGGCGATCTCGGGAAGGAAGCTGTTGTAAAAGGCGAGGCTCCATTCCAGACAGGCGCTGGACAAAAGGTAGAAAACAATGGCCAACCAGATGTCCCCAGGACCTACCAGAAACAAGAAGCCGGTGGCTACCACGCCTGCATAACAAAACAGAAACAGAAAACGTTTTCTGGAACCTCTCAAATCGGCAATCGCCCCCAAAACAGGGGCACTCACCGCCACCAGCAACATGGAAACTGAGACCAGATATCCCCAAACCGAGGAACCGGAGATGTGCCCGTCGCCGAAAGGCATTCCCTCCTGACCTACCACCACCTGAACAAAGTAGACGCTGAAAATGACGCCGGCCAGTGCCGTTGGAAAAGCGGAGTTGGCGAAGTCGTAAAAAGCCCAACCCCAGATCTCTCTGGTGTAGGGACCTGTTGTGGACTCTGTCTGGGTGTGTTTTTTCAGCTCCCGGACCTCTTACTTTCGGGGTGGCGTGGAGGGCCGCATTTCGATTCGGCTCGTTAAACAGCGCGAATGGTGTTTGAGAGTTTGAGTCACGACCTCCGCCACATCATCGGCGGAAATTTTCCAGGAGTCGGCCCCCTGGACCGAATCGCCGGAGAATTCGGTCTCGACGCTGCCGGGCATGACATAGGCCACCCGAATATCATCGTATCGGACTTCCTGCATCAAGGCTTCGCTAAAGCCCACCAGCGCAAACTTCGATGCGTTGTAGGCGGCCCCTTTCGGGAAGGCATTCTTTCCTGCCAAACTGCCGATGTTGATGATAAACCCGCCGCCACTTTTCTTCATCTCAGGGATGGCAAAGTGGCAACCATAGAATACCCCGTCCAGATTGGTGGCAATGGTGTCCTGCCACTCCTCGATCGTCAGACTCTCCACGGAACTAAAAATGCCGATTCCGGCGTTGTTGATCAGAACATCGACTCCTCCCAGAGTGTCGCTACAGTATTGAATGAGCTCCCGGACCTGCTCTGGCTTCCTGACATCACAGGGCTTGCCTGTGGCTCTGCCCTGGGCCAGTTGATCGAGGCGACCCACCGCCTTTTCGATTTCCTCCGGGTGGCGCGAACTGATCACCACCTTCGCCCCCTCCTGAACCAGAAGTTGAGCCACGGCAAATCCGATCCCTTTGGTGCTTCCAGTCACAATCGCTCGTTTGTTTTCCAGGTTCATAATGCTCCTCCGGACCCCTATTATGCATCATCCGAACTGTGCAAAATCCTAAATCAGAACTCCCAAATCCGAAACAAAGCTTTCGTGCTTAGGATCTAGGGTTTCGTGCTTCTCAAGGTTTCGTGTTCGGCTCTCAGGGCCTCCAGCATTTCAGGCAGCTGGGCATACAGTTTCCTGGGCTGACGGGGTGGATGGTTAGCAAGGGCATAAGCCGTCATCAAGGGAAGGGCTACCGTAGAATCGGTATAGCAGACCACCGCATCGGACAGCTGGTCGGGGTCGACCTTCCCCCAACTCACAGCCTCGCCCGGTGTTGCTCCCGACAGACCCCCCGTATCCGGTCGGGCATCAGTGATTTGCAGATAGTAGTCATGCCCCTTTTCCTCGATCCCCAGAACTTCCTGAATTTGCGGCTCTGTCTGCAAAAGGAAGTTTTTGGGAGCGCCGCCTCCCAGGATAAAGACTCCGCTTTTTCCCCCGGATCTCTTGGCGGCCAGAACTATTGCGGCTGTCTCGTTCACATCGCGCGAGACATCCAGCCTCAATCCACCTCCATCCAGAGCTTCAGCGGCAACATTCATACCTATGGAACTGTCTCCGGGGGAAGGGGTATAGATGGGGATCTTCTGGCGGTGGGCCACCGCCAGAAGGGATTTGGACTCCTGTCCCAGGACTTGTTCCCGCTGTTCGATGTAGCCGCCGATCTTGAAATGGAACTCCGCTGTGCTCATGTCCTTCTGGAATTCAGGAGCTTTGATCACCTCCCTGAAAAAACGGTCCGTGGTCAGGAGCACCTCATAATCAAAGAAGATATCGTAGATGCGAACGACGCCCTCCCGGCGCAGTTCCGGATCGTGCACCTTGGCCCTTCCCCGGTGCATGGATAGACCGATTCCGAAGTGGGCATCATGGTACAGGTTGGCCCCGGTGGAAACGATCCAATCAATGAACCCCTGTTCCATTAAGGGAATCAGGCAAGACATGCCCAATCCCGCCGGCGTCAGTGCTCCCGTCAAACTGACTCCGACGGTGACGTCATCAGCCAGCATTTTCTGGACGTACAAATGGCAGGCCTCCCTCAATCGGGCTGCATTGTAGGCTTCAAAAGCGGAATCAATGAGTTCGGAGAGGGTCGTGTCTGGACGGATGGGACCGGGATTGATCTCCTTGCCTGACAAATATTTGCTCACCCTGATCCAACTTCCACCACTGTTTTGACGACGCAGCCTGCTACTTTTTCCGGGAGTATAGCAAAACACCGTTCTCTCTCATATCATGTAGGGACCATGGCTGAAGTGTTACCTTTTCGAGGCTACCGTTACAGTAGGGAAAAGGTCGCCGACCTGGGCAATGTGGTGACCCAGCCCTATGACAAGATTTCCGAGCAGATGCGGCAGGAGTATCTGAAACGGCACCGCTACAACATTGTCAGAGTCATCAAGAATAACGACTATGAAAACGCTGGTGAAACCCTCAATCAGTGGATCCAGTCCGGCATACTGAAACAGGACGACTCCCCCTCCTTTTACCCCTATGAGCAGACCTTCCACTTCGAGGGTCAGAACTTCTCACGGTTGGGTTTTATGGGACTGGTCTCTCTCGAAGCAGACCCCGATTCGGTGAAAGGTCATGAGAGAGTCCTGGATCGCCCCCTGGAGGACCGACTGAATTTGATTCGCTCAACTGAAGCCAACGAGGGCCCTGTCTTCATGCTTTACTCCGACCTCTCGATGCAGGTCGATCAGCTGATTCGCCGATTCACTCAGGACCATGCCTCCATCATCGAAGTCACCGATGGAGATGGGAATCGACACCGCATGTGGCAAATGTGTGAACAGGAACTTCACCAGCAGATCGGCGACAACTTAAGTGGTAGCCAGTTTTACATTGCCGATGGTCACCATCGTTACAAGACCTCTCAACTCTATTTCCAGGAGTGCCAGGCCAAGGGTTGGAAATTAGTGGGCGGGGAGAGCTTTGATAAACGGATGGTCACACTGTTCAATCTGGACAGTCCTGAACTGAAAATCCTGCCGACCCACCGGGGCATTCACAATCTCAAGGAGTTCGACCTGGAGCAGCTTCTCTCCAGGTTGGAGCCCGGTTTCCAGGTGGAGAAGGTGGCAACTCTCGGTGAGTTGGAAGCCGCGATGCAAGGGCCAGGGGTCCGCATCGGGTTGGCCGTGCAGGATAACCCCACCTACTACCTTTTGCAGCTGCGAAAAAGCACTGGCGACGAACCTACCTTCATGGCGGGAATCACCGGTGCCATGCGTCAACTGGATGTTAACGTTCTCCATGAAGGCATCCTGAATGCTTGTCTGGGAGTCGATGCCCGGCAATCATCAGGGCAGGCCCAGGTGGCTTACTTC
Source organism: Acidobacteriota bacterium (assembly GCA_036338555.1). Taxonomy (GTDB): domain Bacteria; phylum Acidobacteriota; class UBA6911; order RPQK01; family JADFOI01; genus JAPYTY01. The sequence goes on along the minus strand of JAYZBY010000102.1, from coordinate 3,964 downwards.
CGCCATCGCGGGGAGCTGCTTGCTCAGCTGGAGCAGGGCGAATTACAGGCTGCTTTTATTTTAAATCCCACCCGTTTGGATGAGGTTCGTGAGTTATCAGAGCAGGGCGAAAAGATGCCTCAGAAATCCACAGATTTTTATCCCAAACTGCTGACCGGGCTGGTGATGATGAAGATGGAGATTGGGAAGACCACTGACCACTGACCACTGACCACTGACCACTGACCACTGACCACTGACCACTGACAGAGGATTGTGACCCATTTCCTCTGACATTGGGTCCGGAGTGTGGGCGGCGCCTCAGTGCGCCGATTCCGGAAGGCCGCTACAAAATAGCGCATCCCGACCGAAGGGCGCACAGCCGTGCGCCCCTACACTTTTTCAATCTTCTCCCCGGGAAGTTTGTGACCCTCTTGTGCGTACCATTGCATCTGGCTCATGATCCCACGAAGGATCTTCACATCCCTGGGGGTCAGATCGGCCCGTCCCAGGAATCTCCGGATCGAGCGCATGATGTGCTCGGGATTCTGAGAACTCAAGAAGCCGATCTGGACGAGCACCTCTTCCACTCTCCGGAACATCTGCTCCCGCTCCTGGTCCGAGGCCAGCTCGAGGGCCTCCCCTCCCGCGCCTTGGGTGCTGATGAAAATCTCATAGGCGAGCACCATCACCGCCTGGGCCAGATTCAAAACCGAATAGTCAGGATTGGAAGGAACCGAAACCAGGTATTGACAGCGGGCCAGCTGGTTGTCACTCAGTCCTCGTCTTTCCGGACCAAACACCAGTGCAACCCGCTGAGAGCCGGCCTGTTCCCGGATCAGCGGGGCAATCTCTCGTGGGGTGTGGACGGGCTGGCTCCTTTCTCGCTTTCTGAGTGAGGTTGTCCCGACGATGAGATGGTCCCGGGCAACCGCATCATCCAGGCTGGAAAAGTCCTCGGCTGAGTTCACCAGGTCAATGGCCTTTCCCGCCATCATCCGACACTCTTCGGTGATCCGCTCCCGGGGGGCCACCAGTTTCAGGCGCTCCAACCCCATGTTTTTCATGGCACGGGCCACCGCTCCGATATTGCCCCCTTTGCGGGTTCCAACCAGTACGACAGAAATGTTTTCTGAAAAAAGAGTCTGTTCCATCACAGTCCGGTATGTAATCCCTTTAGTTTAAACAAATTACCAAAGTAGCCCTTATAAGAACAGCCAATCGGGAACCCTTCGTTTCAGGATGAACGTATATGATGAGATCGCCCAGATGAAAGGATTTAAACCATGAATGTTCAAAGACTCCTACTCGGAGCTTCCCTCTCCGTTGTGCCCGTGACCGCCCTGCTGGCTTTCTCGAGCGGTCCCCTGCCCCGGTTCACCGGAGGCTTCCAGGAAGAAACGTGTGTTTCCTGCCACAATAGTTTTCCCCTGAATGAAGGACGCACCCGCGGCGGAGATTTCAATATCAGTGGAGTTCCGGAATCCTACCGCGGCGGGGAATCTTATCCCATTACGGTTCTCATCGGCCAGCCTGGCCAGTCCCGCTGGGGTTTCCAGCTCTCAGCACGTCAAGCGGCTTCGGGTGAGCAGGCCGGTCAGCTGGTACCGGCAGATGATAGGACCCAGCTACTGGAGGCCGGCGGGATTCAGTACATCCAGCAAACCTCCGAGGGTAGCCGTACCGCATTGCCCAACCGGCCCGTCGAATTCCGGTTCAACTGGATCGCGCCGGATCCCTCCCATGGCCCTGTCATCTTCAATGGAGCCGGCAACGCAGCCGATGGCAGCGGCGATCCCACCGGGGATTACATCTACACGGCAGGAGCCTACAGCGACGCCCCTGAAACGGCCGGGACACTCCTGGCCGGCGCCGAGCCTGAAGTCCAACCGAGACTACGATTGAACACGACCTCCCGTTTCATGCATCTTCCAGCTCCCGTCAATTTGAAAAGGGGCGACACCGAGACTCACATCGAGCACCGCTTCCTGGGGCCTCTGTTCGACTCTGGCCCAGGGACGGCCTTCGGAGTCGATTTTGGTGCCAATATCAACCTGGGAATCAATCACGCTCTGACGGATGATCTCGCGGTGGGGGTGACTCGCACCCGCTTTGATCAGGTCATCGCTTTTATGGGAACCTACGAGATCCATCAGAAGCAGGAATCGTGGTGGCAGATGTCCGCCGTCGGCGGAGTCGAAGGCGAGCGGAATTTTTTGAGCCACTATTCAACTTTCCTTCAGCTGTCCTCCTCCATGGACTACAAGCGGCTGCGTACTTTCGTGGTTCCAACCATGATTTTCAACTCGAGAAAGGATGGGGATCTCCAGTTTTTCTCCAAGGGCGTGAACATCGATGACAATCACACTTTCTCTCTCGGGATCGCCGCTGACCTGGCCCTTCACCCCAGGGTTTCCCTGGCAGGTGAATACGTGCCCAGGCTGGCTGGATTTGGTGGATTTGCAAATGAACGTTCCACTTTGTCGTGGGGAGTGAAACTTCGGACCCGGGGTCACGTCTTTACTATACTGGTGACCAATACCAGGGATTTCACCCCGGGCAAATACGGCGTCAATGCCGGAACCAGCGACTTCGCACTGGGCTTTGATCTGTACAGGAAAAGTTGGAGGTAAGAGAGGATGGTCGAGTGAGAGAGGTGCTTTACTGTTGTCTGACGAACCGTTTTCTTCGTTACGCTGGTACTCTCGTTTCTGCATGGTATATGCTGTGCCGCTCAATGAAAACTCAAAGAGCCAACTACAAAAAAGCACCCGTTCTGGAGACCACGACCTTGGTCTTCGCAGCAGCTTTTTTCTCTCTTCTCTTCGTTGCCTCCCTCGATGCCCGAAGCAATGGCGCAAATATTCCGGATAACAATTCGGTGATAGGTGACATGCCCTGTTTCGTATCAGGATGTCACGCAAGCTCAGGCGGTACCCTCAATGACCCTTCTCGGGGATCGGTTGGTCTCACGGGATTGCCCAGCGCCTTTGAACCGGGCGCCAATTACACCCTTGGGGTTGAGATCCAGGGTGGCACCGTCTACGGCGTCCAGATTGCGGTAGTGTTTTCCGATAATTCACAGGCCGGAACTCTCACCTCCTTAACCAGCGGGGTGGTGAACCGTACCGTCAGTGGAACCGGTATACTCGGCCATTCTTTTGCCTTGAGCTCAGGAACGGTTAACTTCAGCTGGACCGCACCGACCAATCCTCAAGAAACTTCGGTCATCTTCAAAGTCGCCTCCAATTCTGCCAATGGCAATTTCGACAGTACGGGGGACCATATCAACACGTTGCAACTCACCGTCCCCCAGCAGACGCCCCCTGAACTGACGGAGAAACTCTTCTTTGCCCAGTTTGGAAACGGAACGGGACTGATCTCGTCCATCGTGCTGACCAGCCCTTCCGCAACCAATACAATTACGGGACGAATCGATTTCCTGGATGACGACGGCCTGCCTTTTCCAGTCGCCATCGCGGGTACAGGAACGACCACAACTGTCGACTTTTCGGTCCCCCCACTTGGCACTGTGACGATCTCGACCGACGGCCAGGGAACTCTTGCTGTCGGCTCTGCTGTGGTTAACTCGGAGAGTACCCTGGGAGGGGTCATCCGCTTCAACATCTCTGGTGTCGGCATTGCCGGGGTCGGCGCCGGTGTGCCTCTGAGCGGATTCATCACACCCGTCAGAAGAATAGCGGGAGGAATCAATACAGGGATCGCAATTTACAATACCGAAGAGGACGCCGTCACACTCGAATTGACGCTACGGGATGCCGAGGGCACACCAGTCACAGATGGCACCACAACGATCGTAGACTTCCCGGCAGGCGGACATTTAGCCCAGTTCATAGGGGGTTTGGGTGAGGTCCTGTTTCCCGACGCCAACACGGATGATTTCCAGGGTACCCTGGTGGTTCAAGTGACGGGCGGAAACGTCGCTTCAGCGACCTTGGAACTAGGGACCGTAGCCGGTGAGTTT
>JAYZBY010000101.1:0-15220 GCA_036338555.1 Acidobacteriota bacterium | reverse complement strand
CATCGCCGTTGCTGTCCTCCTGCCGCTCGAGATGGCGACCGGCTTTCTGCGTGGGACTGCGGTGGCTCTGGCATCAAGCTACGGAGGAATAGGGGGTATTCAATATGAGAGTCCGCTCAAGAATACCCTGAAGATGGCGATTGGTCCCATCCAGCAGCTGGTTGAGTGGCTGCTCCAGGGGCAGCGAAGCCAGGCCGTGCTTTTGATTCTGGTCAGTGGAGTCATGATCGTGAGCGCGCTGTTTCTGCTTGTCCGGGTGATGAAGTCAGCTACAGAGTCCGGCGTTGAGGTCTTTATCACTCGTTCTTTGGGGCGGAGCGTTTTTTTGTCAATGTTGGTAGGAGTGATCGTGACAGTGATGGTACAATCGAGCAGCATCACAACCTCGCTTCTGGTTCCCTTGGCCGGAGCCGGCTTGTTGACCCTTGAACATGCCTTTCCGGTGACCCTGGGCGCAAACGTCGGTACGACGGTAACGGCATTGTTGGCGACCCTGGCAGTTTTGGGACCCAATGCTGCGGCTGGAGTGGAGATTGCCCTGGTTCACGTGCTTTTTAATCTCTCGGGCATTGTGCTGATCTACCCGTTGAGGCCGATCCGTCGGTTGCCTCTGGTGGCAGCACAAAGATTGGCTGAGGTGGCGGTGAAATCTCGTAAGTGGGCACTGATTTATGTGCTTGGTTTATTCTACGGTCTGCCCGCTGCGCTGGTTATTTTGAACCGACTCTTCGAGTAACAGAGGAGCCAGATATGTTTCGTGAATTACTCAGTATTTTTCGATCCAAGGACGTCCTTGCAGAAATGGGCGAGAACTTTGCCCGAATGCTTCAATTGGCGCATGAGATGACTCTCACAGCCGGCGCCGTTTTTTTTGGAAAGAAGATCTCGCAACAGGAACACGATTATCTTTACCAACAGGACATCCGAGTCAATCAGAGTGAGCGGTCCATCCGTAAACAGGTGGTGGCCCACTTGTCCATTCAAGGCAACCGGCTGGATGTACCCTACTGTCTCCTGTTAATGAGCCTGGTCAAGGATGTCGAGCGCCTGGGAGACTATGCGAAAAACATCCTGGAGCTGGCTGATGTCGGACCCGATCAATTTCCCGAGGATGAGGTTGTAACGGAACTGCAGTCCATCCGTCAGGGAGTGGAGGATCTGTTTGAAGCTGCCCTGAAGATTTTGAGTTCATCGGAATCCGATCAGGCTCTTCGCCTGATTCGCGAGGGACGGGAGATCGCCCAACGAAGCGATGGTTTAATCGAGAGCATCGCCCGAGCCAACTACGATGCCAGCACCACCACCGCTCTGGTTCTCGGAACACGATACTACAAACGTATCGGGGGGCATCTTCTCAATGTTATCTCGAGCGTGGTGATGCCATTGCACAAGGTGGATTACTTTGACGAGGACGAGATTCTGTCGCGCCCGTGAATGGAAGCCATTCTTTTTTACCTTGCTGTCATCACCCTCGTACTTCTCCTCGTCCTGGCCATTGAGGCGGGCTTGGGAAATCGCTCGATTGGGTTTTTAAAGGATAAGGTCCCCTCCCAGCAGGTCCCTGGTCCCAGGGTTTCTGTTCTTATCCCGGCGCGAAATGAGGAGCATAAGATCCAGGAAGGCCTGACGTCGGTCTTAGCTCAGGATTATGAAAATCTGGAGATCATTGTCCTGGATGACCGCTCCAGTGATGGGACCGGCCAGATCCTGTCACAGATGGAGTCCCGACATCCTCACTTGAGGGTGTTTCGGATCCTGGAGCTCCCGGCAGGGTGGATAGGTAAAAACCATGCTCTCAGTTTCGGTGCTCAATGTGCTAGGGGTGAGCTACTGCTCTTCACCGATGCCGATGTCGTGATGCATCCTTCTACCCTGCGACGATCCGTCGCCTATCTGTTGGAGAGCCGGCTCGATCACCTCACCCTCACACCCGATGTCAAGAGCCCCGGTATCGCACTGCAAATCCTGGTGGGTGTGTTTAGCATTTTTTTTGCTTTTTTTGTCAAACCCTGGAAGGTCAAGGATCCCCAAAGCAGTCGGTTTGTGGGAATCGGGGCATTCAATCTGGTACGGAAAGAGGTCTATCTTGCCGTGGGAACCCATCAGGCCATCGCCATGCGTCCTGACGATGACTTGAAGCTGGGAAAGTTGATCAAGAAGAATGGCTACAGACAGGAACTCTTGTTCGGCAAGGGGATGTTGCACGTGGAGTGGTATTCATCGGTCAGGGAGCTAAGCCAGGGGCTTATGAAAAACATGTTTGCTGGGGTGGATTACCGGATATCGGCGGTGCTGGCTGGAACCGTGGTGCTCTTGTTACTGGGTTGGTGGCCATTTGCCGGGGTCTTACTGACCGATGGAGTCACCCGGGTTTTAAATTTGGCAATTGTTGTGCTGATCTGGGGCATATGCTGGAAGAGTTCGAAACTGACCAGTCTCAAGCCCTGGTTCGGTCTGGGATTTCCCCTGGGTGCTCTGTTTTTCGTCTACATCCAGTGGAAGGCGATGCTGACTGCATTTTTGACCAACGGGATCGACTGGCGTGGTACCCACTACTCGCTGGAAGAACTCAAGGCTAACAAAGTGTAACTTCGTGCGTTTCGTGGATGGTGGTTGGGAGTGTGGAAGGCCCCTCAGGGTGCCGAATAGGATGACCGGCTGACCGCTGACTCCTGACCTCTGACCGAATAGGAGCACGAAAAAACGAAGAAACGAAAAAACGAAAGAACGAATTTACAGCTCCCGAGCCAACAATCCGTGGTATTTCTCCACCTGTTCCGGAGACTGGGGCCGGGTCATGTAGCTGATCACAATGAACAGGAACACGTTGATGAAAAAAGCGGTGGCCAGGCCCGGAAGTACGGAGGGGGCCAGTGGATGGGGAATGATTTGTGGCAACATTTTAATCCCTTGAAGTTCCCAGATCAGTGTCAGTACCATTCCCACACCTGAGCCTATCAATGCTGCCGGGGTAGTGGCACGGGACCAAGTGATGGCTCCCACCAGGGCCGGGAGTAGCTGTGCTGTGATTCCCCCGGCGAAGATGGCCAGGGGGGTGATCAAGACAGGGTTCGTCAGAGCCAGCGAGACACCGACGATCGCTACACCGATGATGATCAGTCGGTTGAGACGAAACTCCCGAGCATCATCCATGTCGGGCCACACGATCGCCTTGAGAAAATCTCGAACCACCGTCGCGGTCAGCGTATGCATATAAGTGTCAGCGGTGGAGATGATGGCAGCCAGCACCGCGATCAGGAAGAGCGATGCAAAAAACATCGGCAACACCCTGACCGACAGCAGGGAGGAAACGAAGTCAGGGTTCTCCACGTTGGGGTAGATGATTCGGCCGTAGGCTCCGATGAAAAAGGTTCCGATCACATGGGAAACCAGCCACAGGCCAAGTAGAAAAACTCCGATCTTCTTGAACTGGTCTTTGCCGCGAGCGGAGTACATTCGGATCCAGGCTGAAGGAGAGAGCACCAGCGCTCCGATGCTCAAGCCGATGGCCACGCCGTAAATGCGCGAAGGAGTGAAAATTCCAATCATTCCAGGAGTGGTGATGAATCGATCCCTGATCTCCCCCAGGCCGTTGATCACACCCGAGGCTCCTCCCCCTACCGTCATGATGGCAAAGCCGAAGAGGGCAAGCAGGAACATGATCAACACGCCGTTGAAGAAATCCAGCCAGGCAATTCCGCGAAGGCCGGCCGACACGACGTGGAGCATCACCACCACGGTGATGATGAGGACTCCCCAATTGAGAGGAATCACGTTGCCGGAGAGGACATTCAGAAGAATTCCTCCTGCCAGAAGTTGGGCCACAATGTAGGCGAGGTTGTAGATTAGACTGGCGATGACCGTGTAGATTCGGATGGTATCACTTTGGTAGTAATCGCCCAGCAGATCACCCGGGGTCGCAAAGTTGTAGGCCTTCCCCAGCACCCAGATGCGGGGACCGAAATACCAGAGCAGCGCGACCGAGATGATGATCCCCGATAATGCGGTGACCAGAAAAGGCGCTCCCACCGTGTAGATAGTGCCTGGGATACCTGCCATACCCACACCGCTCAGAACGGTGGCATACATGGTGAAGGTGACCACGATCCAGCCCAGGTTTCGAGAGGCAACGATGTAATCACCCGCCTCCTTGACCAGTTGCCGCCTGGCCATCCAGGTAATGAAAAGAAAGATGGCAAAGTAGGCCACCAGGGTGGCAATAATCAGGCCATAATTGTCAGCTACGATCTCACTGATTTCGGGTGGTAGTAAGTTCATGGGTTATTCGTCCTGGGAGGGTGGAGTGTCCACCGATTGGCTGGAGTTGTCTTCGTTTCGAGAAAAAAACAATATTCCGGCAATCGTCAATGCCGCAAAGACGACGGTGATCCAGATCAACAAAGGCATTCCTAAAATGACAACAGGGCGTCCCCCAAGGAATGTCAGAGCCAGGTAGTCCAAAATGGTAATGGCGACAAAATAGATGAAAACCACCCTGCCGGATCCACTGGGGATGAAGGTGTATCTCTTGGGGTGCTCCGATGCCGGGGGGCGATTTGCTTTCAGCCAATCTTCATTCCAATTCATAAGTCCAATACCTCCTTGAGCCCTTGCTAGCCCAGATCATGCATAAGGCGGGTTAAATCCTTATCCTTCAGTTTCGCCGGCAGCGACGGTTTCACCTTCTCCCGATTCCTTCTCCTTCTGTTTCTCCTGCTCCTTCAGTTTCGCATACAGGCTGGGGACATAAATTCCACGGTCGCGTAGTCCCTGCATGCTCTTTCGCAAAACGGCCATACGGCCGGCGGTCTTGCCATACCCTTCGGGAGGATCGAGCCACAGGTTCTTCGGGAAGATGGGGTCTTCGTAGATGATCTTGTACTGTTCCGTCCGTAGATCCTTTAACCAGCTGCCGAACATGGTGGTTTCTCGCCAGTACCGGAGTGCCTCAATGTCGATGATGGCACTGCAGTAGCTGGTTCCGTGGGTGGTGGTGCGCGTCAGCACTTGCCCCTGATAATCGATGATCAAGCTGTTTCCCCCGTGAATGGCTGTGGGAACCTTCGATTCCGGCGTCATGTACCAGTCGCCACTATTGGGCGCCACCACAAAACAGCTGTTGTCCAGGGCGCGAGCTCGCAGTTGCAGTTCATGCCAGCCACGACTGTAATAGGGCTCAATGTAGGTGGGAGCGTAGATTATCTCGGCGCCATTGACGGCAAGACCTCGAGAGGTTTCCGGATAGCTCGTCTCCATGCAGATACAGGCGCCGATATTGCCGATCTCGGTGCGCGCGATGGGATAGAAAGCATCCAATCCCGTACCATATTTCTCAACCCAGACGTCCCAGACATCATGGGGAACACAGGAGCGTTCCGGGGCGAAGACCTGAAGCTTATGGTGCTTCATGATGATCTCGCCCTGGGGGTCGATCACGTAGCCGATATTGAAGTAAAGATCTTCGCTGATCTCGGGTTCCTTTGCCCTGAGCTGGCCGCAGATAAAGGCTCCCAGCTCCTTGGCCTTCTTGGAAAGGACTTCGGTCTCGGGTCCGGGTACGGTGGTGTTGAAGAGCTTCTTGGCGGCTTCGGTGTGTTCCCAGTCCATCTGGGAATCCACAAAGGACTGAATTCCAGCCTCGGGAATGGTAATGAGTCGGACAGGATACTCGATCTTGGTGTAGTGGGAATGATCGATGACCTCACAAATCAGGTCCAGATTTTTCTGGATGTCCTTCTGTGTCCGGACACAAAAATTCGTGTTTTGAATACATATAGCGGTATAAGGTTCTATCACTGAGACCTCCTCTTGAGATGGGGTGGCTCGAAACTGTCGTTCGTCTGCAGTGGCTCCTCCCGGTTAATCGTTTCACCCCCCTTTTTGTGCGGCGGCCATTATCTCAGAGAAGATAAGAAGACGGCAAGAATATCATAGGGGGGATGGAAACGCACCAGACTCATGTTTTCGTTCGTTCGTTTCTTCGTGCAGTCGGCCGAGTTCTGCCCAACCTTGCTGTGGGCACACGGCCGTGCGTCGCTACGAAAACGACTGACAACTAACAACTGACAGCTGACAAAAGAGATCAGGAGATTGTCTCCGGAATGTGGGAGGCGCCTCAGTGCGCCGAATCCGGAAGGCCGCTCATAGAGAGCGGCCTCTACGACAGGTTGTAGAATCGTGCCAAATTGGAACGTGAAACGTGATACGCGCTGGTCGAAGACCAGCGTCCTGTCAGTTGTCAGCGGTCGACCGGCAGGTCGACCTTCATCACGTCATCCACGCTCGTTTCCAATGCATAGATGTCGCTGCGCTCGGCCCTGGCTCGCTGGTCGTTCACGTAGATCACGCCGCTGTCATGATCCACCATCAGATCGTGAAACTTGACGGGTCCGTCCGCCAGGTTGTCCGGAGCGATGAAATAACCCACCTCGCGGGGAGCAAAGGGGTTGCTGATATCGAAGATTCGCAGCCCCGCCACGAAATAAGTCAGGTAGATGATGTCCGAGCGCATCCTTCCCCATCGGGGAACGTGTTGGATGTTGTGGGGTCCAAAGCGCCAGTCACTGGGTCGGGCGGGTGCGATCGCGTCTGCGATTCTGGAACCGACCGACTCGGGAAGCAATTTGGCGCAGAAGTCCCGGAAAGGATACTCAGGGGGAGGAACGGGAATGGGGAAGGTTGAAATGGGAAGGGGATTCTCCTCATCCCGCAGATCCACCATCCAGGCCATGGGCATCTCTCCCTGGCATTCCGCACCCGTGGCTTCGCCCGCAACGAAAGCCAGTTGGCGGTCCAGCATGGGGAAAACCGTGTGGACGGGAATCCCCACGTTGAATGGAGGCGAAAAAATCAGTTTGCTGATCTGGCGCGGCCGGCTCAGGTCAGAGATATCCAGGATCACCATGGCGTTGTAATAGGACAGATAGGCTCGATTTCCGACCGGATAGGCGGGGCCGTGGAGGCGGCCGGCCACTCCGCGCGGGTTCCAGGAAGGCGTTTCTCCCGGCGCCTGACCCTCCATCCACCAGCGGCCGATCTCGCTGGGGTTGGTGGGATCCTGGATGTCGATGATTACATAGATATGGCCCTGGAAGCCCTCCGGCTGGGCCGTTCCATGAATGTACCTACCCCCGGGGTAGTAGCCGCGGTGAACGTTCTGGTAGTAGATGTTGGACAGGTATCGGGGTGCGAGAGGATCGCTGACGTCGTAAAGGGTGATTCCGAGGCGCTCAGCCGCAGGACCGTCGCGGTTCAAACTATTCTCACTGCGAACCAGGAGATTGTCGGCTATCTGGATTTGGCCGCCCGTGCCGTTGGCGGGCATGGCAATCGTATTGACGACCTTCATATGAGCAGGGTCGGTGACGTCAATGATGACATCCGGGCCTCCCTTGATCCCCGCACCATAAAGATAGGTCTTGTCCCTTACCTTCTGCAGGTCGAGTTTCAGGACTTCGCTCCCAAGAGAAAGCTTTCCCACCAGAGTGACGTTCTTGGCTGCGTACTGCTCGGTAAAGACCAGTTCCGGGCCGCGACCCGTTCCGCTTAATCCCTGGGCAAACAATCCCCCCCCCGCACTCAGGGCACAGCAGAGACTGCCGGCGATCCAGGTGAACATTCCAGCTTTCATGGCTCCTCCACTCCTTTTACGAATAAAAAAATTTGCCCGAGTGTACCATCTATACACCCATCCTTGGCTATGCTAACTTCGTTCTGCCGTGAAACGTACAATCCGGATTTTGTCCTTCCTTATCATCCTGTTTTTTCTGGTTCCCTGGATTGCCTTCGCCTCCCAAAATCCTGGCGTTGTCGATCATGTGGTTCTCATCTCCATCGACGGCTTCAGGCCGGATTTCTATCTGGACACCGCCTGGCCGGCTCCCAGGCTGCAGCAAATGGCCCGGGAGGGCGCCCATGTCAAGATGGTGAGGGGGGTGTTTCCTTCTGAGACTTATCCCGGCCACACCACCCTGGTGACCGGAGCGCTGCCCAGATCCCACGGAATTTATTACAACGTTCCTTTTGAAAAGGATCAGCCGACGGGACGCTATCACTGGTACGCCTCGGCGATTCGTGTGCCCACCTTGTGGGATGCCGTGAGAGAGGGCGGCCTCAGGAGCGCCAGTGTTTTGTGGCCGGTCACGGTGGGCGCGCCCATTGACTGGAACATTCCCGAGATATGGTCTCTGGATGAGAAGGTCGATCCTCTGACCGTGCTTCGATCGGCAACGGAGCCGTCCCGACTCTGGATGGATCTGGAGCAGCAGCTCGAGGAGAAGCTCACCACGACCGGCTTTATGGATCGTCAGGCTCGAGATGTCTGGTCCGGGAAGACCGCCGCTTATCTGCTGGAAAAACATCGTCCCAGTTTGCTGGCCGTTCACCTGGTGGGGGTTGATTTTCATCAGCACCATTCGGGGCGGGATGGCGAGGCGGTTCACCAGGCGGTGGAGGCCACCGACCGGTTGGTTGGCGAAATGGTGGAAGCTGTACGACGGGCCGGAATAGCGGATCGAACCACCTTTGTGGTGACAGGTGATCATGGATTTGTCGACTTCGACACGCTGGTGTCCCCCAATTTTTGGCTGGTTGAAGCGGGGCTGAGGGAGGAGCAGCGCGACGGCGACGGCTGGCGTGCCGTCTTTTACCGGGACGGGGGCTCGGTTTTCCTTCGCCTGCGCGATGAGGGAGACACGGATGCCGTTTCTCAGGTCCGGGAACTGCTGGCCGGATTGCCTCCTGCCTCGCGAAGGTTGTTTCGTATCATCGAATCCGAGGAGCTCGAACGTATCGGCGCCGATCCGGCCTCCCCTCTGGCACTGTCGGCAACGCCGGGCGTCAGTTTCACTCCCTGGAGCCGGGGACCCGCCTTACAAAAAGCGGCAGGAGCCACCCATGGACACTTTCCCGATTTCCAGGAGGTTCAAACCGGCTTGATCGGGTGGGGAGCGGGATTTCGCTCGGGGACGGTGATCTCCACCATCTCACTTGAGGATATCGCTCCCCTGGTCGCCGAGCTGCTGGGTCTCGAGCTTCAGGCCCCGGATGGGGGCGTTCCCCGAGGGCTTCTGGATCCTCAAAGGTGAAACTTTAACCCGCGTTTCGTGGGTGGGTATCCAGCCATTTTCAAACGCTTGACCCACTGACTTCGGCTGTTAAAGCTCGCAAAAAACGGACCGTTCCGAAATGCCACCGCTTTGCTGGTGAAGTCGGACAACGGGCGAGATGAATTCGAGAAAGCCTGCTTTGATTTTGCCGATGCCATGACCCTGGATCCAACCACTATTTCAGATGAGATTTACCAGCGGATCGAACGACTGTTGTCTCCTCCTCAGGTGGTGGAGCTTGCAGCCGTGGTGGGATTCTGGAAGTTGTACAACACGATTCACAGCGGCCTGAAGGGGCCGCTGGAAGAACACCTGTTGGAGTTCTCAGGCTGGATCAATGCGGAATAAATAAAAGCCAGGAGAAGCGCGCTTCGCACGCGGATAAACGCCTCGCTGATGCTCGGCGTGGAGAAACGCTTCGCGTGGAGAACCATAGACCGGATCCGGCACCCTCCCACATTCCGGTCAGTCGGCACGGCCTTGTAGCGGCCGCTCTATGAGCGGCTTTTTTGAAAAAGACAGGACAGACTCGCTGCGCGCGCAGAATCCAGAATTCAGAATCCAGAATGAAGAGTCCGGAGTGTGGGAGGCGCCTCAGTGCGCCGATTCCGGAGGGCCGCTTATAAAGCGGCCCGGTCAGGGGTCAGCGGTCAGCTTTTCAGCGTCCCAGCTGGAACTTGATTCCGGCGATGACCGAACGCTGTAATCCGGGGCGGGCGCCGGCGGGCCGGCGAGCCACGATGTAGGCGTTATCGGTCAGATTGCGCACCGTCACGAAAAGGGAGATTCCCTGCTCCTCGGCCATCAGGTCATACTCTCCCGAGAGGCTGAGGACCAGATGAGAGTCGGTGGTTTCCATCGGCGAAACGGGACCCTGACCGGCTGTGGTACGCATTTCACCCGTCGCGGTTGCCTCCAGTTCGAGTCGCCAGCGCTGCTGTTCCACACCCAGAGCGGCATGGAACTGATGACGGGGAAGATAGGGAAGTAGGTCTCCGGTGACCACGTTTCCCCAGGGCTCGAATTGACTGTTGAAGGTGTTCTGGAAATGGGCATCGGTGAAGGTGTAGGCAAAGCGAACCGGAAGGCGGAGGCTGGAGCGCAGGGTATGACTCAGATCAAAGGTTCCGGAGGCCTCCAGGCCCTTGACCAGAACTTCTCCCCCGTTGAACAGATCACCCTCGCCGGTGCCTCCGGAAGATAGGGTGTCGGCTCCGAGCAGGTTGTCATAATCGTTGACAAAGCCTGCAATTTCGAGGCCCACCCGCCGGTTCTGGAGACGAAATCCGACTTCGTAATTGAGGCTGCTCTCTGCTTCGGTATCCTCTTTGGAGCCCGGCCCGGGAGGAGCAAAGCCCTTGTGGATACCTCCGAAGAAGCCCACCTGGGAGTTGAGTTTGAAATTGACGCCTACACCCGGAATGAAGACATCAACTCCGTTAGTGCGTATCCGGGTGGGGTTCTGCCGTTCGGGATCACTTCGGGAAAAATCGGTTCTGAGCAGTTCGATGTTTTCGTATCGGAAGCCGGGACTCAAGGTCCATCGACCCCACTCAAACTGATCCTGGACAAACAACGCCCAGGCCGTCGCTTCGTTGATGCGATTGGATTGACTGCCGGGGGATCCCCTGGAGGTGAGCCTCATGTCGCCGTCAACCATCTGAAAGCCATCTTCGTGCTGAAGTCGATCTTCCTGGTCCTTGTGGTAGCGAAAGCCCAGCTCGAAATTGTTTTGGGCGAAGTGAAGGCCCAGGACGGTCTGAATCCCCTGAGAATAGTAGGCGCGATTGTTGGCGCGCACGGACAGGGCGTCGGGAGCGCTGCCGGCCCCCCGGGCAACATCCAATTCAGTGGAATACAGCTTGGTATCGTTGAAAATCGTGCTGATACTGGTTCCCGAGATGCTTTGCAGCTTGTACCAGTTGCGTTGAAAATTGTTCCGATAGAAGATGGTGGTCACGTCCACGTTTCTCGCAGGTACCACAAAGTAGCGGGCCTGGTATTGTTCATGATCGGACTCGAACACGTCCTCCTGGGATCCGCGATAGCGCCGGAAAGGATTCTCGGCGAAGTCGTCATCCGTCAAGCCCAGGTAGGTCTCGTTTGAGGTTTGTTGAGTCTTTCCCAGCTTGATCTCCAGCTCCTGGTAGATACGGTCGCCACTATTGCTGTGCAGACGAAACTTGGCCAGGTAGTCACCCACGTCAAAACCCGTATTGCCTCCTCCATCCAGTTCTTTGAACCCGTCGGTCGTCATTTGATAGGTCTCGGCTCCCCAGCCGAAATTCTGATAGGCATCGCCTACGTTGAGGTGAAGCTTCCGGGTGGCGTCGACTCCCAAAGAGGCGTTGCCGCTCAACCTGAAGTCGCGGGGGATGCCCGTGGAAATCAGATTCAAAGCGCCGCCGTTGGTTCGGGGCCCATACTTGATCTGACTGGAACCCTTGCGAACCTCGATGGCTTCCATGCGCCCTGTAATCGGAAAGTAGTAGGCCGCTGGGGCCGCGTAGGGAGCGGGAGCAATCAAAACCCCATCCTCCATGAGGGTGATCTTGGAACTGCGCTCTGCGCCGCTGCCGCGCATGCCGATATTGGGCCGAAGACCGTATCCATCTTCCTCCCGGATATTGACGCCGGGAACCTGCTGCAGCACCTCGTGAATATCGTCAAAAGCCAGTTTCTGACGACTCAATTGCAGGGGGTCGATGTAATGGGCCGACCCTGGAATCTCGGCTACGGTTGAGGGACTCCCGATCACCATCACCCGCTCATTAATAATCGACTGGGGATCAAAATGAAGAGCCCAATCCAGATGAAGGTTTTCATCCGAAGACAGGGAGATCTCGTTGACGACACTGTGAAAGTTCTTCTTTTCCGTACTCAGGAAGTAGGACGCAGCGGGCAATTTTTCAAAGCGATAATTTCCCAAAGCGTCTGTGATCGAGGTGAGCTGAAGTCCCGTTTCCTGATCCCGTAAGGTGATCCGTACCTTCTGGAGGACACCACCTCCCGAGTCGAGGACGCGTCCGGAAATGGAGCCACCCGGGTCGGAGTTGCCGGCCCCAACTGTGGTTGCCAGAATCAGGACAAAGATAAAGGAATTTAGCCAGGAGAAGGATCGGCTGGACCTTTCAGACAGAATCGCTGATTTGGAGGTGCCGTGGTTGGTTCTGCTCCGTCTGCTGATCAAGGTATCCCGCTGCCTCTGTAGCTTTCAGCCCATTATTGAAATTGAAAATCAATTTCAATAAGGTCAGTTTAGAAACTTTTCGCAGGGGATGTCAAGGGTTACAGCAAAAGTTTTTTCGGCCCGCCTTCGATTCCCGATCATCAGGCTTTCGGCGAGTTGGCGAAGAGCCGCTGAACCTCTTCGGCCCCATGGATCGGGGAGCAGAATGAGACGATGATATAGGCCAGCGAAGAGAGAAGAAGCGCAGGAAACACCTGGTGGATGCCGGCCGCGAAGGGCAGGTACTCCCATAAAAGCAGCGTGCCGATTCCCAACACAAAAGACGCTATCACGGCCCTCCCGTTGCCCCGAGACCAGTGAAGCCCCAGCACAATGGCTGGGAAAAAACAAGCGGCGTACAAGCTCCCGGAGAAGGCCGTCAGGGTCACGATTCCTCCTGGGGGATCGAGTGCCACCAGGGCGGTGATGAAGGCAAAGAGAACCACATAGATTCGGGTGGCGCGCAGTGAGGCACTCTCGGACATCTTTTCCCGCCACAAGTTGATCATGTCCCTTTCACAGGTCGAGGCCGTTACCAGCAGCACGCTGTCCAGTGAAGACAGGGCAGCAGCCACCATCGCCACCAGTAAAAAGGCGGCGACGGCTGGAGAAAAGAGGTCTCCAGTGGTGATCAGTGCGGGAACAATCCGGTCAGTGTCTTCCATTCCAGTAGGGAAGATGTTCCGGGCGTAAATTCCGATGGGTACCAGAAGTGAGTAGACTACCAGAAAGGCCAGGGTGGAAACCCACATCCCGCGGCGTGTCGCGCGCTCGTCTTTGAGCGCATAGAAACGTGACAACTGACGAGGCTCGACCATGAATTTCATGGTTCCCGCCACAATAATCCCTATAAGAACCGGAAAAGGAATCGCCGCGTTCCAGGAAAAGAGCTCCGCCATTTCGGGTTGAGTTCGCAGCAAGTTGAGTGAGCCGAGTCCACCGGCCGCCCTGATGGTTCCGTTAAAGAGCAGGCCGGCGGCGACAAACATGAGGATTCCCTGGAGCACGTCGGTTCTGACCACGGAAATAAAGCCTCCCACCGACGTGTAAACCACCACGACCACAAAGACCAGGGCGATGGCCACTCCATAGGGAATTTCCAGAAAGGCTTCCAGAAGATTGCCAATTCCTTTGAAGACCGCCGTCATGTAGAAAAGGCTGGCCAGAATAACGATGAGCGCCGCCAAAAAACGGGCTCCCTCGCTTCCGAAGCGAAATCCAATAAAGTCCGGAATTGTTACGGAATTAAGCGATGCCGTGAAAACCCGAAGTCTGGGAGCAATCCCCAGCCAGGCAATCAGGGAAAACAAAACGGCACTGGGAGCCAGAAGCAACCAGGCCATTCCATAGGTATAGGCCTGACCGGAATATCCCACGAAACTATTGGTGCTCGAGTAGGTGGCAAAAAATGAGAGGCCGATGGCGATGCCTCCCATGGAGCGTCCGCCCACGTAGTAATCCACCAGCCCTCGAGTCCGACGTTTTGCCACCCAGGCGTGGTGGGCCGTCAAGCCAAGAAAGACCAGGAAAAAAAGTAAAACCAGCCAGTGGCTGCTAATCCAGTTCATGTTTCACCACGAAGACAGGGAAGAGTTCACCACAAAGACACAAAGACACCAAGAAGATAATTCACCACAGAGACACAAAGAAGACTGAGCCAGGACGGGACGCCCTGACTCAGTCTCTGTCGTTCCTTCGGAGCGATGCCGGAGCAATTGTAGCGGCCGCTCTGTGAGCGGCCCTCCGGAATCGGCGCACTGAGGCGCCTCCCACACTCCGGACTTTTAGCTGGATCAAGGGTTGCGCTAGTAAGGGCGCACGGCCGTGCGCCCTCTTTTCTCCATCGAGTGACCTCAGGGGCGCACAGCCGTGCGCCCCTACAACAGGCTGCAAGATCGTGCCGAACTGGAATGTGAAACGTGGAACCTGTCTTCTCTGCGCCTCTGTGTCTCTGTGGTGAAACTTCTCCCTGTTTCAATCCAGGTTCGGGTGCTGGAGATGGAAATCGGTGGCGTCCTGGTAACGCTTGGCTACCGCCAGGATTTCCTCCTCGGCATGCAGCTTCCCCACAAAGGTCATGGTGCTAGGAGTTCCGTCCTCCACAAATCCATTGGGGACCACCACACAAGGATGGCCGGTGAGATTGGTGAGCGGGGTGTTGCGGCCCAGCGGGCTGTTGGAGGAAGTCCCAGGCTCGCTGGGAGGCACCACCACCATGTCCACCCGGGACAGCAACTGGTTCATCTCCTCCATCAACAGCACGCGATGCCGATCGGCCTGAATGTATTCGACGGCCGGAATGGTCCGGGCCATCCGGAATCGCTGCGACCAGTTGGGACGCCTCAAGAGGGTGTCTCGTCGACTTCGGTTGAGCTCGTCAAAGGCGGCGGTGGCTTCCGCATAAAGGAGAATCCGCTGAACATCCACCGGGTAGTCGGGAAACTCGACCGGGATCAGGTTCAGGCCCAGGGAGCGCAACGTCTGGAGGGTGGCCTGGCTGTTGGACTTGGCCCGGGCACTGGCCGGGTCGGCTTCAAAGGCACTGGCGATATAGCCCACCCGCAACGCGTTCACATCCCTGTCGGGATCCCAGTTAAAGGGAAGGTCCACCAACGCCGGATCCTTGTCGTCGGGTCCCACGATGGCATTGAAGACCAGGGCACAGTCTTCCACGCTGCGGCACATGGGCCCGGCCTTGTCCATGCTGTAACTGATGGCCATCACCCCGTAGCGGCTGACCCGCCCATAGGTGGGCCGCAGTCCGCTCAAGCCGCAGCGGGTGGAAGGAAACACGATCGATCCCCGCGTCTCGGTTCCAATCGAGAATCCCACCAGTCCGGCTGCCGTGGCCGCCCCCGGCCCGGCTGAGGATCCTCGCGTCCCC
>JAYZBY010000100.1:0-12988 GCA_036338555.1 Acidobacteriota bacterium | reverse complement strand
AGCAGTTTGACGACGACCTCAATCAGTTTCCCCTGGAGGATTACTTCGTGGTGGATGCCACGATTTCCCGACAACTGGGCGAAGGCACCGAGGTGTTTTTGGCCGTCGAGAACCTGTTTGACAAGAACTATCCCGTCCGTACCAATCCCAACAGCATCGGCACGCCTGTGCTGATTCAGGGAGGCGTCAGGTTCCAGTTGCAGGGCCGCTGATCATCCCTCGTCAAAGACTCTGGCCCGCATTATGCATAGGTTCTCGTCACGAAGTGCCGCAGGCGCCGCGATGATAAGGCGTGTAACCCGCAAAGCGGGTACCCCAAGGGCCCCGCAGGCCGTACTCCTGCAGTACGCCGAGGAGCACAAGGAAGCACAACACAGTCAGCGTGGATGCTTCTTCGTTCCTCAGATGAAGGCGGGCGGCAATGCAGTAGAGAATTTATGCAGAATCCGGGCTAAAGATCGAAGGAGATCACCAACTCGCTGTCCTCCACCCGAATGTCTTTGATCTCGGTCGGTAGTCTGAACTTCTCTCGGTTCTCGGGCGATTCAAAAAGACGCCGGACGGCTCTTTCCAGCCCGAAACGGGGTATCGGGAGGGATCCGAGTTTGCCGCCGCTGGGTTCAAACTGAAGATAGCCGTCCCTGACCTGGACACGCCCCTCCAGTATCAGGGAAAGGTTCTGGCCGTAGGACAGGAAGACCAGGTAGAGGCTCAGCACATCGCCATTTAGATTGATCCTGAGTTCCTGCATGGCCGATGGGTTCTCTTCAAATTCCAGATTCTCCCCCAACCAGAAGTTGAGCTCGGCTTCTTCCAGGCGAAGACGGGCGGATCTTCCCGTTAAAATAGCGGTTTGCAGATCCAGCACCTTGCGCTGAAGGCGACGGCCGGCGTCGGATCGGACTCCACCTGGGGCGGCGGTGCATCGGATAACACCAGCACCATCACCACCCCGAGTCCGGCCAGGACCACCCACCGAAAGACGCGATAGTAGCGCCACAAAACACTCGGACCGGCCTCACTCGGGCTGGGAACTGGAGCCGAAGGCGACGGGGCTTCAGGAGCGGATCGGTAGCGTTCAAAGACGATTCCGCAACCACCGCATTCCGTTCCCTGATCCTGTTCAAATCCGCATTTGGGACAGACAATCTCAGCCATGGCGAGAAATCGGAAGGTCTGGCCAGACTATCTCAAGAATCTGACATGGGGTTTGAGGAAACGAACCGAGAATCAGAAGTCAAACGAGTAGGTCCACTTCAACATGAGGGAGCGGCCGAGCAGGGTGTCTGGATCCAGCTCGCTGGTGTTTCGTCCCTCGTTGTAAATCAAAAAGATGTCATCGCCGGGACGATAGATGTAATTGAGACGAAACCGGAAGTTCACGAAGTTGTCCAGGTTGCTGTACTGGACGGTGGTACTGGTCAGCCACTTGTTGGAGAAGGCATAGTTGGCACGTGTATTGATCACATGGGAGGTGAATTTGCCAAAGGGAAGGTCTACGTGATTCAACAAATAGACGAGATCAATGGAAAAGGCCTCGCTCAACTTGATCTGCGGTTGAACGGTCATCTCGATAGCCGATCCATCAAAAAAACCCCAATTGTAGTTGAAGCGAAGGACTTCGTTTCCCGCAAAGCTGCGATGAAGGGCACCGTCAAGAATCAGTAAAACATCCCAGCTGCGATAACTTCCGCTGGGGATTAGGACATCCGGCCGAATGGCAAAAGGCTTGAACAGCCTCTCGAACTTCCGGTGGAAGTCAATCATGATCCGATCGCCGGTCTCGAAGATGGTCTCGGAAGTGAAGTAATGGTACTGCATGGACTCCTGCTTGCCATCCTGGTTCTGGGTGAAGTCCATGCGGCTGCGGATGATCCACTGACGAATGAGCTCGCTTTGAGGACGGGGCCGAATTCCCAGTTGAAGCACCGTCTTGCGCTGATCGCGGCGGGGGACGAATCCGATTTCCGGGTTAAAGTTTCGCTGAACCAGCAGATACTCGGCTCCGGCTACAAAGAAATCGCTGTCCCACAGAATCCGGCCAAAGGCAGACCAGTCATCATCGGGCCTGTCGGGAGTTTCCGTATTGGCAAGGAACCCCTGGAGGTTGAGGTTACCCGCCACAACGAAGTTTCCATCGACTCCGAAAACCCGGTTGTGATCACCGGTGATTGAGGACTGCCGGTTGGTGAACATGGCACCTACCGAGGAACGTTCCAGCAGGTCTCGCTTGAGGCGAACCACTGCGTAGTTGCTGCCTTCGATCCCGAATTCCTCTTCGGTCTGCATTTCAATCACACCCAGGGTGTAGGCCCCGACCCGACCGGTGAGCTTGGCTCCCGCAATGATGGGAACCACTTCGCCGCTGGGAGACAAACCGATGCGACGGCTGAAGAAAAGCTTGAAGTCGCGGCTGGAATTGAGACCGATCCCCGTACCGAACTCGAAAATTCCGGCACCCTCAAGAAAGAACTCCCGTTTTTCGGGAAAGAAAAGGGGAAAACGGGTGATGTTGGTGACCAGATTGTCCACTTCGGTCTGTGCAAAGTCGGTGTTGGCAGTGATATCCAGGGTCAGCGCGGGCGTGGGACGATACTTCACCAGTTCCAGGCCGATATCGGCAATATGGTCGGTCTTGGTTCCACCCATCCCATCGGGGGTTTGTTCGAAACCGCCCAGCCCAAAGGGCTTGATCCTCCAGGTCAGTCCCTGGGAGATATTCTCCAGCCCATCCAGAGTGCCTGCCCGGGAAACATCTTCGAACTGGAAGTCCCGATCATAGGTATTCCAGTAGGCCGCCTCGTTCTTGCGCCGAACCAGTCGTTCGATTTCCAAACCCCAAACCAACTCCTGCTCATGGCCCATGCGCAAGGATTTAAAGGGAATCATGATCTCAGCGGTCCATCCGTTTTCATTCCTGACGGCCGCCGACTCCCATTTTTCGTCCCAGGAAACGTTGACATCGAGCCCTTCGTCAGTAAGCAGCGCATCATACTGAGCCCCCAGGGAATTGGTACGAAAGAGAAAGGCGTTCCGGCGATCATAGAAAGTGTCCAGCAGGATGGCCACGCTGTCGTCTTTGGTGAGATCCTCATCGCGACGGCGTTCGGTCGCGATTATGTCTGCAGGTTGGGAATCGTCACAGCGAAAGCCAAAGTAGATGGCCTCCTCGGTATAGATCACGCGAACCGTGGTGGCCTCGCTGACGAGCGCCCCCTGATCGGGATCCTTTTGCCTGAAGTCCGACAACTCGACCGCCACACCCCACACCGCGTCGTCCAGAACGCCGTCCAGCAGCGGAGCTTCCTCCACCGGAACGGCCGTGCCTCTTTTCGATGGGTTGTCCTGAGCCCATGTCGGCGAGATGAATCCGAGCACTAACAGAACGACAAGGATGGGGAACGGGAGGTTCTTGTTCTTTCTCCGGCTTATCATTTCGCCCCTAGATTAGCCAAAAAGGCGATGCGCCGCAACCGATGCCCTTGGTAGGCTTGAGACGGTTCCGATTCTTCACAGATCACAAGTTGTGACCCGTCCCTGATTTTCGCTAAGATGAGGCCGAGAACAACGACAGTAAACTGAACTGAAAAATGCATAGGAGACATATACATGCTGGCAGACAGAATTCTAGCAGTTGAGAGATCGCCTTTTTACAGCATCATGGAGTTGGCGGCGACCCGGGACGACTGCATTTATCTTCAGCTGGGAGAACCGGACTTCGTGACCCCCGGCCACATCGCGGAAGCCGCCAAAAAAGCACTGGACGAAGGTCATACCCACTATGGACCCGACCGTGGGGCGCCCGAGCTTCGCCAGTTGATCGCCCAGAAACTTCAAAATAAGAGTGCTGCCGACTACGGCTGGGAGGACGAGATCCTGGTGACCGCCGGAGGCCAGGCGGCTCTCCACATTGCCATTATGGCCATGGCCAATCCGGGAGACGAGATCATCATTTTGCTGCCCCACTATCCCCCTTATGTCGTCAATGCCCAGCTGTCCGGAGCCAAGGCCGTTTACGTCAAGCTGAAGAGCGAAGACGGATTCGTTCCCGATCCTTCCGCCATCGAAGAGGTCATCACCGATAAGACCAAGATCATCATCGTGCTGACGCCCAACAACCCCACCGGAAGCGTCTATCCCGAGGAAACCCTGGCAGGCATTCTGGATCTGGCCAAAAAACACAATATCGTTCTGATCTCCGATGAAGTCTACGAAACGCTGGTCTTTGACGGCGCCCGGCACACGAGTCTGGTTTCCCTTCCCGGGGCCAAGGATCACGTGGTCCAGGTCAACAGCTTCTCCAAGACCTACGCCATGACCGGACTGAGAGTGGGCTATCTGGCGGCCTCGGCCGACAAGGTGCTGCAATTTTTGAAATATCATCACACCGTCAACATCAGCGCCAATGTCCCTTCTCAGAGGGCCTGCATCACGGCTTTGCAGGGGCCCCAGGACTGTGTTGAAGAAATGCGCCTGGCCTATCTGGAAAGACGCGACATGCTGCTGAAACGCCTCAACGACATCCCGGGCATCCACTGCCAGACGCCCAAGGGCACGTTCTTTGCCTTTGCCGACATCCGAGAACTGGGTATTCCCTCACTCGAATTCGCCGAGTACCTAGTAAAAGAAGCGGGAGTGGTGCTCACCAATGGAAGCGGCTTCAACTATGAGGGCTTTATCCGGCTTTCCTATGCCGCCGACCCCAGCAACATTGAAGAGGCCATGGATCGAATGAAAGCCGCGGTCCTGAAACTACCTGAGGCGTTGAAGAAAAACGGCAGCTGACCGCTGACAACTAACCAGCTCTCACATTTCACGTTCCAATTTGGCACGATTCTGCAGCCTGAAGTAGGGGCGCACAGGCCCGTGCGCCCTTCCGAAATTGGCGCACTGAGGCGCCTCCCACACTCCGGAAAGGCCGTTCACAGTGCGGCCGCCACAACGACCTTGCCAAGGGCGCAGGCCGTGCGCCCCTACTTCAGGCTGTTAGATATCGCCCTAAAGAAACGACTGGGGTCTGGCTCAGGGCGGAACGTGGAACCTGGAACGCGCTGGTCGAAGACCAGCGCTCCTACTACCCCAGGATGATACGGGTATCCAGGGCCAGGACCCCTTCCGGGTTGACTCGGACCGGATTGAGATCGATGGAACCGATTTCGGGGTTGTCCGTTCCCATCGAACAGACCGCCAGGATCACCTTCTTGAGCGCTTCCATGTCGGCCTCTGGCGTCCCCCGAAATCCCTTGAGCAGTTTGTGTCCCTTGACGTCGTTCACCATCTCTTCGACATCCTCATCTGCCAGCGGACTCAAACGAAAACTCACATCCTTGTAAAGCTCAACAAAGATCCCCCCGATGCCGAACATCACAACCGGCCCAAAGGTGTCGTCACGCTTGAGCCCCACGATCGTCTCCACTCCCTCCCCGGCCATTCCGGCAATGAACTGTCCCCGGATCTCGGCGGTGGGTTCATGACGGGTCACATTGGCGGAGATGGAATCCCAGGCCTCCAAAATTTCCTCCTCGGTCGCGATGCCCACCCGGACCCCTTCGACGTCCGACTTATGGATCACCTGAGGGGAGACAACCTTGAGAACCACCGGGTACCCCAGCTCCTCGGCGATGGAGACGGCCTGTTCCTTATTCTCGGCAAAGCCGCTCGGCGGCAGCGGCAGTCCGTAGCTCTCACAGACCTGGGCGGCTTCATTTTCCAGAAGAAAGGTTCTGTTTTCGTCCCTGGCCTGCTGGTAATACTGCAAAAAAAGTTCTCTACCGCTCAATTCCCTTCCTCCTCACCCCATCCGGGTACGACGGAGGCATTCTAAGAGTCGCCACCTTTCAATGCAATAGCGCAGGGAATTTAGACCCGGTTTCCATAGGCTGCTCCGCTCCATCTGGATACAATACCGTCGATCGCCAGGCTTGGTTTGACCGTGGGAATACTGTGTCGGCAGCCGTCAGATAGCCGCCCGGGTCCTTTTGGCCAGGAGCCAATGGACGCCGAAAACAAGAAAATCGATCACCATAACGATCCCGACAATCGTCAGGCTTCGCAATCCCCTCCGGCGTTCCGACCGAAGCGCCCTGATAGCTCTTTTCCCGCTGTTCGGTCAGCTCTTCCGACGACGATTCCGAAGGCTCCGTGGAAACGGCGGGTGCAAAGGCCAGATTCATCAGGCGAGGAGATGGTCCAAAGGCCTGATTGGACTGGTGCCTCTCGTACTCGTAGGGGTTCATCGTGAACTCCGAATTGCCGATCTGTATCAGATCATGGATGCCGATCCCCAGGGCGATGACGAAACAGAGCAGCGTCACGAAGCAGACCGATAGGGCGTAAATCTCGAGAATCGATTTTTTCATCTGTGCAGGCTTATAAGCTAGATGCAGGCTCAGGGTTTCAGATTCAATTGTTCCCCCCTTTTTGGTGCTGCCTTTGTTCATTATCTGACACGGCTACAGGGATTTGAAGGCAACGGAAAACCCCTTTGTAACCCATCGGAGGTGACCCGTCTGATTGGAGGCACAGGATCTGATGATAGTCCCTGTGCTAAGATGCTCCGCTATGCAACCAGAAACGAGCAGCGTGGCCTTGCCGGTTGAGCTGGTGTCCGCGGAGGGAGCCCAGTCCGCCCTTTTGTCCATTGCCGAGGCCGTGATTGCCGGCTGGACCGGTCGAGATGCGGAGGCGGTGGAAAAGCACATTCTCGAGCTCGAGAAACTGGGCATACCCCGTCCGTCCTCGACTCCGATTTTCTATCGAGTGGCTGCCTCGCGACTGACCATCGCCGGAGAGATTCAGGTGGTGGGAGAAAGCTCCAGTGGTGAGGTCGAAGCGATCTATGTCCAGTATGACGGAGCACTGTGGGTGGGACTGGGGTCCGATCATACCGACCGAGAAGTGGAGACCTACGGCATCACCGTGTCCAAGCAGGTCTGCGAAAAGCCGGTGGCCCCCATCCTTTGGCCCCACTCCGAACTGGAGAAGCACTGGGATCAGATCATCCTGCGTTCCTACGCCATCAATAACGGCGAGAGAAGCCTGTATCAGGAGGGGACGCTGGCGGCCATGCTGCCGCCCGATGACCTGATCGCTCGTTATTCGGACGGGGGACTGTCCGACGGCACCCTCATGTTCGGAGGGACGCTGGCCACCCTGAGAGAGGTGGCCCCCGCCGATCGTTTTGAATTCGAGCTGGAAGACCCGGTGCTCAACCGGAAGATCCAGCACCAGTACCGCGTCAAGACCCTGCCGATTCGGGGGTAGTGCCGGCCGCTGGTCCTCGACCAGCGCGTTTCACGTTCCACATCCACCGGCACGACTGACAGCACCAATCAGGCGCGAAGCGCGACTAATCAGACCGGATCAAAGTAATGCGTCTCGTACAGGAGACAGCCGTGGACCGCCTTGAAGGGTCCATGGGGTGCTCCCGGGGGCCGGCAGGCATAGGTCTTGGGCGGGAAGGTCTCGCCTCCTTCTCCGTTTTCGTCATTCCCCACGATCAAATCGCCCTCCAGCAGCAGAACCTCTTCCCAGTACTCGTGGACGAAGGGCGCGGTGGTGTAAACGCCCGGGTCAAAGCGCAGTAGCCGGGTGCGGCTGCCCCGATTGTTCTCTTCATCCAGACTCCCGGACAGGATCTTCTGCTTGATTCCCTCGGGATAGCCGGGCGGGACTTCCCATCCCTCTTCCAGATTCGGGGTGTAAAACTCTTTGTGCTCTTTCGTGATAGCCATGATTGCAGTTCCTTTCGTATATTGTCTCAGTCCGACAGGATTTCGGACCACTCTTTTTCAACTTTCTCCCTGACCTCCCGACCGGCCTCGACCACCTTCGGGAATTCGTTTCGCAGGACCTTCCCAAACGGTTTGGTGGCATAGATGATGCCCCGGTTGCTGGTGTACTCCAGCATGTCGTCCTCCGGATCGTTGGGGGCGATCGGATCCAGGGGAGTTCCGATGGTTCCTGCGATTATGTCAATTCCGGTGGCCGGATCACTGCGGGTGCACATGGCCCAGACCACGTCCTCCAGGTTGGTGGGATCGATATCGTCATCGACCACCACCACGTATCGTCCGGCCACGGCTCCCGGCCGGCACTGGCTGGCCACATGTCCGGCCATGCGGTCGTGACCGGCGAACATCTGCTTGATGGAGACCACCGTAAAGGCCCTGGAATAACCCACCTCATGACACCACACGCCCCGGACCCCCTGAATGCCCGCATTTTCCAGGATGTCCCAGATCAGGGCCGCTCTGACCGGACACCTGAAGTAGGTGTAGTCGTGAGGAGGCCGACCGGCACAGGTTCCCAGCATGATGGGGTCATTGCGATGATAGACCGCTTCCACATTGACGACGGGACAGTCAATGGATGTCCCGATCGAGTAGTAGCCCAACAGTTCCCCAAAAGGACCTTCCGGCCGGGGCTCATTGACAATGTATCCTTCGATGGCCACCTCGCTGTCAGCCGGAATGGGCAGTCCCGTCACGGGGCCCTTGATGATGTCATAGGGCTGCTCGGCCACGGCCCCCGCATAAGTCAGCTCCGAAACCCCCTGGGGCGCTTCAATCCCGGCAAACATGAGTGCCAGAGGATGATGTCCGAAAGACACGGCCACCGGACACGGCTTTCCCGCATCCCAGTACTTCTTGACGATGAAACGGGCGTGGCGGACCGCCTCAAAGAGAATCGACAGGGTGTTACGGTCCTGAACCATCATCCGATAGACACCCATGTTGACCCAATCAGAATCCGGGTCGCGGGTCATCACCGCATGGGCCGTCCCGATGTAGCGTCCCCCGTCACCCTCGAAGTACTTGGGTGCGGGAAACTTCAGCATGTCCACCGGATCGAGCGAGTTCTCCAGAACCGGTGCGTCCTTGACTTCCCGGGGGGCAAATTCGGCCAGCTTCTGGTCGGCCGTTTGCAATCTCTCTCTGAGGACCGTGACCAGCTCCAGGTCGTTCAGGGTGGGGGAAAGACCCAGGGCCAGAGCAACTCTCCGCGAATCCAGCAGGGCACCCATCAACAGACGGAATCCCTGCGGGTGGTCCTTGATCTTGTCAAACAGCAGGGTGTACTTGTTCCTCTTGGAATTGGCGTCGCCGATGGCTCCGATCTCCTCATCCCAGTCGGCACCCTCCACGGTCTTGAGAAGACCCAAATCATCGACTTCATCAATCCATGCTCGAAAATCTCGACTCATTTGATTGCTCCCAACATTTACTGTCTCCTCTTGCATTGCTCGAAAAACCGCACCCACTTAAAGACGGCTAATAAATTACCGAATCACCGTAAAGAGAGCAAGCAGACCGGGGAAGAAGGGGAAGAAGGAGGAATCCAGAATTCAGAATCCAGAACCCAGAATGGGATGGTAGGGGGGCAGGGACCGTGAGGTTTCGTGTGGTCGTGCTGTCGGCCGGAATCAGCGCACTGAGGCGCCTCCCACACTCCGGAAGCGTGGAACGTGGAACGTGGAACGCGCTGGTCGAAGACCAGCGGTCAGCGGTCAGGGGTCAGGGGTCAGCCCTCTTCCCCGACTCTGACTCATCAGCACCGCCGCCAGCGCCAGAAATCCGATGCCGTCGGTGAGAAACTCCGGAGAGATGAGAAGCAAGGCCGATACCCACAGCAAGACCGTTTCCCAGACTCGATTGGGTCGAGACAGATGCTGAATGATGGCTCCTGCCAGTGCCAGGGTGCCCACCAGCAAGGACCCGGTCGTCCACAGAATCTGTTCCCAGCTGCCCTGTAAAACGATGGCAGGATTGAAAACAAAGGCATAGGGAATAATGAACCCGGCCAGACTCAGCTGAAGTGCGCGCCAACCGGTTTCCATGATGCCGGCTCCGCTGATGCTGGCCGCCACGTAGGAAGCCAGGGCCACCGGTGGAGTCACCATCGACAGGGCGCAAAAATACAGGACGAACAGATGAGCCGGCACATCCGCCACCCCCATGTTCTGCAAGGCAGGAGCCATCAAAATAGCACCCATGATATAGGCCCCGCTGGTGGGCATTCCCATCCCCATGAGAATGCAGCCGATCATGATCAAGACCAGGGCCGGCACCAGGTATCCACCCGAGGCCATGATGATCAGACTGGAGAACTTGAGTCCAATCCCGGTGTAGGAAACCACCCCCACCACAATACCGGCGGCCGCCGCCGGTACCGTGACCCCGACGGCGCGTCGTGCTCCCGTCTCCAGGCCTTTCAAGATGTCCGCCGGCGACAAACGGGTGGCCCGGCTGAACAAGCTGACCCCTACCACCGCCAGGGTGGCAACAAAAGCGGCTCTTTGCAGGGAGTAGCGGGCAAAGATGTGGTAGACCAGGATGGCCATCGGTAAAAGCAGTACCAAACGTGCCTTGAGGTTTTCAAATTGCGGCAACTCTTCCTTCTTGAGACCGACCAATCCCTCCTGCTTGGCCTTCAGGTCCACCATTAAAAAGAGGGCAGCGTAGTAGGCCATGGCTGGAATAGCGGCATACAGGGCGATTTCCAGGTAAGGAATCCCCACCATCTCGGCCATGATGAAGGCGGCCGATCCCATGATGGGAGGCATCAGTTGGCCCCCGGTCGAGGCCACCGCCTCCACCGCGCCGGCAAAGGCAGCCGGATAGCCGGCCTTGGTCATCAGAGGAATGGTGAAGACACCCGTGCCGCTGACATTGGCCACGGCACTGCCACTGATGGTTCCCAGCAGGCTGGAACCCACGATGGCACCCTTGGCGGGTCCTCCCCTTCGCCTGCCGGTAAACCGGAAGGCCAGGTCGATAAAGAGCTGTCCGCCACCGGAGACTTCCATGAAAGAGGCAAAGAGTATGAAGTAAAACACATAGTTGGAGATGACTCCGGTGGGAATGCCGAAAAGGCCCTGAACGCTCAATCCCTGCTGCTCGGCCAGGTCGCTCAGCAAGATTCCGCCGTGCCGAAGCAGTCCGGGCATCCAGGGCCCGGCGAATTGATAGATGAGAAACACACCGGCGATGATGGGCAGACTCCATCCCACCACCCTGCGGCAGGCTTCGAGCGTCAAAACGATCAGCATCAAAGCAACCACGATGTCCATGGGCTCAAGGGGATCAACAAAGGAAATGCGGGTGGCCAGGCGCTCGTAATGCCAGACCAGATGGGCTCCACCGGATACCGACAGGGCACTGAAGACCAGATCGTACCAGGGCACACCTCCCCAGAAAGTCGGTTTGTCATCTCTTTTGGCTTTTCGCCGGGCGGGATAGACCAGGAAGGCTAGCGAGAGGGCGAACACGAGGTGCAGGGGACGCTGGATCATCTCGGGAAAGAAACCCGTCCCTGCCGTATACAACTGAAAAGTGGACCAGCCGATTCCGAGCAGAGCAGCCAGTTGGACGAAGGGTTTCAGCATCGCTGCAACCGGTGGAAAGAGGGCAGGTCTTCAGTTAGGATCTCTCTCAATCCAACAGACCCGCTTCCCGGTAGTAGCGCTCGGCACCCGCATGGAGAGGAACCCCCACCGTCCGAGCAGCCTGGGTGGGATCGAATGCCTGGAGGCTCTTGTGGGCAACCCCCAGCTGATCCTTGCCCTCAAGAACCGTCTTGGTGATGAGATAAGCCACCTCTTCCGGCATCCGCGAGGTGGCATCCAGCGTCACCGACCAGCCGACCGTGTGGACATCCTGATCCTGTCCGCGAAAACTTCCCGCCGGGAGTACGGCTTGATCCATTCCATAGGTATCAACCAAGCTTTTGATGGCATCCTCGGAAAGGGAGAGAAACTTGACCGAACTCATGACAGAAATTTCCGTCACCGACGGATGACCCGGAGGGGTGCCGTGAACCAGTAAATCCGCCCGGCCGTCCTGGAAGGCCGTCTTGATCACGTCAAAAGAGGTGTGGTGCACCTCGCCCCCCCAGGCTTCGATGTCCTGGTACGTCATCCCGTAGGCTTCCAACAGCATTCGCGTGGCTCGCTCGCTCTGTCCTCCCACGGTGATCGTGTAGATCCGAAGTGGCATCTTTTTGTCTTTGACGTCGGCCAGCGATTGAACGGGCAAATCGTGCCGGATCACAGGAAGGAGGTTGTAAACGTCCATGCCACCCACTAATCCTCGCAATTCTTCCATCGGACCTTCATAGATGAGCCTGCCCTCCCGAGCCCACCGGGTATTGATGGCAAAGTTAATGGCAAAATCGGCCTTTCCCAGGGCCAGCAACTGAGGATTGGCCACTCCTCCCGCCAGGGGCAACACATCCAGGCTCGACCCGGCGGGCAGCCGAGGACGAAGAAGCTCGCCAATGCTGGCTCCAAGGCCATACCAGCCGGTGCCCTCGGTAAAGGTGGCAAAGCGCAACTGTACCGGACCCGCCAGCCCCTGACCCGGCTCCCCCGTGGGGGACGCCGGCTCCGTAGAGGGAGCACAGGAGACTGCCAGGATCAGGGCGAGCAGAACCACCGTCAGTGGAAACACTAAAACCCTACCGTCATTGACGTGCATCACATATTTCTCCAAAACCAAGTCGCATCCCAGATTCTCCCCCGAAGGGCGCACCTCTTTGCGCCCCTACACTTTTCCCTTCTCTCTTCTGCGTTCCCAAGCCTACCCTCTCAAGACAGCCGGCGCCAATTTTTTTGTCGCTGCCCAACCCCCTGCCAGGGAAGGCCGAAACAGGTCGATGGATCGACAATATCGATCAAAGTGGGACTTGCAAAACGATTCCAACAAAGTTCAAAAAAAAGTTTTCCGCGGCAGTGTGGAAAACCCTGTGAATAATTTGTGGGCACTCTGTCTCAAACGGAAACCCACTGGTTTCTCTGTCAGAAAACCGCTTTTTGCACATCTCATGTGCACTTCATTTTTCCGCTTTTTCCCCTTGTGAGGCCCAGGGAAGTGGATAAACTAGGAGGCGTCCCAAGGGGTAAACGCAACAAGCCGAAACCCTGAGGCGGCGGCCCTGAGTCCGGGAGATTCGTCATTCAGGCCTCGGTCGGAAAGACGAGGAGACGGAC
>JAYZBY010000099.1:0-3139 GCA_036338555.1 Acidobacteriota bacterium | reverse complement strand
AAGCCAAGGATCTGGACCTGGATTTGAAGGGATTCAGGAGGTTTCTGGTCCAGGAGTTATCCTGTCCCGGCGTGCGGGATGAAATCGTTGCCGTTACTGAAGTCCCTGGGTTTTTTGTCACCTTTGTTCTTTCCTCTGATCAGAGAGATTCGCTTGACGGCGCCGTTTTGCCGGTCCGGGAAATGCTCTCTTCCTTTGAATGGGTAAGTCGGGGACTACCTTCCGCGTCTCCCCAGCCCAGACCGCACTAATGGCCTCGCTCTGCTCGGCCGCGTTCCACGTTCCACGAGAAGAAGGTAGGGACACACGGCCTGCAGCCACGGCGAGGCCGTTGTAGCGGCCGCTCTATGAGCGGCTTCCGGATTCGGCACCTGAGGCGCCTTCCACACTCCGGAGACGTGGAACGTGGAACCTGGAACGCGCTGGTCGAAGACCAGAGGCCTACCCAAGCGCCGGTCGAATCTGTTCCATGATTTCAGCGATGTGGAAGTGTTGATTGAGAACGTAAAAATGGATACCCGAAACCTCATGTTCCAAGAGATCCAGGGCCTGACCCACGGTGTGTTCAATCCCGAGTTTGCGGACCAAATCCTTATCTTCTCCGGCCTCTACCAGCTTATGAAGCAGCGCCTCCGGAATGCGGGCCCCGCACATCTTTG
Organism: Acidobacteriota bacterium; assembly: GCA_036338555.1. Lineage (GTDB taxonomy): Bacteria > Acidobacteriota > UBA6911 > RPQK01 > JADFOI01 > JAPYTY01. The sequence continues at coordinate 2,480 of JAYZBY010000099.1, read as the reverse complement.
TAATGCGTTGGACCTGAGTCAGATTTAGAATGGGCAGCAGTCCAGGAATAATGGGCTGGGTGATCCCGAAGGCTCGACACCGGTTGAGAAAATCGTAAAAACACTGGTTTTCATAGAAGAGCTGAGTGATGATGACGTCGGCGCCGGCATCAACCTTACGCTTTAAATTTACCAGGTCCGCCTCTAGACCGGGTGCTTCGATATGGGTCTCGGGATAACCGGCTACCGCAATTCCGAAGCCACCCGTCCCCTGGATGTGTTCGACCAGTTCATTGGCGTAACGGTATCCACCCTCTGGAGGCTCGAAGGTATCCTGGCCCTGGGGAGGATCTCCTCGCAAAGCGACGATATTCTCGATGTTTTCTCGACGAATGGTCTCCAGGATTCGGCCAATGTCTTCCTGAGTGCTGCCCACGCAGGTCAGGTGATGAGCGGCTTCCTTGCCAAAGACATTCTTGATTCTGGACACCAGCTCCAGGGTCCTTTCCTGCGTGGTTCCTAGCGCGCCATAAGTAACCGTGATGAAGGAGGGGTTCAGAGCGATCAGCTTGGGAAGGCGCTCTTCCAGTTTGGCCAGGCCTTGTTCGCTGTGCGGGGGAAAGAGTTCGAAGGAGATAACAGGAACCTGATCGGCATAGAAAGCTGGGAATTTCATCGGGACCATATATAGTAATGAGGTTGGGCCCTTTACGGCAATTGAATTTTGGGTGTATTCTCCAATTTTCGATGCGAATACTGATTCTGGGCGGAGGGGCGGTCGGCGCTTCGGTAGCGCGCCGCCTCATCCGTGAGAAAAACGAAATTGTGATCGTTGAGGGCAGCGAGGAGCGGTGCGCTCAACTGGAGGAAACCCTCGATGCTAGAATTGTTCAGGGGAATGCCGCCAGCATCCGAACCCTTCGAAAAGCGGGACTCGGCGATGCGGATATGCTCATCGCCGTCACCAACAGCGATGAAGCGAATCTCCTGGGCTGCCTGATTGCCCAGGCGCACTCCAACGTCAAGATTAAGGTGGCCCGGCTTCGAACCCACGAAGTGGACCTGTGGCGATCCGTATGCGGCGGGCAGCTTCTGGGCATTGATCTTGTGATTCATCCCGATCGTGAGACTGCCGATCGCATTCAGCGGGTGGTGGGCCTGCCGGGGATATCCGACATCCAGGAGTTTGCCGAAGGGGAGGTGAGCCTGGTGGGGATGAATATCGCTCCGGGCAGCTGGCTGGTCGGGAAGAGCATGGAGGAGTTGAAAAACAGCGGACCTCCTCCTAATTCCCTGGTGGCCATGATCTTCCGAGGGCATCAGGTGATTATTCCCCGAGGAGATGACCACCTCCGTGCCGGAGATCACATTTATATTGTCGCCACCACCGATCAGGTAACAGAAACCTTTAAATTCATGGGCGTGGAACAAGTCAAGCGAGTCAAGCGAGTCTTCATTATCGGTGGCAAGCAGATCGGGATCGAAGTGGCTCTTGAGCTGGAGAAGAAGGGCATTCAGGTGAAGCTGTTTGAACGCGATCTGGGCCGCTGCAAGAGGATCTCCGAATTGGTCAAGGATACCGTAGTCGTTCACGCCGACGGGACGGATCAGATGACGCTGGTGGAGGAGAACATCGAGGGGATCGATGCCTATCTGGCACTGACCGGTGATGACGAGGACAATATTATCTCTTCCCTTCTCTCCAAGCGTCTGGGAGCTCGAAAGGCCATCGCCCTGGTAAATCGGCTCGACTTTCTTCCCATGGCACAACTGCTTGGCATCAACTCAATTTTCAGCAGCCGACTGGTGATCGTCGATCGAATTCTGCAATTCGTCCGCAAAGGACACATACTTTCAGTGACTACCTTCCGGCAGGAGGAAGCCGAGGCCATTGAGTTGGTGGCTGATGCCGGACCCAAGTTCATTGGCAAGAAGCTGAAGGACCTGCATCTGCCTCGCGGAGCGATTGTGGGTGCCATTTCCCGACCCTCGGGTGAGGTCATGGTTCCGGGTGGTGATTCGGTGATTGAAGCCGGCGACCGAGTTCTCCTGTTTTGCTTGGAACGCCTGGTGCCTGAACTGGAGTCGGCGTTTATTAGCGGGTCGGGAAGAGAAACGGCGTGATCCGCTGGCAAAACCTCCTACGCATTGTCGGGTTTTTCGTGCTTGCTTTGACGGGAAGCCTAGCATTGACGACCCTGTGTGCGCTGTTGCTCGGGATTTCGGATATCACTCCGCTGGCTTCAGCGACGATTGCCGCCGCCGGCCTGGGCGGCTTTCTGGTCCTTGCTTTTCGGTCTGCTCCTCGGGAGATCTCCCATCGAGAAGGGATCTTGCTGGTTCTGATTACCTGGGGAGCTTTCAGTGTTCTGGGCGCTCTGCCCTTTTACTTTTCAGGGTACTTTGGCGGCTTCACTGATTCCTTCTTCGAGTCCATCTCCGGATTCACCACCACCGGCGCCACCATCCTGGAGGACATTGAGGCCGTTCCCAGAGGCCTG
>JAYZBY010000098.1:0-7229 GCA_036338555.1 Acidobacteriota bacterium | reverse complement strand
AGTGGGCCACATCATGCGAATACCATAGTCACTCTGAGCGCCTTCCAATCCGGTCTGAAATGTCCGTCCCACCACTAGATCGTAGCCCTGGGCTTTAGCAAAATCCTCGATGGAGACACGCGAGGTGCCTGCGATGGTGCTACCCGTTCCGGAGGCGGCCGAACGTGCGTATTGATCCCGGTGAATGCGCCGCTCCATGGAATCACCCGTCGTCCAGACGTCTTTAAAGGGAGCGGCCTGGATGAAAATATCCACCGTGGCACCCTTTTCCTCGAAGACTCGTTTGAAGGCCTCGGTGACCCAGGGGTCGGTGTAGTCCGTCACCACAAAGAGAACCTTTTCGCCTCCTTTGAGGGCGTATCCCGGTCTCATGTTGAGCCCCTTGTCACGAAAGGCGATTACCCGGGCCGCAGGAAGAAGATCTTCCACTGAGTTGACGACCGGTGGAGCAGCATAACGGGGTTCGGGATAGCCGGGCATTTTTCCCGAACCGGGCGGAGTCTGAGCCATGCCTGCTACAGAAAACAAGCCCATAAGAATCAAAAAACACATCAAACCGGGAAGAAATTTACGAAGCATCGGTATCGTCCTCCAAATAAAGCAAAAGTGCAATTCTGGCAAAAACACTTCCATTCAGAATACAGTTTTACCACTCAAACGCAAGCAAAAAGAGGCTCTCTTGTTCTCATCGGTTGGCGCCCCCAATGCTGTTGCATAGCGGCCGGATCGTGTCGACGTCAAAGGGCTGGTTTCAGTGAAAGCTCTTGACAATTCCCCGGCTCATCCCTAAAGATCGCCCTAAATGTTTTCAAGAACCTCTTACTGCCGTTTCCGGCACCCCCCATTTCTGATCGTTCTGGTCCTGGGTTCACTGCTGGGAGCCTCCCCTGCCATAAGGGCTCAAAATGCAGCCCCTGTGCGTGTCGATCTGGGCGAGGATCGGATGATTCCGGGCTACACGGTAACCGTCCCGGCCTTCCTGACAGCGCCTTTGAAGGTCGAAATTGGGAAAGTCGAATTGGAAGTCACCTATCCCAACCAGCCCATCTCTTTTCAGCACGTGCGAAGGGGACTGATCTCAGATCAGATCGATGCCCAGATCACCTCGGAGGTACGGGAAATCCAGGATGACCCGACACGATCGATCGCCAGGATTGTCCTTACTCCCGGGGAGAACATTCCCATCCCGTCAGGCTTTCTCTTCGATCTGGTCTTTTTGATCGGCCCGGACGAGCCCATGGATTCACCGCCCATCGTGCTGGAGAACCAACCCAGAGTCTATGGCTTCAGCCAGGCCTCCGAGCTTCTACCCAACGTGGAAGGGGAGAACGGGCTGGTGCGGGTGGTCTCCGAGGCCCCTCCGGTAGCGTCGTGCTTCTTCTATATGCATGGATGGCGCGGGTCTTCGACCCGCGCGTTCCACGTTCCAGGTTGGCACGATTTTGCAGCCTGTTGTAGGGGCGCACGGCAAGAAGAATCCAGATAAAGAGTCCGGGAGTGCGGGAGGCGCCTCAGGCGCCGAATCGAAGGACCCAATAGAGCCGCTCATAGAGCGGCCGCTACACAATCGTGCCGATTGACCGATGGCGTGCGACCCTACTCCTGAAAATACCCACCCATGATGGCGTCATACCACATCTTCACCACTGCCGGGGCCATCCCCTGGGGCAGGCCCTCCTCCGGCCGGGTCCAGCCGTGATAGCCGGCATCGAACTGGGTGAGGGTCACCTTGGGGGCGGGTTCCATGGCCGCAAAGGCGGGAACCACTCTCTGGCTGTAGCCTTCATAGGTGTGGTCCTTGCTGTACTTGGCGATGCTGTACAGGACGGGAGGAACCGGCTTGACCCCCTCCCCGGACAACTCCCGCGCATAACCCAGGTACTGGCGAATCAAGCCCTCGGTCTCTTCCCCGCCCAGATCAAGGCGCCGGGCGGTGGCTCGTGCCGCTTCGGTCAGGGCTTCGGTTCCGTTGAGGTGAACCGGGTACTCGGCCTTGAACTGTGGACTGGTGGTCCCCCGCTCCCAGGTCGCGAAAACCTCCTCCATCAACATGGGGAGACGTTTGAGGGCTTCCGGTCCTTCGGTCTTCAGCGTCTCAGCGCCGGCATACATAGCCCTGAGCCGCCAGGTGAAAACGGTCAGACACTGAAAGGGATTCTCCCATTTATAGCCGATGAGCCGCGAATAGATGTAGCCGAAGGGCGAGTTCTCCATCCCCAGGACACCGACGATGTTGGGGACTCGCTGGGTGAGCATAAAGGAAAAGGGGCCTCCGGTTGAGGCACCGTGAATGTAGATGGAATATTCCCCTTCCGGCAAGTGCCGGCGCATCAGGTCCTTCCCCGCTTCTTCAAAGGCCACCGGCCAGCCCGCCATGCGATGGTAAAACTCGGTTCCCTCCCGGGCACAGGCCAGGATCACCGTGCCGTAGCGCTCCATCATCGACTTGTCTTCGACCACCTCGTACTGATCCCGAGTAATCTGCTGGTCCTTGTTCCAGATGGGCGTTCTGACGCTACCGTCCGGGTTAATGGTGTCCCCCGGCCAGTTGCGGCTGGGGTCCAGCAGGTATAGCCGGCCCGGATAACTCATGCTGGTCACTTTGAACCCGAATTTACCGGCCAGCATCCGTGCCAGCTCATCCTTGGATCGATGATCACTGGATCCTCCGTGGAGCAGGAAAACTCCCACCTTTTTACCGTCCGGACCCACGGGAATCCGGGAAGGATCCTGGGGCTCATAGACCACGGCCCCCATATCCCAATCCATTCCCACCGCCCGAATCCGAAAGATGTCCTCCTCGACCTTCAAGGGAAGGTCGGGCATGGCCCGAACCGTCTCGGAAGCCTGGAGAATTTCCTCTCGAGAAACGACGGAGGAGGGCCTCCAATCAGTGGGAGGGGCATAAAGCTGAATGGTTAATAGGAATAAGACAGAAAAAAGGGTGAATGTCCTTGACATGGATCGAGTTTATCAAGATCATCCAAGAATTCAATCAGCAATATTCAATTTTTTGGAACAACATTGGCAGAAGTTAAGTTTTTTTATACCAGCCACTTGTGGTAATGTTGTGCCAATTGATCGACTTCACGATTCAAATAATTGGATACACGGACCCTGTTGAGAGCGCCTGCGGGACTCGATCGACGACGGCTATTGATTGGAAATCAATGGTTTATGGAGAATAGCACTTTTTTGGAACGTATCTTGCTTAGGAGCATTGAGGCAATCGTGTTTATTTCTGTGAAGTGTATATTTACGTATTTCAACTCGCTTTACTCCACTTTTGCGCCTGCTCCCAAAGGCGCGCCACCAAAGACCTTTTTAGGAGGATCTTATGTTTGAAAGAAAACAAATCTGGTTTGTTCTGATTGCTCTGGTCCTGTGTTCCATGCCCTGGACAGCCGCTCAGACCACCTCGGCCACCCTAGCCGGGACCATCATGGATGAGACCCAAGCCGTCCTCCCCGGCGTTGAGATCATGGTGACCAACCTGGGAACCAGCGCCGTACGAACCGCCATTAGCGGTGATTCGGGAGGGTATCGGGTGAGTGATCTAGCTCCCGGAGACTACGAAATCGAGGCTCAGTTGCCCGGTTTCCAAACCGCAGTTCGCTCCGGCATTAAGTTGACGGTGGGACGCAGCGCCACTTTGAATCTCACTCTGAGCGTGGGCCAGGTAACAGAACGAGTGGTGGTTACTGGCGATGCTCCTCTGGTGGACACCTTAACTTCGACCCTGCGGGGTCTGGTGGATGAGAAAACAATTCAGGATCTTCCTCTCAATGGTAGGAGCTTCGAACAACTGGCCATGCTTCAAGCCGGCGTCGTCGCCTATTACGGTCAGGGAGATCCGACCGGGACTGGCATCACGGGAAGTGGTCAGAGGATGTCGGTGGGTGGAGCCCGGCCCACCTCCAATAATTTTATGATGGATGGGACCAACATCCAGTCCACCTCCAGTGCCACGCCCGGTAGTGTGGCCGGTGGCGTCAACCTGGGAGTGGAAGCCATCAAAGAGTTCGAGGTCTTGACCAGCACCTACGACGCCACCTATGGACGAAACGCGGGTGCCGTGATCAATGTAGTGACGAAAAGCGGAACCAATGCAATTCATGGTAGCATTTTCGAATTTCACCGTAACAGTGTCCTTGATGCCAAGAACTTCTTTGACAGAGTGGGTGAGGAGATCCCTCCATTCAAGAGAAACCAATACGGCTTTTCCCTTGGTGGACCTATTGTCAAGGACAAGATTTTCCTGTTCGGTAGTTATGAAGGTTTTCGAGAACGACTCGGGTTATCTGCTGTCGCTACCGTACCCACGACAGACGGTCGCCAGGGGATCGGAGTGGGTCCCGGAGATACAGATCTTACGGTCAATCCGGGGGTGGTCAAGTATATGAATCTGTACCCCCAACCCAATGGGCGCGACTTTGGGGATGGAACAGGAGAATACCTGAGTTCTCCCAGCCGAGTCCTAGATGAGGACTACCTGGTGATACGTTATGACCATATCGTGTCGGATGCGGATTCCTTTTTTGTCCGCTACACCTGTTCCTGCTCCGGCCTGCGGACCTCCCCCAGTAGCATAGGAATATACAATGGATTTAACGAGTCGCGCCGCCAGTATGTAACGATCGAAGAGAAGCATATTTTTTCACCCGCGGCTCTGAATACGTTCCGGTTCGGCCTTAATCGTTCCTACGATGCCGGTACTGACGAAGTAGCTGATGCCTCATTAGAGTTGATCCCGGGAACGAACCGATTTTTTCTCAATTTCTCAGCTCAGGTAACCGGAGGATCAGCCAGTCTGAGCAGTCTTGGCCCGGGTGGTTTCGGCCAGTTCGCTTGGAATTCCTTTCAGTTTGGAGATGATTTTCACTACACCAAGGGGCGCAACTCGGTCCGTGTAGGTTTGTCGCTTGACCGTATTAACCACAATTTCACCAATGCCTCCTTTTACGGTGGTCGGTACAGCTTTAACGACTTTCCCTCGTTTGTTGTGGGGAAGGCCCGCACCTTCCAGGGGTATTTACCAGGCAGTAATATCTTTCGAGGAATGCGTTCTACATTGATTGGCTTTTACGTTCAAGATGATTTCAGGTGGAATTCTAGGCTGACACTGAACCTGGGGCTTCGCTTCGAAATGATGACCGAGCCCAGCGAGGTGAATGGAGTTCAAAGCCAGTTGAAGAACGTTCTTGATCCCGATGTAACCATTGGGGCACCGTACTTCGAACGGCCGGATGCCGTGATACATCCTCGAATCGGCCTGGCCTGGGATCTCCTGGGCGACGGCAAAACATCATTGCGTATCGGAGCAGGGATGTTCAACGATACGCTGGCGGGAAGCTTTTGGGTCAATTCGGCCGTCAATTCGCGGCCCTTCAATGTAGTGGGAACCCAACGAAATCCCGATCCATCTGTCTTTCCCGATGGCTATAGCCTGATATCAGGGGGTGGAAGGTTGAGTATTATTCGCAATGCTCCTGATTCCCAGTTGCCAACCCGGACGCAGTGGAACGTGACCCTGCAGCAGGAACTTTTTGCCGATACCGTCTTAACCATTGCTTACACCGGCGCAGTAGGGAGGCACCATGTCCGAACCGGAGAAGCCAACACCTCCTACCCCACCGGTACAGTCAATGGCAAGCCGGTGTGGTGCACGGACCCGGAAGCCGGATGTGTGTCCAATAAGAAGCCCTCGAATCAACGGAGAAATCCCAACTTCGGCTACATTCTCACCCATAATACTGATGCTAATAGCTCATATAATTCTCTCCAGGTGACCCTCAGGAAAAGATATAGCAACGGGTTGCAGTTTCTGGGTTCTTACACATGGGGGCACAGCATTGATGCCGGTTCCCAGCAGTGGGGCTCGGAAGGAAGAAACAATCCTCAGAATAGTACGAATCTGTATGATCGCAAATTTGATATGGGGGATTCCATCTTCGACGTCCGAAACAGTTTCTCGTTTAATGCTATTTATGAACTCCCCTTTGCCAACAATTTGGACGGAGCTGCCAAGCATATCCTGGGTGGATGGGAGGTTAATTCGATTTTAGTCCTTTCCGGTGGAAATCCAACTACTATCATCACCGGATTTAATCGTTCTCGTTCCGTTGACACCCGAAATCCCGACCGTCCTAACCTGAAGTCTGGCTTCAGTGGTAATCCCAATAGTGGATTTTCCGCCGGGTGTGGGAAAATCACGGCCGGGACCCAATTAGGCACTCCCGATCTGTGGTTTGATCCGTGTGCCTTTGAGCTGCCTTTAGAAGGAACGCTCGGTGACTTAGGTCGTTCCACTGTACGGGGTCAAGGGGTTGTCCAGTTGGATTTTGGCCTGTCTAAGAGATTTGAGATAAAAGAAGGAATCGGAGGTCAGTTTCGGGCCGAGTTCTTCAACGTCATCAACCGGGCCAATTTCGCTCACCCCAGTGCCTCAATCTTCACTGGTAGTGGGGGCCGCAGGGGTAATACGGGCCGGATCAGCCGCACCGTGACTACTTCGCGCCAAATACAATTCGCTTTGAAGTTTACGTTCTAGTTAAGTCGGGTTAAGCTCTACGGAAGATTCAGCGGGAAGCGCGCAACCGACGCGTTTCCCGCTTTCCTATTTATACCCTTCATACTCTATTCTCGATGATAACTAAGGAGATTGTCTGCATGTCAAAAAAGAGAGGGCTGATCGCCCTGTCGTTGGTGCTCTTTTCTTTTTCCGGCCGGGTGCACGCTGCGGACTGGAATCCCCCCTCAGAAGTTTCCCGTGAGAGGATCCTCAAAGATTCAAAGGTAGTCTTGTCCAGACCCGACATCCCCTTGAAGGTCCGAGAAGAAATCTTTCGTATCCGCGTTTTGGAAATGGACTGGGATATGGGGGCCATGGTCTATGAGCCGGAAGATCCCTCCCGGATCCCGGTGGGGCCCGATGGCAAGAAACTGGGGGCCTTTCTGCTGCATGGAGGATCAGGCGATCATCGCTCCAAAGACGATGTGGCCCGTCTGCTGGCCGGCAAGTTCGGCTTCAAGGTGGTGAGTATGACCTATCCAGGCCGCTTGTACTTGCTGGATCCCAGCCGCGACTGGCCGGGAGACACCCTCAACCCGGATGGCACAGCCCGAATGCCCATCTGGAACCAGGACAAACTGATCACTCATGATCAGTACGAAATGGTGGAAGACAAGTCGATGATGGAGCGCTATGGCACCACCATCCTGGCCTGCGC
>JAYZBY010000097.1:0-25325 GCA_036338555.1 Acidobacteriota bacterium | reverse complement strand
ATAAGCTCCGCGGTCAAAAATCGCGATTTTAAGGGGCTCGCCCGTGGTCGGATTCACCCCGTTCTCAGCGATTTTTCCAGCCAGGGTGCAGCCGGCCTGGCCGGCTCCAACAATTGCCAGATCATAAGGTTGATCAGCCATAATTTCTGTCCCTTTCAACTAAGGTTTCTTGAATGGATAGGTCCCGATGCTAATACTTCAAAGTGGCGAAGGCAATCAAGAACTCACCCCCCCAGGAGCAGAGGCATTCTTTGATCCCTGGTGATTTCAGTTTCATTACTTGTTCCACCCAAATGAAACATATAGAATTCCGCTGGATTCCGGAAAATAAACTTCAACCAAAGAGGGGCGAAACAATGCCTGAAACCAACTATGACGTAGCGATCGTGGGTGCGGGTTTTTCAGGGCCGATTCTGGCGGCCAAGATTGCCGAGAAGGGCGTCAACCCCGTAAATGGAAACCGGCTCAAGGTTGCTCTAATCGAAGCCGGACCCTATCTCAAGGGCACCCCCCGGCCCGGTTACGGATCCCCCGTGCGGCGTCAGAGGTTCACCAACCTGGAGTCCAGCAACCCCTTCTTGCACTGGGAAAGTGGTGGAGCCAAAATGGTGGGAGGGACCTCCCTGCACTGGACCGCCCAGTCCTTTTTACCCTTCCCCATCGATTACATTCATTGGCAGAAGGAGACTGGAGTCGATTGGACCCAGGAGAACTTCAAAGAGGCGGTAGCGGAAATCCGACGGGTTTTCAACATCCACCAGTATCCGGATGAAGTCGACACTCGGGGGAACCGGCTTTTTTACGACGTGGCTAAAGGCATGGGACACGATCCTCACCGGCAGAGCGGCTCACGCCAAAACTGCATCTACTGCGGTTTTTGTTCCGGCCGGAGAATGTGCAAGTACGATTCCCGTTCCAGCACGCTGGGGACTTATATTCCGGCGGCCGAGGAACACGGGGTGGACATTCTTCCCGACACCTATGTGGAGAAGATCGTGATCGAGCAGAAGGGAGAACGGGGAGTGGCGCGCGGTCTGATTTGTCAGAGTGCCGGCTCCACCTACCAGATCACAGCCGATCACGTCATTGCCTGCTGTGGATACACCCGAACACCCTGGCTCCTGATGCGTTCCGGCTACGGCCCCCCCGAGTGGAGAGGAAACCCGATCACGGTCAGGAACTCCAATATCGGAAAACACATTGACGGACACCCCGGCGTGCCGGGTGTAAGTGCTCTGTTTGATGAGCCCATGGGCGACGGTGAGGTGGGGAGTATCGGGGGATACTACATGATCCATGATGACCGGGCCGATGGGGAAGGCAGACTCCTGTTCCGGGCCAACTTCGGAGACGACCGGATGCCCGACGTGGCGGCGCTCAACACCTTCGCACCGGAGTTCGGCCGGGAGCACAAGCAGTACATGCAGACCAAAGGAATTTTGCGCACCGGATCGCTCCGTCCCAGCGTGGGGAAGGGCTCCGGACGCTGGGCCATGGACCCGGACGGGAAGATTTTCTACGGCGGTGATCACGCCTTGACGATCCGGAGATCCAAGGAAGGCATGGCCATTGCTCGGGAGGTACTGGAGAAGATGGGAGCCCGAAAGATCACCTCCATCGACATTCCGGTCAGAATTAACGAAGCGACCCGTGGCTCCCACCGAGTGGGTTCCTGCCGGGCCGGAGCGGATCCCAAAACTTCTGTGGTCAATCCCCACTTCGAGTCGCATGACGTGGAAAATCTGTTTGTGTGCGATGCCAGTGTGATACCGCGAGTGACCACGGGAAACAGCGGCACCCCCCAGGCCTCCATGACGGTGTTCGCCGCAGCCCGCATCATCGACCGCCGGTTCAGCTGAGGGAAAAACATAGTAGATGGTCAGGTATAAACAAGGAGTGAACCATGTTAGCCAGGATTAAAGTCGCAGCTACGCTGCTGTTGATCGGATCATGTCTTATGATCCCGGCACTCGCCTTTTTACAACAACAGGAAAGTCTCACCGAGTCAATGCCCGCGGGCGAGGGCGCAAGATTGGTCAAAGCGGTGTGTGTCACCTGCCATACCCTGGACACCGTGTTGACCAGGAGCAAAAACCAGCAAAGTTGGCGGGCTACGGTCAACGATATGATGGGTCGCGGAGCACCGCTTTCCACCCGGGAGGCCGATACCATCATCGACTATCTGAGCGAGCACTACGGAGTGGACGCCTCACGCGCTTCGGTCTCCACGGATCCCCCGGGAAAGGATGTAGTGATGGCCAAGTGCTTTCAGTGTCACGGGGACGCTTACTACAAACATGTGAGGATGAGTCAGCTGGAGTGGGAGGGAGTGATGTACCGCATGGTCGGTCGAGGAGCCCTCTGGACCGAAGAAGAGATCAACCAGATGGCACAGTATTTTGGTCAGGCCTACGGGCCTGATGCACCTTGAGGATGGTTGCCTGATTTAGGAGGAGAGGATGAGAGAATTAGTAGCGCAATATCTGTCGAAGTCGATTTCACGTCGGACCTTCGTGAGCAAGCTGGCCGGTACAGGGATATCCCTGGCAGCAGCCCAGTCCATCGTCGAGTCGGTCACGCCCCTGGTTTACGGACAAGGCGCGGATCAGATCCCTCCTGACGGGGTGAAGATCTTTCAAGGCACGGGGTCCGAAGCGTTCGCCGAGCAGTTGATCGCCTCAGGCGTCAAATACGTCTTTGGCAACTCGGGCAGCCAGGATGTCTACTTCTACGAAGCCCTGGTGGATCGTCCCCAGCTGCAGTACATCCTGACGCCGCACGAGGGTCCCGGCGCGGCCATGGCGGCGGGATACATCAAGGCCTCAGGAAAGCCCGCTATGGTCATGCAGGTGGCGGTGGTGGGTCTGGTCAATGCGATGGGCCAGATGTACAACTCCTTCAAATCCCAGACGCCTCTGGTGTTTTACACCTATCGTGCGGATCGAAGCACGACGGCTGGACGGGACGGTTTCGAGGAAGTCGCCTATCAGGAGGAAATGGTCGCTCCCATCACCAAGTGGCGCTGGCTGGCACGGCGTCCCGACATGATTCCGGAGACCGTTCGCCGCGCCTTCAAGGTGGCCTGGACACCCCCCTATGGTCCCACCTACGCCACCTGGCACGGCGACTACAACCGAGCGGAGGTTCGCGCTGAGATCATCGTCCATGACAAGGTGGATCCACGCATGCGGGTGCGCCCGAATCCCAGAGAAGTGGAGCGCGCCGCCCAGATGCTGGTCGAGGCCGAACAGCCTCTGCTGAATGTGGGGGATGAAATTTACAAGGCCAAGGCCGTGGACAAGGCGGTCAAGCTGGCGGAACTGCTGGGAATGCCGGTGGCCCAGACCAGCCAGATTTTTTCCAGCTTTCCTCAAAACCATCCGCTTTGGGTGGGCCGGCTTCGCTCGGTAGGTCGTCTCGATTTCCCCAAGAATGTGGACGTGGCGATCAACGTGGGAAACAAGCTCCAGCACGGCAGCCCGTCCCTGATCGTGGGGCGCGACATCAAGTTCATCGATATGCGGATTGACAGTAACAGCATGGGCAATGTGATTACCACCGATGTCCCGCTGGTGGCCGATGTCGCCTACGGCATGGATGATCTGATCACGGCGGTGGAAAGCCTCATGACGCCGAAGCTTCGGGAAAAGGCCAAGGAACGGATCGAGCAGACTCGCGCCTTTGGAGAAAAAGCGAGAAGATTGAATGCTCTGGTGACCAAGAATCCCTACTGGGATCAAAGCCCTATGCTGGCCGGCCGTGTCACCTACGAACTGACCCAGTTCGCCGATGAGGACGCCATCATTGTCGATGAGACCGAGTCCGCCGGTCCCAAGCACATGTTTGAATTCAACCCTCTGGGAGGGCGAGAATACATCCGCTCTCATTACGGGCATCTCGGTTCAGGCGTGGGAACGGCGGCCAGAGTCAAGCTGGCCCGCCCCGACCAGCAGGTGATCTGCATGACCGGCGATGGAGGCTTCATTTTCGGCCCCACGGCGCTCTGGAACATGGCCCGGCTGGAACTTCCCGTCATCGTGGTGGTCTACAACAACCACGCCTACAGCGGGCCCCACAACCGAGCCTTTTCCAATCTTCCCGAAGGCCGCATGGTCGAAACGGGTCACTTCGTGCATGACTACCTGGGCAATCCCGACATCGACATGGCCTACATCGCCAAGGGATTCGGAGTGGACGGCGAGGTGGTGGAGTCGCCGGATCAATTGAAAGCGGCCCTGGCTCGGGCCCGAAAATCCACCCGCGACGGAAAGCCGTATTTGATCGATGCCCAGGTCGCCCGTGCCAGCACGTTATGGGCGGACGAGCCCTGGATACCTCCGATCAGCGGCGCCAAGATGCGCACGCGCAAGGTGTAGGTTCACCACTAAGACACGGAGTTAATTCACCACCAACGCACAAAGACACAAAGAAGCCCAAGTAAAAAGTCCAGGCACAAAAAGTTTGTGCCTGGACTTTTTACTTACTCTGTGACTTTGCGTTATGGCCTACCCAGGCCGCTCGTAGAGCGGCCACTACAATAGCGCGCAATATCTCCGGCATCGCTCTCCGAAGGAGCGCCAGAGCCTGGCTCAGGGCGGCACGCCCTGGGACAGTCTTCTTGGTGCCTTAGTGTCTTAGTGGTTAGATTTCTTGGTGGTGTCTTTGTGGTGAAGACGGGCTAGTGCATGTAGAAGAAGCAGGCGAAGACGGCAGCGATGTCCAGGTTCTCAATTTCTCCGCCGGCCGTGGTCAACTCGACGGGTTCCGGCGGATCGTCGGCAGTCATCGCCTGGGACCGGTTTTCCAGCTTGATCATCTGTGCCCTGGGAGCCTCCAGCGCGATCCTGAAGGTCAAAAAGACCAGATTTCCACCAGGAATTGCTTCTCCTGTTCCACTGGTCATGGTCACCTCCAGAATTGAGTTTTCACTGTTTTTCTCATCCTCTTTGACTCGGGTGCTGACCTCGGCATCGATCGACTTGAGGGGCGTGCCCTTCCTCGCTTCCTCGAAGAAAAGAAGGTTGCTGGCGAAAACGATCTCAGTGATGATTTTTCCGATTTTTGCTTCTGACCCAAGCGTGAGGGCGATGGGAATGAAGGTCTGCTCCCCCGGGACCGACTGGTCAAATCCCAGTTCCACGCGGCTGACGGCTCCGCCGGCCTGTTGCGCCGCCAGCCCATGGGGACTGAAGAAACCCAGCAGCAGCAAGATGCAGACCCAGAAACTCGACCTATAAAACATCCAAGCCCGGATTATGCATAGGTTCTCGTCACGAAGCGCCGTCGCCTTCATCTGAGGAACCGAAGAAAGCGCCGGCCTGACAAGGCGCGCGACCGAGGCCCCCGCAAGCGTACTGTATGGTACGGTGAGGAGGCCGACGGAGTGCAACACAGTCAGGACGGATGATGGCGGCGATGCAGTAGAGAATTTGTGCATCATGCGGGCTAACAAAGCCAGGTCAAAATGGAATCGTCGTTGTGCCTGAATTGGGTTGATCTGCATCCGAGGATCATTTCATGATGCTTTGTCCGGTATGTTCCTCCAGCCAGGGAGAGTTTTTCACCAGCGCCTTTGACCGCGTTTTGAACCGTCCCGAGCAAACCTGGAGGATCCAACGCTGTCTTGAATGCGGTTTCGGTTGGACTGAGCCCCCCTTGAGTGATGGGGAGATCAAACAACACTATCCCCCTACCTATCTGGGAGACACTCAGCGAACCGTGGAAGAATTTTTGTCGGGTCGACTTCAGCAAAGCCGTTCCTGGAAAAAGGAAGTGGAGAAAGTGGATCTGGTCCAAGGATTTGTTTCCGGCGGGCGCATCCTGGATGTGGGCTGCGGAGATGGAAAGTTCCTCTGGGCCCTGGACGCTCGAAGGTGGGACAGAGCGGGGGTTGAGTTCTCCGAGGAAACCGTTCGGCTGGTCAATCAGAGAATCGATGAGCTGAAGCTGATTGAAGGGGACATTTTCTCCTCTGAACTCCAGGAAGGCTCCTTTGACGTGGTGACCTTCTGGCATGTCCTAGAGCATCTACCGCGGCCCCAGCAGGTACTGGAGAGGGTTCAGCGGCTTCTGTCCCCAGGGGGATGGGTCTTTATTTCTCTACCCAATTTCGACAGTCTGCAAGCTCACCTTTTCCGACGCTACTGGTACGCTTTTGACGATGTGCCCCGGCATCTTTATCATTTTGCGCCTTTACCCCTGGAAATGCTGCTTCGGGAGACGGGCTTCGAGGAACCCGAACATCGCTTTTTTTCTCCGATCGTGAATATTCACTGTCTGAAATACAGCCTGATCAATTGGTCCGAAGCTTATTTTGGAAGCCGGTTACCCTACTATGTGCTCAAGCCGCTGTTGATGATGGTTCCCCTTCTGGAACGGATCACCGGCCGCTACGGAATGTTGACCACCGCCGCCCGCCGGCGTATCCAGCCGATTTGATGCGGGATGGGGGTAAATGGGGGTTGATCAGGGATTCCATGAAACAAATTCCTTCCTGAACGTAATATACTTCCGGGAATGCTCAAAGCAGATGAAGAGTTGGTCAAAGCCACTCTGGAAGGAGATTCTCTCGCTTTTGAGGAGATTGTTGAGCGGTACAAGAGGCTGGTCTTCAGTATCATCTATCACTACGTGGGAGGCCGAGACCTGGTTGAGGACCTGGCCCAGGAGGTTTTTTTAAAGGTGTTCCTGTCTCTCGAGACTTTCGATATGAGAGGGCCTTTGAAGCCCTGGATTTCCCGCATTACAGCGAATACCTGTCTGGATGAGCTGAGAAGACTCCGAAGGCAGAGGGTGTATACCTTCACCGATTTGAGTGCAGATGACGAGAGTCGGATCGAAGAGTTCTTCGAGCAGTTCACCAGTACGGGTATCTTGACCGAGAACGATGTTTCCGACCTATTTGCGCTGTTCGAGAAACTTTTGGGGCGACTCAACGACAAGGATAAGATGGCCTTTGTCCTCCGTGAAATGGAAGGACTGAGCTACGCGGAGGTCGCTCAAGCCATGAGAACGACCGAGGTGGCGGTTCGGATCCGGATAAGCCGCTCCAAGAAAAAGCTCCAGAAGAACCTGGAGGAGATTCTCTTGACAGGGAAGAGGATGGGCAATGACTGAAGACCACATTGGGTTCTCGGAGTTGGAATTCGACGACACCGAGAGTTTCCCCCATGCAGATCACTGTGAAGCGTGCAGTCAAAGATTGTCGATTTTTCGCTTCCTCGGCTTTCAGGTGAAGAATGCTCCTGGGATGGACCCTCCACCCTACTTTTCAAAGCGGGTCAGTCAAATTGCCCGTTCGACGAAGATTTCTTTTTTGTTTTCCTTTCAGCAGGCTGCCAAGCAGCTTATTCCCGCTTTCATGGTCCTTCTGTTGGCGACGAGTTGTCTGCTTTATTTTGTGGCCGACAATGAGTCGGCGACTGAGCAATATTCAGAACTCTTCTTTGATCAGTCTTTCGAAGAGGACCTGTCGATTGATTCTGTTGTGCATTTTCTTACAGAACTGCCCGAGGAGGACTCCCTTCCTTGACCAATAATATTAAGGCAACATTTTTGGTGTTGCTCATCTTTGCCAGCGGCATTGTGCTGGGGGGAATTCTCGCTTTTTTTCTGGTGCAGCCTCGTTTCCCTGGTCCGGGACGAGGGGGATCGCCTCTTGAAATGGAGGCACTCGTTGAGAGCTTGGGTCTGGATGACTCACAACGAGGAGAGTTCCGCAAAATTCTGGGGGAGAGCCGTCAAGTTATAATTCAGCTCCGCCGGGAGGTTAATCGGCGCAATCGAGCCATTCGTGAGGGAACTCTAGAGCAGATTCGCCAGATTCTCGATCCTGAGCAGATGGAGGAATTCGAGGAGCTTCTGGCCAGACAGAATCGGATGCGCCAAAGACAAAGACCCAACCCGGGATCGAGGAGACCCCAGCCCAACAACCCCAGGTGAGGTCCCCGTGGCCTTGCCGTGACGACGCTATAGTCTTTTTCCTGCCTGCCGCATCTAGTAGTATGTGCATCTGAATCAAGATGTCCCATCGAATACAAAAGGAGCCGGATGATTAGAAATGGTCTTGTGATGGTGTTGGTTTTCGTCTGGTTGGGTCCGGGGCTGTCGGCGCAGAGTCCCCCAACCCAATCCGAGAACAAGTGGGAGGTCTCGCCCTTTGTCGGGTTCGGCGGGGCGGGAGATGATACCTTTGCCACTCCCGTTGAAGAGGGTGCCAGCCAGAATGTGGGATTGGATGTGGACCAGAGCTTTGTCCTGGGCATTCGAATCACGGAGAATCGAGGGCGGTATCTTGGAGCGGAGTTTGAGTACTCCTTCACCAATCAGCCGCTGTTTTTTCGGGACTTGAGTCCAACCCTTCCGTCCCTGGCTCTGGATCATACCGTCCACAAATTCGCCTACAATCTTTTGGTCTATGGGAGGGAGCGACCAGCACGAATCCGACCTTTCGGCTCCATAGGGTTTGGAACCTCGTTTTTTCATGTCAGCAATGATTCACAAGATGAGGCCCTCAGACAGGGTGTTAATCTGAAAAACCGGTGGAAGCTGGCCCTCAGCTACGGAGGCGGCATAAAGTTTCGGATGGCCCCCAGGTGGGGATTTCGAGTTGATTTCAGGGATCAGGTGACCGGTGTGCCCGACTTTGGATTTCCCTCACAGGCTCCCCTGCTGGAAGGCGGAGAGACGGGACCGGGCTTTCGCGCTGAAGGGCTTCTGCACAACTGGCAGACTACTTTCGGTTTCGTTTACCATCTTCGTTGACGGTGGTGACAGCGAAGAACGGATGAGAAAAGACCCGACTAGAATCGACCGGCTTTTCCCTTCCTGATCTCTTCTAGTGCGTCATCGAGTAGATAATGTAATTGATTCCCAGCTGGAAGGCGAGATTGGCATACTCCCTGGGATACACCTCCTGTTCGGCCCACTCCCAGGCATCGCCCAGGTCCACGTTGTGGTTGATCATCACCATCAAGCGGCCGGTGCTGTCCTGAATGCCCCGGTAATGGGCCTCGTAGCCCCCCTTTTCCCATTTTCTTCCACTGTATACAAATTGAAGTCCCGGGACCTGGATGAGTTCCCGGATGTTGTAATAACAGTGGAAGATCGGATGACTCAAGGGAAGGTCAAAGGGCTCAAATTCGGGAAAGACCTTTTTTATCTGGGTGTAGAAGCTCTGCCACTCATACTCACCGTGAAAATCATCCACCACCAGGAAGCCACCGCGAAGCAGGTACTCTCTCAGTTGTTGGGCTTCCCGGTCCGACAATCGCATTTTCCCCACTTCGACGGCGTAGACGAACGGGTAACGGAACAAATCCGGATCCATGATGGGCAGAGCCTTTTGCTGCGGGTTCACAAAACCGAAGTCGGTCAGTTTTCCCAGTCCATAGATGAACTGGAGATCTGCCTTGGGGTAGTCGATCTCCCACGATCTGTCCATCCACCCATTTCCGGAATAAACCAGCCGCAAGAAAGTGAACTCGGTGGAATCGGGGTCCCCGGAACGGGGTTGATCATCGTCTCCAGTTGCTGCGAGGCCGAGCATGAAGATGAGTAAGAAAAAGCTTGTTCGCATTGACCGTTCTTATTATAACCTGTTATTCAGACGAAGTTATCAACGACCTATTCAGGTGTTCTAATGCGTGGAATCATAGTAGCCGTTACCTTCCTCACTGCGCTGTTTCTTGTTGCCGCGTTTCATCCCGTTGCAGTACAGGAACCCTCCCTCGCATCCCTGACCGATCCAGAGTTGGAGCAGCTATCCCTGGCCGTCAGCGAAGCACCGGGTTACTTCGACACCGACAATTTGATCTCCAACGAAGTTTCCTATGTTCATGTGATTCCCAAAATGAAGGAAGTGACTCACAAGGGAGGGGCTTATTTGGGAGTAGGACCCGACCAAAACTTCACCTATATGGTTCATATACGGCCGGCCTTCGCCGTGATTATCGACCTGCGCCGCGAGAATCTGCTGCAACAGCTCTATTTCAAACAGATAATTGAATCCTCGGTGGACCGTTGGCAGTTCCTGTCCTATCTGTTTGGCAAGAAAATGCCAGGCGGATTCCAGGCGAATGCTCAAGCTGATGTCATCCATCTTACGGAGCACTTCCGGAGCTTTTCGTCCGACCCTGAATTCTTCGAAACGAACTTCCTTGAAATCTGGTCCGCTATTCGTGCCCGCTTTCCCAGGCTCACACGAGATGAGGATCGCAGGACGGTTCAGGAGATTGCGCGGGCTTTTTTTGAGGAGAACCTGCAGCTGAGATTTCGAAGTCATGGTCGGGGGCCCCGTCCTTACTATCCTACCTACGAGCAGTTGATCCGAGCGGAGGATGATCGAGGTGAAATGAATCATTACTTGAATTCGGAGAGTGGGTTTCAATTCCTCAAGCAAATCCAGTCCCGCAATCAGGTGGTGCCTGTGGTTGGCGATTTTGCCGGCCCGAAAGCCGTGCGGGGGGTGGGGGAGTACCTCCAGAGCCGGGGCTATGTAGTCTCCGCTTTCTATCTATCCAATGTGGAGTCGTACCTGTTTCAAGATGGAAAGTTCCCGGTTTTTATGGATAATCTGAGCCATCTTCCGATTGATCGCGACAGCGTCATTATCCGCAGCTACTTCAATTACCGGCAGCTTCATCCGCAAACCAGGCCTGGCTTTGTGATGACTTCCATTTTGCAACGGTTGGAAAGCTTTCTCGAGCTTCAGGAGGAGCGACCTTATCGCAACTACTGGGAGGTGGTGAGTCGGGACTTCATTGACAAATGAGCACTGGCCTTCGGCCAGCGCGTTCCACGTTCCAGGTTCCACGTTCCACGTCTCAGGAGTGGCGTCTCCCCGGGTTTGAACCCGAAAAATTGAACGGGGTTCGGATTTGGGATTTCGGAGTTTCAGCCAGGCTAGCCGGCAGGCTAGTCTGGTGATTTTAGGTCAACTCCCGGATTAGAAGGTTGCGGTTGGAGCGGAATATCACCCCCTGACGAAGAATCTTTTTTTCGCTTTGGGCGTGGCTCAGTTCCAGCGTCTCTCGGATAAAGGAGACTACTCTGGCGAAGTAAAGGGGTTTCAGCGCCTCTACGATGCGAAGCTTTTCGGCACGGTTGCTGGCACAGGAATAGGCCTTAAGAAAACTGTACACGATGTGGACCCATAAAAGGCTGGAGATTCGAAATCGTTGCACATCAAACATATGCTGCACCTTCTGAGCCGCCTCAGCCGGGAGGATTTTCCCAATCAGGTTCTGACGGGAGGCGAATTCCTCAGCCGCCACTCGTTTCAAACGCTTGTAGTCGACGCCCAATTCCTGGGGCTCGGAGAGCTGTTCCGTGCTGCCGTACACTGGTGGGGTATCTGAGGCGACTCCGGTGGTCATCCACCTCTCTTTGCAGGCCAGTAATCTGGAGAACAAGGTATCGACCACCTGAGTAAACATCTCTCCCAATTTTGGAGCGCTGGGTTTATGGATCTTGCTGCCCAAAACTGTCTGGGCCACACGGAAATCCCCCATCAGGGCTTCTACCGTCATGAAGATGTCCACTCCATACTGGCGAACACTCTTTCCCCATTTTCGAGTCATCCAATGCTCCATCAGCTTTCCTGAAAAAGCAAAGTCGCCTCCGATGGGCTGGCGGATCTGTTTGCCTAGAAGCCCCACCAGCAGGGGGTAGCAGATATGGTTAGTGATGGTCCCGTCGTACTCGTTACGGCTATACATCGGCGTGACGAACTCATAGCCTTCAATGATGGGCTTTGCCAGAGACTGGGGCCAACGGGGAGTGATGCTGCGCAAATCAGCATCCACCACAACCACCGCCTGCGGTTGGTAGTCCCGAAGATAGGTGAACAGGTTGTGAAAATTGTTTCCCTTCCCCTTGATCCCTGCAGGTGTGGAAAGATAGACCTTGGGGATGCCGAAGCTCTCAGCCCCTAAGAACTCGTCCGCCGTCCCATCGTCGGAAAAGTTGTCGGCGTTGACTATGGCGGTATTGAGTTTCCGATAGTACTTCTTGAGTCCTTTGGCTGCTTGCTCCACGACAAAGGCAATATTATCGGCTTCGTTATACGAAGGAATTCCCACCACCAGGTCGACCGAAGCGCCGTTGAGATCATTGCGAACCAGAAAAGTTTTGCTCATTTATGTTTTCGTTTCAGCTCCCATCTTAAGTAATGACAACAACTTAACCCTGGATGTTTATACCAAAATTAGGTGACGATTCGTCTTTACCAGGCGGCGGGAGTCTTCCTCCTGGTATGAGCTGGCTGGAAGTCCTCCGGTTGTTTCCATTACTATACTTGAAAGTAAAGGACTACCAGGGAGGTTGCCGCCGATGTGCAGCATGGTAGAACTGGTTCTAACACAGCGGTCTTGAACAGGAAGATGATGATATGAGCGAACAAGCACCCAGGCAGCCTGACCCTCGCCTGCAGGTCGGATTTACGGTCATGATCGGAAAGGATAGGGGGCAGACCAAGGCGTCGGTGACGGTATTGACCGAGACGGAAATCGTTGTGGAGCTTGCCAATAGCAAGAACATGTCCCAGTTTGAGGACGGCGGGGAAGTCCGCGTCAAGTATTGGGATGAAAGTGCTGTCTATTTTTGCAGTGGCAAGGTGCTCAGGGCAACCGAAACCTCTTTGGCTATCTCGGTTTACAGTGAACCTATTGCCATGCAGAGGAGGGGGGTGTCCAGACTTGCCATTGTCGTGCCCCTGTCCATCAAGGTAACGGAGGCCGCTCATACAGGGCTTGCTTCCCAGAAGGTATATCAGGCTCAGACTGGAAATATCAGCCCGGGTGGAGTGAGGTTTGATTCGGATCTACCGCTCAGGGCAGACGATGTGGTGGAGCTGAAGATCGACTTGCCGTCGGGAATCATCGGCGCAACAGGAGTAGTGGTGTCGGCGGATAAAGTGCTGCGGGATGGGACGGAAGTCAATTCCTTGGGAGTTGAGTTTTTCACTCTTCCCGAGGACATCAGGGACATGCTCATGGAGTTTATACTGGAGAACACACCTGTTCTAGGCTCCGAGGGCTAACTTGAGCCGCGTGATTGAAACCATTTTTTGATGGCTGGTTTGATCACCTTACCCATCGTGTTTCGGGGAAGCTCAGTGACCATCACCCATTCCGTCGGGTTCTTATAGGGAGCCAGCCTCTCCTTTCCCCACCGCCGAAGCTCCTCCGGAAACAGTGAAGCGTCGGAGCCAGGAATGACAGCGGCACAAACCCGCTCTCCCCACTCCTCATCTGCAATTCCCACCACGGCACACTCGATAATCAGGGGGTGAGTTCTGAACACCTCCTCTATTTCAAGAGCGGATATTTTGTGGCCTCCGGATTTGATGATGTCGATGGAACTTCTTCCCAGGATGCGATAGTAGCCATTCTCAACGATGCCCTCGTCTCCGGTGCGGAACCAGCCGTCTTGAAATGCCTGCTTAGTTGCTTCCGGGTGTCCCAGGTAATCCTGAAAAAGGCCCTCACTCCTCACTTGTATTTCTCCTGCCTGGTTTTCTTGGGTGAGAACCCGCCCGGATGCATCGGTTAGTCGGACCTCCACCTGCGGCAGCGGCAGACCCACGAATCCCGCCCGGCGTTCTCCTTCAAGCGGATTGGACAAGGCCATGCCGAACTCGGTCATTCCGTATCTCTCAAGTAGCCGGTGGCTGCTAATCTGTTCCCATTTTGCAAACAGGTCGATGGGCAGGGCGGCTGATCCGGACACCATCAACCGCAGCCTGGCACAAGATCTGGACATCTCTTGGCGTTTCTTCTCAGGGGCTTTTTCCCACGCCGAAACGAGTTTGGAGTAGATGGTGGGTACTGCCATAAACAAAGTGAGTTCGCTATGAATGAACCGATTCCACACCTCCGGTGCATCGAACCTGGGCAGCATTTCGCAGATTGCTCCTGCCCACAGAGCGCACAGCAGTGCATTGACGATGCCGTGAGTATGATGAAGCGGAAGAACATGTAGGATGCGGTCCTTTGGGGTCCATTGCCAAGCCTCGATCAGGGTTGTGATCTGGGCGGTAAGGTTGTGGTGGGTGCAGGTCACGCCTCTGGGTTTGCCGGTGGTGCCGCTGGTGTAGAGAATCAGAGCACCTCGCGTGAGGTTCAGTCGGGGAAGGGAAGCGCTCTCGGACCGGCGCATCTCCGAGGTGAGATGAAGGGGAACGCCGCGGGAATTTGCGATTGGACGCAGCGCGTCTTTAAAATCAGGATGGGCAATGACCACCTGGGCCTTACTGTCCCCGACCACATATTCCAGTTCCGGAGACGGATGAGAGATGCAAAGAGGCAATGCCACCCCTCCGGCCTGCCAGATCCCCCACTGGACTGCCACGTGTTCAAAACCGGTTGGAACCATGAAAGCTACCGGTGCTTCCTCCAAATCATCTGTGTCGCTCAGCAGGCAGGAGGCGACATCCCGGGCAGCAATCAGAAGATCACGGTAGGTGTGGGTACCCTTTTCATCGATGATGGCGGGACGTTTATCATGTTCGCCCGCTCTTGCCAAAAGGGGAAGCATGTTCAACCGTGGAGGGCTTGTCTTGTGGGGTGAGATCTTGCTGAGGAGTCCGGAGACATCAAGGGAAACCTTTTTCTACTCATAGTAGGACTTCAGAAAATTCAGCAGCTGGTTTTGATTTTCCATTGTCAGGTCAAGGAATTTCAAGGCAATCCAGCGCGCAGATGGGTCTTCCCGGCCGGTTGGCTCGGATCGGACCACCCATGCGGTTGTCTCTACCTGTTGTGAAGACGATAGATGGAGTTTAAGTGCCAGTCGATCCCCCACCCCCAGGGCGGGATCATTCTGAAACAACAGGCCCCCGAACTGATATTCTCGGTTTCACATTCCCTGACCTCCTGAGTGACCAATTCTTTTTCTGCCGCTTCAACAACGGTGAAGGAGAACGGCACTCGTGCATGAGCCCGATAGGACGTTCTTCTTTGGATGTTCACTTCTTCGCTCACGGAAAGGCAGAGGTGTTTATCGTCGGCACCATTGATTTCAAGGACGTTTCCTACCCAACTGTAGATGGTAGCTCCCTCATCCCAGTAATGGATATGAACCTCGGCACCCTGGCTGAATACGGGGTGGGAGCTACGACTCTGAAGCTTCAGCCAGATCGAGTCCGGGAGGATTTCCTCCACGATGGCGGCAACCTGCTCGCCTGATTGCCCCTGAATTGAAACCGCCAATCCCTTTTTGAGGTAATCACCAAAGATTCCAGCGACTGTCTCGCTCATCTGCTCACATCCTCAAATCTCCGAAGGTTGAATACAGGGATACTCTAGTGCACCCCTGAATTCTCCGTACTTTTTTCTACTTTACCGCAGAGGACGACCCAAGTCATCTCATCTTTATCACAGCTGACCGAGCGGGCAGGTGACCACGGTCACCAACGGTGCATCATTCCATCTCATGTAGGGGTGGCAGTTGAGCACGGGAGGAGCGATTCAGTAAAATGGAAAAATGGCTGGACACAAGTGGGTAGTCATCCCTATTTGCCTTTTGTTGAGTACGACCCTTTGGGGGGCCGCACCCTTGGGTAGCTCACAATCCTCATCCGACAGGAACCAGTCGGTACTCTCGTCTTTGACCGGTGGTTGGGGCCGGTCCAGCGCTGAGGAGGAGATCCGGATCGCCGCCTATTTAAAGCGGCAAACCGAAGCTTATTTCAATAAGCTGGAACAACTCGATCCTGAGAATTTCATGGGAATGCCCTTCGTAGCCGATGAAGAAGCGGCGGAAATTTTGGAGCTGACGGTTTCCGACCTCATGATCTCTTTGAAGGAGATGATCGACACCTTCGGACTCATGGAAAGTCTCTTCGAACAGCGTCCGGTCGATTACTCTCAGAGTGCCGCTCTTCTTTGGCTCACGATAGTCAAAGACATTTCACTGGAAAAGGAAAACGCGAAACATTTGAAAACTCTTGGTTTAGTGGATTCGAACTGGCCTGGAATCGTGGAGGTCTCCCTTCCACGGTTGTTTTCGCGGATTCTGGAGCCCCGGCTGACGGAGTCCCTCAGATTGCAGAGACGATAAGCCCGCTTTTCTCACCCCCCCTCGACTGCATTGGCTACGAAAAGGGTAAGCCCGGAAGGAGCAGGTCTTTGATCCCCCCGGGCTCTGGCGAATTGGGAAGGTAAGGTTGGTGTAGACGCCATAATCAGTATGTCGGCTGCCCGGCTCAACCCTTGTGACGGCTGTCACAACTTCACAAGAAAATTTATGCAGAAACACGGCTAAAGACCCTCGACGATCACACCGTTGGAATGAGTTGCCGCCAGGCGCAGTGCTTTCAGGTCACGATACTCCTCTGAGTTGTACCATTGGCGCACCTGGTCCAAGCTGGGAAACTCCAAGATCACCAGGCGGACCGGTTGCCAGTCTCCTTCCACCACCTCGCATGCACCACCCCGGACCACGTAACGTCCACCATATTGTTCAACGGTGGCGCCCACGTGTTGGCGGTATTCTCCGATCTTCTCCTCATCAACGATTTGAGTGATGTCAAAAATGCAATAGGCAGACATGTTCATTTCTCCTTTTGTTTCGCCGTCTAAGTTTACCCACAGTGCCTCGTATTATGCATGAATTCTCTGCGGTATCGCCGCCGCCTTCATCTGAGCGGAGCGAAGCAATCCCTCAAGGAAAATTCTGATAAAGTTTCTAGTAGCCGGAATTGTGCATCATCCCGGCTATTCTGGATATTGCATAATTCCGGTTCGGTGGGGAACTCTTATGAAAAACAAAGTTGCCAATAAGACCTCCTTGATGACGGTCCGCTATGCCTTTAGAACCATTATCTGGCCTCGAAGAAAATTGCTTTTTTTAGGGCTTTTCTTGATTGTAGTCAATCGTCTGTCCGGTCTGGTCCTACCCGCGTCGAGCAAGTTCGTCATTGACGATGCCATCAACCAGGGGGACCTGTCCCTGTTGAGATGGATCCTTCTGGCCATCGCAGCGGCAATTCTCGTTCAGGCTGCTACCTCCTTTTTCTTGACACGACTCCTGAGTGTTGAAGCACAGCACCTGATTTCTCTTTTAAGGGCAAGGGTGCAACAGCACATCGTCTACCTGCCGATCAGTTATTTCGACAACACCAAATCGGGTGAACTGGTCTCTCGGATCATGACGGATGTGGAAGGAGTTCGTAATCTGGTCGGGACGGGTCTGGTCCAGCTCATCGGCGGGGTACTCACAGCCTTGGTGGCTTTTGGACTGCTGATCCGCATCGATGCTCTTCTGACCCTTTACGTTCTGGTTCCTCTGGTGGCTTTCGGATTGATTTCCCTGAAGGCTTTCGGCTATATCCGGCCCGTGTTTCGGGAAAGGAGAAAGATCAATGCGGAAGTGACCGGCCGTCTGACTGAGTCTCTCAATGGGATTCGAGTCATCAAGGGCTTCAATGCGGAAGGCCACGAAGTGGGAGTCTTTGAACGGAGCGTCGATCGGCTTTTTCAGAACGTCAAGAAGTCCCTGACTGCCACCAGCCTGGTCACCAGTTCCGCAACCTTTTTGTTGGGCCTGGCGGCTGTGGCCATCATGGGCATCGGGGGCACCAAGATCGTTGAAGGGGAAATGACCCTGGGAGAATTTTTTGCCTTTACCCTCTACCTGGGTTTTCTGATTGCCCCGATAATCCAGATGAGCAACATTGGCAGTCAGATGACCGACGCCTTCGCCGGATTGGACAGGACAGAAGAGATCTTGAATACCCCCAGGGAGGTCGATGATGTCGAGAGAACCATCGAGTTGGAGGACATTCGAGGGGACATCGCCTTCGAGAATGTGACTTTTTCCTATGGAAATGGAGCTGAAGTGCTCAAGGAAATCAGCTTCGAAGCTCCTTCCGGAACCGTGACCGCACTGGTGGGTAGTTCCGGGTCAGGGAAAACGACCATGGCCGGCCTGACGGCTTCTTTTCTCAGACCGGAGAACGGAATCGTGAGAGTCGATGGACACGATCTATCCAAAGTTACGCTCGATAGTTATCGCTGCAGATTGGGAGTGGTTCTCCAGGATGACTTCCTTTTCGATGGAACCATTCGAGAGAACGTACAATTTGGTAACTCGGAGGCGAGCCGGGAAAAGCTGGAGGAAGCGATCAGGGCGGCACATGTGAAGGAGTTTACGGATCGTTTCGAGGATGGCCTCGAAACGATTATCGGGGAGCGGGGCGTGAAACTTTCGGGAGGACAGCGCCAGCGTGTGGCCATTGCCCGGGCTCTACTGGCAGACCCGAGAGTTCTTATTCTGGATGAAGCTACATCCAATCTGGATGCCGAAAGTGAGATTTACATTCAGGAAAGTCTCAAGACCTTGATGAAGGGACGTACCACGCTGGTCATTGCTCACCGGTTGAGTACGATTCGCCAGGCCCATCAAATCCTGGTGGTTGAAAAAGGGCAGATTGTAGAGCGGGGAAATCACCACGAGCTGGTCGAAAAAGAGGGTCGTTATCACCAGCTCTATACCTACCAGGCGAGAATTTAGCCCACGTCCCAACCCAAGCCGGGCCTTCTTTTTGTTAAAATACGGGGATATAGGTGAGCCGAAGAATCAGGTTTGCAGCTCTGACCTGGAAAAATCACTTCTCTTCAGGGGAGTGGCTCTCAGTTCTGCAAGGGAACTTCTGGAAGATTGCAGCATTCGAAATTTCAAACCCGGAGACGTATTGATTCGCGGGGGAGAGCCCAACCAATCCCTTTACCTGGTGCTATCCGGTCATTTTGGTGTTCACCTGGCTCTGGATCAGGACCCCATCGCGGAGCTGAAAGAAGGAGAAGTTGCAGGTGAAGTATCCCTCATCAGTGGGGAAGTGACCTCCGCCTTCGTGGTTGCAGATGAGAATAGCCGTGTGTTGGTGCTGGATGAAGAAACCATGTGGTCTCTTTTTGACTCTTCACCGTTGGCGGGCAACCTGTTACTCCTGATCTCCAAGCGTCTATATGGAGCGGATCGAGTGATTGCGGAACAAGAACGACTCAAAGATGAGTTGGAGAAACATGCTGTTGCCGACGCTTTAACGGGATTTCACAACCGACGCTGGCTGGACAAGATGCTGCCGCGTGTGATGTAACGTTCAAGGAGAAGCGGGAGCCCATTTTGTCTCATTCTGCTTCATATCGAAATCCTCGAAGAGGATAGACGAGACTTTGGGCAGACCGGTCTGGATCAAATGCTTTACGCCGTGAGCCGAAAGGTCGTTGATTCTTTGCGTCCAGGGGAGGTCATTGTCCGGAGTGGGGACCACGACTTTATGGTTTTGTTGCCGGACACGGATGTTTTGACCGCCAACAAGGTCGGAGGGCGACTGCGCAGGGCCACGATGGACATCGAACTCCCGGGCAGAGAAGGCGAAAGGCCCGCTGGGGCAGCCCTGACCTATGGAGTGGCACAGATGAACGATCAAGACACTTCCGACACGCTGATCAGCGAAGCTGAAAAAGATTGGCACGAAGCCTGAGACCGCTGACCGGGCGCTGGTCACCGACCAGCGCGTTCCACGTTCCAGGTTCCACGTTCCACGAAAAGAAGAACGGCGTCCCGTGTCGAATTCGGAGAGACAAGAAAGAAAAGAAATATCGTCTCTGTGCCTCTGTATCTTTGTGGTGAAAACCTCTTCCTGTGCCTTTGTGGTGAAATCCTCCACCCGTTTCACCTCACTGTATCTCCAAGTCGTTCCAGGGCGGAGCGGGTTTCCCCGTGATCCGGGTCCAGGTGCAGGGCGCGCTGGTAATGAGTTCGTGCTGTTGGTGTGTCTCCTAGTTGTTCGGTGTAGAGGCCCTGAGTGTAGGCATCCTGGGCGGTTTCGACAACCACTTTCAAAAGATGCTGGGTTATTCGGATTGCCTGGGCATAGTCTTTCAGCGCCAGAGCTTCCTGGAGACCGGGTTTGGCGCTTGCTCGGGCATCCTGATCCAGGTTGGCAATGCCCAGCTGTTGGGCCTGGGCCAGGGAATCGAAGGCCTCCTCCCAGCGTTTGAGTTGGAACAAGGACATGGCCAGATTCAAGTGGGCTTGGCCGAAACTGGGATTGGCCCGGAGGGACTCCTGATAACGCTCAATAGCGGCTTCAAATTTTCCCATCTTGTGAAGGGCGGTTCCGGCCAGCATGAGGGCTCCCGCCAGATTCTCTTCCTCGCCGCTGGCAATGGCCAGCTCATAAGCTAAAAGGGCTTCCTCCGGCCGACCCATTTGATCGAGCGTCAGTCCGAAGTTTCCCAGAACCGAGGAGCGTCCCAGGCGAAACAGCTCGGGATCGGATTGGGTCAACGGAATGATTTGCTGATACAGTTCAAAGGCCTTCTCAAGATGACCTCTTTCTCGATTATGGTTGGCAAGATCCTGAACAATCAGCACATGGTCGCTGGTTAGTCTCCAGTCAGCCCGTTGGTTGAACGCCATGCCCGTTTCCAGGGTTTCGTCGGACTCATCCAGCAAACTCCAATCGCCCCTCTCTCGTCCCAGATCCCATAGTATTTTCCCCAGCTGGTGGTATGTTTTCTGGCTGACAGGCTCCTGGGCCAGAGCCGTTCGCCAGAATCGTTCCGGATCCCGCCAGTCGCGATTACGGTCCACCGTGATCCAACAGAAGGCCGTTAGCAAGGCGATGGCCGACAGGCTGCTCAGCCATCGGATCCACTGCTGACGCTCGTCGGAAAGGCCGTAAACGAAGGCTGTCCCGAGGAGGGCGCAGAAAGCTGCTGATGGGAGAAACAGCAAACGTTCGGCCAAAAACGTCCCAATCTGAATCACGAGATTCGAGATGGGAAGTAGAAAAAGGGCAAACCATCCCAACCAGAAGGTGATCCGGGGGGCACCACGGCGCAGTCGAAAAGCCAGGAATCCCAGGACGATCATGATTCCCAGGCTGAGAAGAACCCGCCAATCCAACAGACTGTTGAGCTTCATCGCCAGATAGTCAATGCGAAGTTCTGTGGGCAGAAGGGAGAGTCGAAGGTATTGGCCAATACCGAACAAGGTCGAGGCCCAGCGTGTTTGTATGGAATCCCCTGTGAAGGCAAGGCCTCTAGCGTCGATTCCAAATTGGCCGAGAGCGTTCAGGCGTAGAAAAAAGTAGCCTAAAAAGACCGATCCCAGGATGACAAAGTGACTCAGCAAAGGCCGTAGGCGAACAGCCAGGGTTTTCGCAAGGTCCCTGGATCGGAACAGACCCAAGGTCTCACCCAGCAGTAAAACGGCTGGTAAAGGTGCCGCATTTTCTTTGGCTCCCAAGGCAAGAAAATAAGTCAGGCAGGTGAGGATCAGATAGTGCCACCGGTCGGTTTTCCGAAATTTTACCCAGAAGATGAACGCCAGGATTCAGAATAAGCCCGCCAGTATTTCAGCGCGGCCGACGATCCAGGATACCGCCTCCGTGTGCACCGGGTGAGCGGCAAACAAAACAGTGGCCAACAGCGTTTCCCACCGGTTTCCTCCGATGGCACGGATCAACCCAAAAAATGCGGCAATCGTGGCCAGGTAAAACATGAGGTTTGAGGCATGGAAGCCAAGGGGATCCAATTGGTAAAAGAAATAGTCGATGAGATACGAACTCGATGTGACGGGTCGGTAGAGCCCGGCCTCATGGTAAGGGCTGACCCAAACCAGAGGGATATTGGTCACTTCACGAATCTGCGGGTTGTCAGCGACGTAAAGGTAATCATCGAAAAGAAAGGGCGCAGTGAGAGTTCCGAAATAAAGTATAAAGGCAATGATCAGCGGTAGGAGCACATCGGTGAGTTCCGTTCGTGGTCTGTGTTCCGGGGCCATCTGCCTGAATTGTACCTTGTAGTTCGCAGTTCTCACACCTTCTCGTCATGAAGCGGCGCCGCCTTCATCTGAGGAACGAAGCCGCCTTCATCTGAGGAACGAAGCCGCCTTCATCTGAGGAACGAAGAAAGGGACGGCCTGACAAGGCGCGCGACCAAGGCCCCCGCCAACGTACTGTAGGGTACGTAGAGGAGGCCGAGGGGTACCCGCATTGTGGGTCGCGGAACACAGTCAGGCCGGTTCATGGCGCCGATGCAGTAGAGGGGGTGTGAGAAATACGGGCTCTGAGCTGGTGTACACTACAGTGACGATGCATCGGGTTTCTCTAGGGTTATTGGCGATGACCTGGTTCTGCCTGCTGGCTGCGGGAGCCACGCTGACCGTAGAGTACTACGACGGCTACGAGTACATCATGACGGGAATGGCTGTGGTGGGAGAAGGTTCCTACTTTTTCCCCAAGAATCCCGTGTTGAGTTCCTTTCTGTCCACTGTGTATGCAGTGCTCGAACTGGGGAATCTGGATACTCGAAGCCTGGCCAATTACCATCTTCCGATCCTCATTCTCAATTTGGGATTGTCCCTTGTCCTTGCCAAGTGGATTAAATTGTTTTGCCCCACACTCTCCATTGTGACGATTGCGGCTCTACTGTGTTTCAATAGGTCTTTTTTCCATTACGCGCCCTTTGCCCTGCCGGATGCGTTGATCGCATGTTCGATAGGATTATGGCTGTACACGGATGCGAGTGTACCGATGCAATCATGGCCAGGAAAGTTGGCCAGAATGGTCATCTTGGCCTGTTGTGTTTTGCAGCGGCCGCAAACCGTAATGATTCCTGCAGCCTGCATCCTGGCGGCAATCATTGGGGACAGACGCCGGGTGGCTGCAGCAGTACAAATTGTTTTCGGATCGGTTGCTGTTTATGTCGTTTTGAATACGCTCTTCTTTTACCGAGGCGTGAATCTGAGCTACGAGGGGGGGCTTTCAGGGTTGGGAACAAAACCAAATCTGATCGAGGCAATCATCGGTCCATTCGCATTTCTTCGTTATTACTTCTTTGATTTGGTCTTGAGCTATCCGGAACAACATTCTGTGTGGGATTATCTTCGATCCATCTTCGAAGTCCTGAACCCGGTTGGAATGGGGCTCTTTGCCTTGGGAGCGCTCCAGCTGAGAAAGACTTACCGGTCCAAGCAGCGGCCGGAGTTGCTCGGAGGGCTGCTGGTTGGATCGATCTGTTTTATGGTGTTTCTCCTTTATGTGCGCACCATTGGGGCGAGTCGGTATCTCACGCCGTTGCTTCCGGCCTTGACCTTGGTTCAATGTTTGGGGCTGGTATGGCTGGTGGAGAAAAAGAAAGTCCTGGGATCTCTGGTGCTAGTAGGCATCTTTTGTTTTTCGGTCATCCCCGAGGTTCGACATTTTTATCATCCCTTTTATCGTACAGACCTGGAACGCAGAACGATTCGGGAGATCGAGGAATGGAGCCAGACTGAACCGATTTATTTTACGGGCTCAGCTCAGAGTCCATTTTTCTCCAAGGAGAACATCCTTCATGACTTTGACCCAGACTTTTATCGTTACCGTAGCATGCCTGCCTTCGTCTTTTACGGTGGAAGCTCCTTGCGCTATCTTGGTCAGGACCCAACCTTCGAAGACTATGGATTCCCCATTCCTGACCGCCTGGAGAATCTTATAGAGCCAAACCAAACCTTGATTGTTCCCCCGGTGAGGATCTACCAGGAGGCGATCGTTCCGTGGGAAATAGGAACAGTTCCTCTCGGTACTCGTGTCACCCCCCTTTACACGGTACGCTGGTCATCCGATCCGACCCCGGGAAAATCCTGTTCGCCGCTGGTTCAGGATTTGTGTGTCGAGGTTCATACGCCCTCGCCTGCTGCGATGTTTTAGCGCACAAGGCGTTGGATTTTCGGTCGGGGCACTCAACGAATGGGTCTTCCGAAGTAAACAGCGGAATCGGGTGAAGGGTTTGTGAGACGGTCCAGACTTTGCTAACATCCCCACCGAAATCGTTTTTTTGCAGGAATCGGTCTAAAGGAGATCGCGCAATGGCAACAAAGGCAACCTTCGTGGTATTGCTACGGTGGACCAAAAAAGGCATTGAACATGTCAAGGATAGTCCCTCTCGATATGAAGACTTCAA
This sequence comes from Acidobacteriota bacterium, assembly GCA_036338555.1. Lineage (GTDB taxonomy): Bacteria > Acidobacteriota > UBA6911 > RPQK01 > JADFOI01 > JAPYTY01. The sequence continues at coordinate 1,368 of JAYZBY010000097.1, read as the reverse complement.
GAAGTCTGTGGGCGATGCGGGTGGCAAAGTGCTCAGTTTTCACATGACGTTGGGCGCGTTCGATCTGGTGACGGTGCTCGAAGTCCCCGATGACGAAACGGGTGCCCGAATCACTCTTGCCGTTCGATCCCTGGGCAACGTGCATGTCGAAACCCTGAGAGCGTTCAAAGAAGAGGAATATCGCAAAATTCTCGACAGCCTACCCTCCTGAAACTTTTCGATAGAGGCGAGTTCTGAAGGTGGGGCTTAACCAATCTATCGACCGATCTCTTTCCGCAAAGCCTCATTGAGCTGCCGGGTGATGGGGCCGACTGTACCTTTTCCAAGGGTCTTTCCATCCATTTTCACCACGCCCATCACTTCCATGGTCGTACTGGTGAGAAAGACCTCCTCGGCTTGCAGCACCTCTTCAATTCGCAGAGTGGTTTCAGATACCGGCAGGTCCAGTTCCAGTGCACACTGGAGCACCACTTCACGGGTGATGCCACTGAGAATTTTCTCACTTTTTGGGGGGGTGCGGACTTCTCCGTCTCGGACCACGAATAGGTTGGATGCCGCTCCTTCGTGGACGATGCCTTCCGGTGTCATCCAGATGGCTTCGAAGGCGCCCTCCTCGATCGCTTTTTGTTTGGCCAGCACATTGGGCAAAAGAGCGATGGACTTGATATCACACCGGTTCCATCGGATTTCCTTGGTGGTGATCACCGAGACTCCTTGTTGACGTATTTCTTCGGAAACCGGGTGCAGCGGCCGGAACGTGACCACCAGGTTGGACTTCACCTCGGACGGAAAAGCGTGAGATCGGGGGGCGGCTCCGCGCGTCGCCTGCAGGTACACCTGGGCCTCCTGAAATCCGCTTTTCTCCAGGCCTGTTTCGATAATGTTTTTCAAATCGCTGTGGTCGACTGGCAGAAGCAGGTGGATGGCGTTGGCGCTGGCCGTAAGTCTTACCAGGTGCTCTTCCAATCTGAAAGCTCGGCCATGGTAGACGGCGATCACTTCGTAGACTCCATCCGCAAAGACAAAACCTCGGTCTGTTACGGATACCTTGGCCTCACTGAGCGGGACAAATTCTCCCTCAATATAGGCTAGCTCTTCCATAGGTCGCTCTCCTTGGAAACCTGAAACGTTGGAACGGGTTCGGTGCGATGTCTGGGACATTTCTGGATGCAGGAGCATGGGGTTTCCTCCGGGGGCAACCGAGACGCCTCCTGAACAGGGCACGAACCGTCCTTTTTTTATTATATGAAATTCGGGTGTTACTAACCGTTGTAAGGGTGGATTGGCGGTTTTCCGCGGTCACTCGGAGTTCCAGGCCAAATTATCCAGAAATCGGGGTTATTAGCCCGGAGTCTGCATAAATTATCT